>CAMYJV010000230.1 GCA_947258805.1 uncultured Gammaproteobacteria bacterium | reverse complement strand
CGAGCCGCTCGTGATTGAAATCGACGGGCAGACGCGGCGGCTGACCGGCACGGCGGAGGAGAAGTACCGGGAGTGGCGCAGGCTGCTGCGAGAAATCTACTCTCGCGAGACGGGCCTTGTGACGCTGTCGGAGTCCGCCGGAGAACCCATCGAGCCGCCCATTGACTGACAGTCCGGCGCCGCTCCGTGCGGCGCGACGCCCCGTTGCTCCATGACGGAATTGTCTCCAGGCGTCGTTCTCGGCGACCGTTTTGAACTTCGCAGCCCCCTGGGTGGAGGTAGCAGCGGCGAAGTGTGGCTCGCCCACGACCGCGAGCTGGGCGAAGACCTCGCGCTGAAGGTGCTGGCCCCCGGCCTCGCAGACTCTGATCGCCACATTCACCTGCTGCGCGACGAGTGCCGGAAGGCGCGCCAGCTGCAGCATCCGAACATCGTTCGCGTGCACGATTTTCACGAAGCCGATGGCCGCTTCTTCATCTCGATGCAGTACGTGCCCGGTGGCAGTCTCGTGCAGCGGCGGGGTGCGGCCTTAACCGGCTTGTTGCCGCTGTGCCAGATGGTTTGCGACGCTCTCGAGTACGCTCATCGCAACGGTATCGTGCACCGCGACCTCAAGCCGTCGAACGTGCTGGTCGACCCGCGGGGTGTTGCCTACCTGGCCGACTTCGGCATCGCCGGCGGTCTGGATGTCGAGGCCGGGAATCTTCGCGGTGGGGGTTCGCTGCCGTATATGAGCCCGCAGCAGCTCGCCGGCGAGGTACCTGCCGTGGCCGACGACGTCTACGGCGTCGGCGCGCTGCTCTATGAGTTGCTGTCCGGGCAGCCGTTGTTCCACCCTGGCGCAACGCCTGAGCGCGTGCGCGATGAACTGCCCGCTCTGCCCGAACTCGACGGCACCGGTCAGCCGATACCCGCGGCGCTGCACGATTTACTGGCGGCCACCCTCGATAAAGATCCCGCGCGTCGGCCGGCCGGCATCGCTGCGGTGCGCAGCGTGCTCGACGACGTGGCGGCCGATGCAGCACCCGGGGGGGTGATTCAGCCGGTGCGGCGGCAGAAAACGGTGGTGCCGGACGCCAGCCGTCCGACCACCGGCACCGAACGGCGGGCTGCGGGTCTGCCCGGCAGCTGGGTACTGGTAGCCTTTATTGTCCTGGTCGCTGCGGTGCTCGGCGTGGTCTTTCTCTTGCCGACAGTCGTCGAAGAGCGCGGGCCGGTCACCGTTAGTCCCGCGCCGGTCGAGCCGGCGCCGGAGCAGCCTGCTGACGTGGTTCCCGATCAGGCTTCGTCGCCCGAAGCGCGGGCGGGCGCTGATGAAGTGCTCGGGGAGTTGCTCGTATTGCAGGACCGTTTGCAGGAACAGGGTGTTGCTCGCTGGGGCGGGGCCGACTGGACCGAAGCGGAACGGCTTGCAGCAGATGGCGACTCCCGTTATCGGGAACGTAATTACCCGGCCGCGGCGACGGGTTACCGGCGTGCATTGACGCTGCTGAAAGTGATTGAAACCCGGGTGCCGCAGGTGCTCGCAACGGCCCTGGCCGAGGCCGAAGCAGCCCTGCTGGCCGGCGACCGGGCAACGGCCCTTGACCGTTATGAACTCGCGCTGGCCGTTGATAGCGCGAACGAAGCGGCGAAGCGCGGGCTCAAGCGTGCCGGGCGTCTGCAGGAGGTACTCGCGCTGATGAGCGATGCGACGGCCCGGGAGTCGGCTGGTGATCTGGGCGCCGCCGCCGGTTTCTACCGGCAGGCGCTGGAAATTGATCCGGACTGGACGCCCGCGCAAGAGGGTGTGGCCCGAACGCAGGGGGCTCTGTCGCGGGCAGCTTACGAACAGCAGATGGCGGCCGGCTATGCGGCCCTGGCACGGCGCGACTGGGGTGCCGGTCGGCGGGCCTTCCAGGCCGCGCTGCGCACCCGGCCGGGCGATGCAGACGCGCGCACCGGGCTGGCGCAACTCGCTGCGGAAGAGCGACTGCAGCAGGTGGTTGCCTTCGAGGCGCGCGCCAGGGAGCTCGCCGCTGAGGAAGACTGGGAAGCTGCGAGCCGCCAGTACGAGTCTGCGCTTGGCCTCGATTCGACCCTGCAGTCAGCCAGGCAGGGCCTGGAAAACGCGCGTCGCCGCGCCGAGCTGTCTGCGCGCCTGGATACGGAGGTCGCAAACGCGGACAAGCTCAATGACGAGCGCGCGTGGCAAAGGGCGAGGGGAGTGGCCGATGAAGCGCGCAAGGCCAAGCCCATGGGCAGCAAGCTGGCGGCGCAGATCGCGGCCCTTGAAAAGGCGCTTAAGATTGCGGCAATCCCGGTGCCGGTGCGCTTCGACTCCGATAACCTCACCGACGTCGTGATCTACAAAGTTGGCAAACTGGGGCTCTTTGCAACGCGAACGGTGGACCTGCGGCCGGGCACTTACGTCGCGGTCGGGACGCGGGACGGATACCGTGACGCCCGGCGCGAGTTCCGTGTGGCAGCGGATGGCACCACGCCGCCCATCGTGGTCAGGTGCGAGGAACCGATTTGAGCCTCGACATCCGCGTTGACACCTCTGCCGGCACGCGCAGTGTCGGGCCCGCGGATCTGCCGCTGGCCATTGGCAGTGGTGCCGAGTGTGCGCTGCGCGTTCCCGGTGCCGAGGGTTCTGCGCCGCTGGCCCAGATCAGCGACCTGGACGGGCGGCCGTTGTTGCAGCCGGCTCCCGGTGCGCGCATTACGCTGAACGGCGATCGTCTCGACGCAGCGCGCTGGCTGGCAGACGGCGATGTAATGAGCACGGATACCGCTCGCATCGACTGCTCGATTGCCGACGGCCAGTGGCAGTTCCGCGTGGCGCAGACGGAAGATGAATATCAGACCCTGCCGCCGGAGATTGCGGCAGCGCCAGCGGCGGAAGAGCCGGTCATCACGGCGGTTGCCCGGCAGCGCAGTGATGCGGCGGCCAGCGCAATTGGGCCGCCGCCGACGCACCGCTTGCGGTACGCCATTGGCGCGGCACTGGTGCTGTTACTGGCCGTGGCACTGTTTCTGTTCACCGCCCAGGCGGTGCGCATCGATATAGATCCGGTCGACGCCGAGGTGCAAATCGCCGGTGGCCTCATCAAGGTGCCCTTCGGCGGCCGCTACCTGCTGTGGCCCGGCGACTATCGCTTGCTGCTGTCGGCCGAAGGCTATGTGCCGCAGCGCGAAGACATCCAGGTGCTGCGCGCG
>CAMYJV010000229.1:1873-5119 GCA_947258805.1 uncultured Gammaproteobacteria bacterium | reverse complement strand
GCCCAGGCGGTGGGCTCGGGTCCGCCGGGGTGCTACATCAGAGCCGACGGCGCTCCTGTCCAGGATCTGTCTGGCGAGCGCTACGGCGGCCCGCCGCTGCAGGTCAACGTCGGCGCCACCTATCAGACCATGCTCGGGGAGGGCTGGGGCCTGGAGCTGACCGGGGACGTGATCTACCACGATGAAGGCTACAAGACCCGCCGGCAGCCCAACACCGACATCGATTCCCGGACCGTGGCCAACCTGTCGGCGCGGGTTTTTCAGCCTTCCGGCCCCTGGGAAGCGGCCTTCATCTGCTCCAACTGCTTCGACGAAATCTACGTAACCAGCATCCAGGACAAGCCGCTGCAGAGGACCATTCCGGGCACCGGTATTTCGGACCTCACCGGGCAGATTGCGTATCCGCGGTTGATGACTCTGCAGCTCACCTATCGGCTGTAGCCGGCTGGCAGGGTGGCGGCTGCCCATGTGGTTGTCGTAGGCGGCGGCAACGCGGCGCTGTGCGCCGCCCTCGCCGCCGCCGAGCAAGGCGCCCGGGTCACCCTGCTGGAGCGCGCGCCGGAGCCGCTTCGCGGCGGCAATTCCCGCTTCACTGCCGGCGCCATGCGGGTGGTTTACGACGGGGTCGAAGACCTGCGCAGGCTGATGCCGGATCTCACATCGGCAGAGCTTGCCCGTACCGATTTCGGCAGCTACCGCCGGGACGACTTCTTCGACGACATGGGCCGGATAACCGGCTATCGGACAGACCCCGAGCTGGCGGCGAAGCTGATTGATGACAGCTATCCGACCTTGTTGTGGATGCGGGGGCTCGGCCTGCGGTTCCTGCCCCTGTACGGGCGCCAGTCCTTCGAGCGTGGGGGCCGGGTTCAGTTCTGGGGCGGATTGACCGTCGAGGCCTGGGGTGGAGGTCCCGGGCTGGTTGAGGGTCTCTTTGCCCTTGCCGAGCAGCGGGGGGTGGATGTTCGCTACGGCGTCCGGGCCAAAGATCTCGTTGTCGAGCATGGGCACGTTGTCGGCGTGGTCGCCGAATCCTCCGGCGTCGAAGCCCGGATAGGGGCCAGCGCCGTGGTGCTGGCCAGCGGCGGCTTCGAGGCCAACCCGGCATGGCGGGCGCGTTATCTCGGCCCGGGTTGGGATCTGGCTCGGGTGCGCGGTACCCGGTTCAACACCGGCGATGGCATCGCCATGGGCCTGCGGGCAGGGGCGGCGGCACGCGGCCACTGGTCCGGCTGTCACGCCGTGGGCTGGGACCTGAACGCGCCCGAGTTCGGCGATCTGGCGGTGGGCGACGGCTTTCAGAAGCACTCCTACCCCCTGGGCATCATGGTCAACGCCGATGGCCAGCGCTTCGTCGACGAGGGCGCGGATTTCCGCAACTACACCTACGCGAAATATGGCGGGGAGATTCTCGACCAGCCCGGTCAGATGGCCTGGCAGGTTTTCGATGCCCGGGTCTCGCACCTGCTACGCGACGAGTACCGGATACGTCAGGTCACCCGGGCCCGGGCCGACAGCCTGGAAGCCCTGGCCGGGCAGATGGAGGGGGTGGATGCCGAAGGGTTTCTGGCAACGGTGCGGGCTTTCAATGCCGCCATTGATACCAGCCGGCCTTTCGACCCGGCGGTGAAGGACGGGCGGGGGACCCGGGGCATACCGGTGCCCAAGAGCAACTGGGCCAACCCGCTGGACCGGCCTCCATTCGAGGCTTACGGCGTCACCTGCGGAATTACCTTCACCTTCGGTGGTCTACACGTTGATGCCCAGGCCCGGGTGATCAGTGAGGAAGGCTCGCCCATACCGGGGCTCTACGGCGCCGGCGAGCTGGTGGGCGGGCTGTTCTATCACAACTATCCTGGTGGTACCGGCCTGACATCTGGTGCCGTGTTCGGTCGGCAAGCCGGGTGCAGCGCTGCCAGTGGAATCTGACGTCCAAATCGTTTAGTTTCCGACAAGTTACGAGCCACTGATGTACTCGAGCTTAACTGCTGTATACGAGCGCCTGCCCGGTCGTTAAGGTTGGCATCCGGAAACTGAGGACCGTGCTGGCGCCGTTCGCGGGGTCGTTGATGCTATGTACCGGCTGATTGGAATAGGTCTGATAATTGGGTGGCTGAGCAGCCTGCCTTCGGCAGCGGCAGAGCCCTTGACCAGCCTGCCGTCGAAAGTCGCCCACGCCGCTCGCTCGCTGAACATTCCGGAAACCGGCATCAGCGTCTGGGTCCAGGGTGTGGACGACCCGGCGCCGCTGCTCAGCGTCAACGCGGACGTGCCCAGAAATCCTGCATCGACCCTGAAGCTTGTCACCACTTATGCCGTGCTGGCGCAGCTCGGCCCGGCCTATACCTGGCGCACCGAGGTCTATCTGGACGCCCCGCCCCGCGACGGGCTGGTGGACGGTGATCTGTGGATTCGCGGCTATGGCGACCCGTTCTTCGTCTCGGAAGAATACTGGAAGCTGGTGGAAGGCCTGCACAACCGGGGCATCGGTCGCATCGAGGGCGACCTGGTCTTCGATTCCTCGTTCTTCGACCTGCCGCCGGAAGACAGCGGCGCGTTCGATAACCAGCCGGACCGGGTGTACAACCTCGTGCCGCACCCGCTGCTGGTGAATTTCAACGCGGTCCGGTTTCGCGTGCAGCCCGGCGGGGATGGCCGTTCGGTAAACGTCAGCACCTATCCGACGCTGCCGAACCTGCAGCTGCGCAACCGGCTCAGCCTCTATCAGTCACCGTGTCGAGGCTACCAGCGCGGGGTCGCGCTGGCGGTTCCCGACGAGCAGAGAGACCAGGTTTTCCTGGAAGGGAAGTTTCCCAGCGGCTGCAACTACTACGAGATGACCCGCACCGTTCTGCAGCCGGAGAGCTACGCCTACGGCCTGTTCGACCTGTACTGGCGCCAGCTCGGCGGCGAGCTGAAGGGCGGTTGGCGTGTTGGCGAGCTGCCGGACACCGCGGAGGAGCCGTTCCACATCCATCGCTCGCAGCCCCTGGGTGATCTCATCCGCAAGGTCAACAAGTACAGCAACAACGTGATGACCCGCAACTTCGAGCTGACCCTGGGTGCTGAGATGTTCGGCGCGCCGGCGACGCCGGAAAAGGGCAACAGGGCGCTGATGGAGGTCCTGGCGGCGCAGGGCGTCACGACCGAGGGCCTGGTCATCAGCAACAGCTCGGGCCTGGCCCGGGACACGCGGATCAGCGCCCATCAGCTGGCCGAGGTGCTTGCAGCGGGATGGCGCAGCCC
>CAMYJV010000229.1:0-1825 GCA_947258805.1 uncultured Gammaproteobacteria bacterium | reverse complement strand
TTCTTCCCTGTCCGTCGCGGGTCTGGACGGCACGACGCGCCGGCGGTTTCAGGGCACGCCGACCCAGGGGCGGATGCATCTGAAAACCGGGCGGCTGGACAACGTTTCGGGCATTGCCGGCTACGTCACCGCCGAGTCGGGTCGTCGGTTGTACGTGGTGGTTCTTATCAACGCCGCCGATGCCCACCGCGGGCCGGGCAAGCAGCTGCAGAACGCGGTTCTGGACTGGGTGTACCGGCTTTGATGGGGGCGAATTGCCGTACGCTTCGCGCCCGGGAGGACAGGCAGCGTTGGTAGATACAGATGCAGCGAAACATGCCGGCGGTTGCGCGTGCGGCGAGGTGCGCTTCGGCTTTTACGAACCCATCACCAACATGCTGGCCTGCCACTGTCGAAGCTGCCAGTATGCGTCCGGCGGCGGGCCCGCCTACCTGTTCGATGTGCAGCGCGATCAGTTCAGGGTTACGCGGGGCCATCCGCGAGAGCACCTGACGCTGTCCGGGGCGGGCAACGCGATAACCCGGTTTTTCTGCGGCACCTGCGGCACTCAGCTGTACGCGTTGAGCGAGGGCGCTCCCGACGTCTGCAGCGTCAACGTGGGAACTCTCGATGAGCCTCTGACCTTCAAGCCACGGGTGCACCGCTGGCTCAGCGAGGCGCCCCGCTGGCACCCGCTGCGCCGGTTGGCGCGACGTTTCAGCCAGAACCCTTGAGCCACCGGAGCATTCCATGCAAACCACGACGCGCGTTCTAGTTCTGAGCTGCCTGCTGCTGCTGGGCGCTTGCGATCCTCAGGATCGACGTCCCGGACTGTGGCTCACCGGCGAGGAAGTCACCGCCCTGCCCGAAGACTGGTCGTTCAGCGATCAGCACCAGGAAATCTTCGTCCAGGTGGGCACGCCGTATCTTCTGCCCCACTCGGTGACCATCTGGTGCAGCTCGGTAGATGGCACCCTGTATCTGGCGGCAAGGGATCCGGAGAGCAAAAACTGGCCCGGCTGGGTGGAGGATTCGCCGGACGTCAGAATCAAGATCGCGGACAAGGTCTACCCGGTTACCCTGGTGACCCTGGAAGACGCAGCAGAGGTCGCCGAGGTCCAGAGGGCGTACATTGCAAAGTACGAGCTGCCGGCAACCGGCGGGGAGTTTGCGCAGCGTTACTGGCGGGTTACCCCCAGGAGCTGATCTTCTGATGATCGGGCGCGCTCTAAGTCGCGGCCAGCATTTCAGCTTTGAGCCGTTCGACCAGCGCTCCGGCTGGCAGCTGGCGCGGCTGCGGCACCGGGCCGCTGGCCCACCAGGCGGCGAGGTCGTGAACGCCGCGTGCTTCAGCCGCGTCCGCCAGCTGCTTTGCTGCATCGTAGGGCAGCGGATAGTCGGGCGCGGAGTCGCCGTACCGATCCAGCGCGCGAACCAGGCCGTTGACGATGGCACGCGCCGGGCGCCCGGAAATGGCCCGGGTCGATGCGGTACGCATCTGCGCGTCTGCGAGCGCCCGACGATGTGCCGCGCTTGCCGCGGATTCCGGGCAGCCCACGAAGGCAGTGCCGAGCTGGGCGCCGGCGGCCCCAAGGGCCATGGCGCCGGTGATGTCTGCGCCGGTCAGCAGGCCGCCGGCGACCATAACAGGTAATTGCACGGCGGCCAGGATCTCGGGCAGCAGCGTCAGGGTCGTTGATGAATCGTCCTGCGCTGGATCGAACACCCCCCGATGCCCGCCGGCTTCGAATCCCTGGGCGATGATCAGGTCGATGCCTGCGGCTTCCAGCTGTTGCGCCTCCGCCGCGCTGGTGGCGGTGGCTACCAGCACGGCGCCGTAAGCTTT
>CAMYJV010000228.1 GCA_947258805.1 uncultured Gammaproteobacteria bacterium | reverse complement strand
TGCTCGATGGCGTAGACGTGTCCGGGGAAAACATCACCTCGGGCGGTGGTTCGTCGTTGCTGAACACCCGCCTTTTGGACCTGGAACGGGTTGAAGTCGTCAAGGGGCCACAGTCCGCTCTGTACGGGCGCAACGCGTTTGCCGGCGCGATCAATTACATCACGCGCAAACCGTTGATGGATGAGTTCGTATTGACAACCTACGGCGACAAGACAACGGAGTACGGCATTTACGATCTGCGCTTCGGTGTCAGCGGCCCGATCATCAAAGACAAGCTGGCCGTCAGCGTGAATATCGGTACCTACAACAGCGATGGGTACTACAACAACAAGAATGCACTCGATCCGGTAGCGCGTTCGGGGTTGGGTGGCAGTGACAGCAAAGGCATCAGAATCGTGGGCTTGTGGGAGCCTTCAGACACGCTGATCGTCACGGCCAACGTCAGGTATAACCAGAACAATTCCGACCCGCGCGCGGTGGCGCCGGTGGGCACAGCCAACACCTATTATCTGCAGGGCGCCCAGCTGCCAGCAGGCACCACTCCCGACTTCACCTTCAACGGCACGATGGACTACGGGCAGTTCATCGGCACTGTGCCCAAGGTTCATGAAAATGATATCGAACTGTCGCGCTCGTTCCGAGATAACCAGCCATTCGAGGGCAGCGAGGACGACACCTGGCTGACCTACCTGAAAATCAACAAGGACTTCGGGGCAGTCACGGTCAAGTCGCTCACGAGCTATCTGTACAACGAGTCGAAGCTGCACGAGGACGTAGACTTTCAAACGGGCTTCGGTACCCCGATTACCCGCAACGGCATCGACACGAACTATTCGATAGAAAACGACTACCTGGACCAGACCGAAACGAATTACTACAGCCAGGAATTCACCGTCGAATCCAACGAATGGGACCGCGGCCGCTGGCTGGTAGGGGGACAGGGATTCTGGGAACGCACCAAGAACTGGGACAAATCTATCGGCTGGTTCAACGATCCGATTTTCGAGGCAGCATTCCCGGACTTCTGCGTGGCACAGAATGCCCTCGACCTCGCCTGCAGCTACCGGGATTCCGTGCGGCTGGGCGACCCGCCAAAGACCATCCACCGTCATACCGACTCGTATTCAATCTACGCTCTGCTCGGTTACGACCTCACGGACCAGATCACCGTGACAGCTGAAGCCCGGTACATATACGACAAGATCGAAGTTAAAACCAATACCAGCATCGACCGGGTTGGCCAGTACATCCTGGCCGTGCCTATCGACTATTCCTTCGCCGCCCTTCCTGTACAAGATGAACAGACCTCCGATACCGTAAACCCGCGCCGAGGATGTCATGTTCTACGGCTCCGTCGCCAAGGGCACCAAGCCGGCCGGCTTTGGCACGGCGCAGTTCGCGATGCCGCAGAACACACGCATCGGCAAGGAAACGCTGTGGGGCTACGAACTGGGCGCGAAAACCCAGTGGTTCGACAACATGCTGCAGGCCAATGTCGCGCTGTACTACAACGACTATGACGACCGCCAGGTTGGCGTCACCGTCCGGGACCCGGTCAGCGACTGGGCGTCAGCAGGCGTCGTGAATGCCGGCTCGGCCGAAACCAAGGGCGTAGAGGTAGACCTGACGTGGCGCCCCATCGACCCGTTGACCCTGAGCGCGGCTTACTCCTATACGGATGCGGAGTTCACCAACTTTGACTTCGCCGATATTCGCGGCCAGAGCGGCGGAGCGCGCGCAAAGGATCTGGCGATCTGTCAAAGCGCAACAGGCGACTGTTCGGGCGCCGAGGTGGCAGGCGTACCGGAGAATTCCGCCACGCTGCTGGCGAACTACACCGCACCGTTGACGGGCGACATCGAATGGTTCGTGAATTCGATCGCCGTTTACACGGACGAGCGGGCCCTCTACGACCGCGTGCGCACCGCGTATACCGACGATCTCTGGATCGTGGATGCGCAAATTGGCTTGCAGACGGAAAACTGGACGATACAGATCTACGCGGACAACCTGTTTGACGACGACACCACGCGCTGGGGACAGGGCTACCAGGACTTCCGCAACGGCATGTACGGTGGCAGCGCTGGTGGTGAACCCCGCGATGAAACCATCATGGCTTTCCTGCCGCCACCCCGCGTGATTGGCCTGCGGGCGAACTGGCGATTCGACAAGTGACGGACCGTTAGCGCCCATTCAGCGTTCTCCGTGAACGCATCGATAACAAGCCCTGCCCTTTGCAGGGCTTTTTTGGTTCAGAACATGGCATATCGGCGCGGCACCGCCGGCGATCAGAACGGTGGGTAAACCGGAATCTCGTTCGTCTGCGCCAGCCGCTTGATCAGGCCGCTGTTCGGTGCACTGACCGGCACTTTCATATCATTGCTGAGTTCCAGCTCGAACTTCTTGGCAGACCGCCTGATTCTTCGAATCGCCGAGTTTCGAACCCAATAAGACCGGTGAACCTGCTGCCCTGTATTCGGGTCCATTTCTGCGACCGCGTCGCTGAAGCGATACAAGGTCATGAAGCTTCGTGACGGCGTGTATACCTGCACGTAATGCTGTTCGGCCTTCAGGGCAATGACATCGTCCACACCGACATCAGCCGGCAGGCGCCGCAAGAAAATTGGCGCCTGGCCTGCAGCAGCCTCATCCGTCTGTGATCCTCCGGCAACAGCCGGCTCGCCCTCGCCTGGCAGACGGCGGGTCGCTGTACCGCTTTGGCCGGCGGTTTCATAACGGTATCGCGGCAGTCCAAGGAAGCGATCAAAGACCAGGTTCACCGCGATCCAGATCACGCTGGCACGGATGGTGAACGACCAGAAGCCAATCTCGTTGCGAATATGGAGGCTTGCCTGTTCCCCCGTCGGGTCACCGGCCAGCCAGCCTTCTGCAAAGAATTCAGTCAGCCATATCGAATAAGGCAGAATCGCAATGCACGCGAGGAAGGTGCCGCACGTCAGCAGCACCAGCTGGGGTGGACGCCAGCGGGACAGCAGCCGCATGCACAGGAAGGTCATCAGGCACGTGGTCCACCACGGAATGAACGCATGCCCCGCGTAGAACAGCAGGCTGCCGGTATACCCGGCCACCTGTAACACGGCCCAGTTATTGAGTGCCGCGTATACGGCAATGATTCCGGGCACGCCCGCGTAGAACAACACGAGCCGCCAGTTCCAGTCAGGGGAAGGGTCTGACAGACTGTCTGCGGGCGGGTCAAGATCGGCCAGCGGTTCGTTCTGGGGGAGCGCCATAGGTGCCTGATTTCCTAATTCTTCAATCTACCACCGGGGCAAAGGCAGCTTCAATTCGCGCAGCGCGAATCGATACCGGGGAAAAACCCGGTAATTCCGGGAATTTAGGCCCTCCGGCCTATTGTGGTAGCGCTGCGGTTGTTGTCAGATATTAGTGTTCACGGCGACAGCTCGGCACGATCAGGCTCTCGGTTTTATCCATCGGCCGCGGTGCCCAGGTTCTCGGATTAACGCTAAAAGCGGAACTATTTCTACAATCATGACAGTTCTACCCAATCTCGATAAACAACCCGTCGCAGGCATTCTTTGCGTGCTGACCGTGTTCTGCGGCCTCGCCCTCGGGCACACCACCGTGGTCCTGCAATGGGCAATAACGGGTGGTATCTCGGTTCTGGACACCGTGATCTCGATGACCCTGGGGTCAATTGGCGTGGTCCTGGTATGGATCGGTCTGAAGCGGCCGGAAAATCAGGCGACTTTCCTCGGCTACGTCGGTGGTGCATTAATCTGGGTCGGTTTCTTCGAGTGGACGTGGCACTACTTCGGCCACTGGCTGCAACTTGAGCCGGTGATGGACGGCGATATCCCGATCCTGATGCCGGGCCTGCTGATGATCCAGGCCACGTCTCTGCTGGTCATCATAATGCTGATCTTCTTCGGCATGAACAAAGACACGCGCTGCCGGATGTTCATGTGGTTCCACAGGAACTTAAAACTGCGCCCGGGGCGAATGACACCTGGCTACAAACGCCAGCACGCACGCACCACAGCCATCGAGACCGTGTTCCTGATCTGGTTCATCTATCTTTGTGCGATCACGATCAACGACCCAAGGTTGATTAAATACGACAGTGTTGCCGCGATGGTGATTACCGTCGGCTTTTTGTTCTGGGGCATTTACCTGTTCAGAAAACTACTCAAGGTTCGTGGCCTGGGCGCCACTTTCCGCTATGCAATTCCGACCGGAAATATCCTGTGGCTCCCCATCGAAGGGTTCTCGCGCTGGGGACTGTACCCCGAATTTTGGGTCAAACCCGTCGAATACGGGCTGCTCATGTCGGCGGTACTGGCGGTGTTCGTTCTTGCGGGCGTCGGCGTGTTCCGAACTGCGCAAACGTCTGCGCCTGCGGCAGCTGCCGCCTGAAGCGGGACAGAGCGCGCACGGTTAGCCGTCACGCCGGCCAAGCTGCGAACTGCCGGACTGGTTGGTGGCCAGCCCACGCCCTACCGTGGGAGCGGCTTCAGCCGCGATCTCTTACACCCTTCTAGTAGCCAGTCGTGGCTGGTCGCTCCCGCACATCCATGTGCTCCGCGACATCAGGTCG
>CAMYJV010000227.1 GCA_947258805.1 uncultured Gammaproteobacteria bacterium | reverse complement strand
ACTTGTCTTGCCCGAAACGCCACTCCGCACCGGCCGTGAACAGCAGGTTCCGCTGGTCGTGGAAGCTCACGTCATTGTTTTCCTTGGCCCACGCAACGCCGCCCTTCGCAAACCAGTTCTCGCCCCAGGGCAGCCGGAAATTGCCGGTTAGAGCGATTTCATACCAGTCGGCATCCGTGCGATCGCTATAGACCGGGTTGCGCTCGCTCTTGTCCTTGCTGCCGACGCGGGCGCGGCTGGCGAGGCCCCAGGTGTCATTCTGGTAACCAACATCCAGGCCGACGTAGAAGCCAGTGTACTTGGTGGCATCACCGTCAAGATCAGCGTCGGTATAGCCCACGTAAGGCATAAAGACTTCGTTGGCTGACCTGCGCCAGGTGTAGCGCAGTTCGCCGCGGTAGACGTCACCTTCACGACTCAGGTCGTTCTGATCTGACAAACTCAGCCCCAGGGCCTGGCCGCTGTTTTCATCATCGATCTCGACGTCCTTGTACTGGAACAGGAAGCCGATGGGCAAACCGGCAATCTGGTCCCACTCGAAGCGTACGCCGGTGAATTCGCGGTCGGTGTCCGAGCGTGAAGAGCCGGAGCTATAGGGGTCCTGCCAGACTTCCTGGTTCAGCAGGCCGGAGGTCACGTAGCCCAGCGACACGATCCCAAGCGTCTCGAACTGCTTCCTGATGCCGAGCTGTTGCAGGACCTCGAGATCGACCAGCTCCTCGACGTCGCTGGCGAGGAACAGCTGAATCTGCGGACCACCAAAGGTGTAGGCGAATTCGCCGCGCGGGAAGATGAACGCATCGTCCTCCCCTTTCGGACTCCGGGATACGGAGCTGACACTTTCCTGACCGATGTCCCAGAGGGAGCTGCCCTTGACCAGGTTGGTTTCAGCATCCGTATATCCAGCGCTGACACCCAGGGTGCCGCTGAAGCCCGACGTGGTCGGGATATCCTCGAGGGCGTAGGCCCCCTGCGCACCGGTTGCCAACACTAGCCCGCACGCGGCCAGACGAAACGTTGTTGTGACGCTCATACCAGAGCCTCCTCCCTAGGTTATGTCGCTCTTACGGCGCGCATTCTAAACGCAGGGCGGCAGAAGCGCCACGCGCAGCCTCGGCGAGGCTTGGCGGCCGCTGCCTCCGACTTGACGCCTTGCCACCATCCGGCGGCCGATGGCCCCGGCGGCGACTATGTGGTGCCGGCGCTACGGCCGCCCGCCGCCGGCCCCGGGGCGCCCCCCGGGGCCCCCGCGCCTGGCACGCTTGCCGAACCGGTACTGGGCGCCGAGCTGGAACAGCAGGATTTGCTGGTCGTGGAAGCTGACGTTCGAGTTGTCTTCCGCATACGCAATCCCGCCGACCGCCGACCAGCGCCCGTTGCCGAAAGGCAGCGCCAGCGACGCATTCAGCGCAATCTCGTACCAGTCCGTATCGGTCCGCCGTCCGTAGACGGGGTTGCGTTCGTCGTAGTCGCGGCTGCCGACCCTGAGCCGGCCCAGAATTCGCAGCGGGCCACCGAAATACGCCGCATCCAGGCCCACGTAGATGCCCTCATTTTTTGTGGCATCGCCGTCCCGATCGGCTTTCGTATAACCCACATACGGCGTGAAAAGCTCCCGCCGCGATCGCTCCCACGTGTAGCGCAGCTCGGTGCGATAGTCATCGCCGTCACGCTCGAGCAGCGTTGCCTGCTCCGCGGTGAGCGTGCCGGCCGATACCAGTGCGGCACCACTGCGCTCCTTGTCGATGTCCATGTCGCGCCACTGGAACAGGAACTCGATGGGCAGGCCGAGGATCTTGTCCCACACGAAGCGCGCACCGCCGAATTCCTGGTCCGTGTCATCGCGGGCCGTTGTCGCATCGTAGGGATCCTCCCAGACTTGTTGCGGGACGACACCGGAGGTGATATAGCCGAGCGAAAAGACCCCCAGCGTGTCGAAGGCCTTGCGCACGCCGAGTTCCTGCAGGGTTTCCAGGGTCACGAGTCGCTCGGGACCGCCCGACAGGAACAGCTGCAGCTGCTGGTCGGCAAAGGTGTAGGAAAAACTGCCGGCCGGGGACACGAACACGTCGTCGTTGGACTTCGGGCTCCGGGTCACGGACGTGACGCTCTCCTTGCCCAGGTCGCCGAGGGGAATGCCCTTCACCAGGTTGGTCTCGGCATCCGTCACGTTCATGGAAACGCGCAGTGAGCCGCGGAAACCGGATTCGGTTGGAATCGGCGGCAGCGCCCGGGCCGGCATGCCGACCACCAGCGCCAGCCCCACCACAGCCAGCCGCCATTGCATTGTCCTGTTCATGCCGGAACCCCTCCTGTTGCGCTATGCTGCGTGCCCTTTTTCGCCGATACTAGCGCCGGCCTGCCCCATGAACCACGCGACATGTACTTACAATCAGCGTGCGTGGCCAGGCCCGTCCAGCAACCCCACACCCTGATGAAGCGATTCCTGTTAATTCTGCTGGCCCTGGTAATTGTGCTGGCCGGTGCGGCCGTCACACTGTTGACCGACGCCAATATCCAGCGTTTCGCGGAGGGCTGGCTCAGCGAGAAGATGGCTCGCCAGATCAAGGTGGACGGCGCTTTCAGCCTGGAGCTGGGTAACCCGCTGCGGATCAACGCCGAGTCAGTCCGGCTGGCAAACCCAGACTGGGCGAAGAACCCGTTCATGGCAAAGGCCGACCGGGTTGAGGTGGCCATCGATCTGGCGACGATCCTGGGAGATGAACCCCTGATCCTCACCGCATTGACCATCCGGAACCTCGATGGCGAACTGGTGAGCAATGCGGAAGGCAAAAATAACTGGACCTTCGGCAGTGAGGACGATGGCAGCAGCGCGAACTTCCTGATTCAGGAACTGGAGGTCACGGCAACCAAACTGGAGGTGCGTCGCTACGAGCTCGAGGCCGTGGCATTCGAGATCGACACGCTGAAGCAGGTCGAGAACGCGGCAGGGCTGCTGCAAACGTCCCTCGCCGGCAAGTACAACAAGCGACCCGTTAGCGCGCAGGGACAGGTGGGCCCGTTCCGGAACCTGCTCGACGGCACCAATATCCGCTTCGCGCTCGATGCCAGCATCGGCACCCTGAAGATCAACGGCTCGGGCACCATCGACGACCTGGACAATCCGCGGCAGCCGAAGCTGAAGCTGGCGATCAGTGCGCCGGATGCCGGCGAAGTCGTCGACATGCTCGGTTTCAAAGTCACGGTGTCCGGCGATATCGACCTGACAGCGGATATCTCGCCCGTCGACGTCGGTGTGAACTTTACGGCCGGCGGCAGGTGGGGTCAGACGCAGGTC
>CAMYJV010000226.1 GCA_947258805.1 uncultured Gammaproteobacteria bacterium | reverse complement strand
GGCCCGCGTGCAACGCCTGGCCGCCCTGGATCCCCTGGTCAAGGGCGAGGCGGCCTACCAGGGAGATTTCACCTGGCAGGCGCCGCAGCTGACCCTGACGGGGGCGCTGAATGCCCCCGCTGTCGTGTACAAGGTCGGCGATCGTCTGGTAAGCATCGGCGGGGTGGATCTGCCGGAATTCGAACTCAAACTGTTTACCGCACCGGAACTGGCCGTGGAGCTGGCACCACGCGAGGGCTCGAGTGCGGACAAGGTGGAATGGAAGACTGCAGAACAGCTGGCCTCGGCCGGCAAGGTGCGCATTGCCGGTCGGTTTCGCTACGAAGACGACAAGCTGGTGAATGTTCAGGACCTGCAGTTCAATGCCGCCAGTTTCGGCTGGCAGGACGGCAGTCAGCGGGCGTCCCTGGCGGATTTTGGCGCCAAAGGTACCCTGCAGCAAGGCCTCGCCGGCGAGCTGCGTCTGCCGTCCGCGGATCTGCAACTGAGGGCGGCGCGGGTCGAATTCGAGGATACGCAGGGGGGGCTGTCGGTTGCGCTTGACGGGCTGGAGGCCGAGGGCCTGAAACTCAGGCCGGCCGAGGGCGGTGACGGCAGCCGCCAGATTGAAGGCCGGCTGAGCGTGGCGGCCAGCCGGGTGGGGCAGGCCGATACGGTTTTGAACTTGTCGGCATTGCTTGTCGACCTCGGGGGCAGCGCCGGTCTGAATGAGGTGCGGATCGTCTCAGATGCAAGCCTCAGCGAACTCAAGCTCGAAACCCCGGTGCTGGCACACGGCCCGCTGCAGATCGCAACGATCAGCGCCAAAGGTTTGCAACTGGGCACCGGGAACCAGTTCCAGACGCTGAAGCTGCAGGGCATCCGGCTGGCCGGGGACCTGCCGGAGACCGGGGTGACAATCGGCACGCTGAGTTTCAGCGATGGATCCTATGCCGCGGAAAAAGGTGTCGACGTGGGCGAGATCGTTATCGATGGCCTGCAAACGGCGGTGATCCGTGACGAGTCCGGGCGGTGGCGGCACCCGGGCAACGCAGTTCAGGCGCAGGAACCCAAGTCGAAGCCGGAAGAGGCAGCGCAGGAGACGCCCGCCGACCCACAGGCACTAAACTGGCGCGTGGGCAGGCTCAGCGTGACCGGCGACAGCTACGTCGCCACGGGCGACCGCACCAATCCGGACGCTGATCTGCAGCGGAACAGGATCGACGTCCTGGCCTTCGGGGAGCTGGCGAGCGCCAGACCGGACCAGGACACCCCGTTCGAGATCGGCGTGCACCCGGACAAGTACACCCGCTTTCAGATCAAGGGCGTGACAAGGCCGCTCGTCGATCCGGTCTACCTGGACGCAAAGGGCGAACTCCAGGGTCTGGGCATGCCCAGATTGAATGGCTATATCGCCAACGATCTGGGCCACAAGTTTCTCGAGGGCCAGCTGGACGTTCGCTTCGACGTGAAGATCACGAACAACAAGCTGAAGATTGGAAACTTTATAGAATTGCACAGGGCGGTTGCAGAGCCGCTGGAAGGCAAGGGCGGGCCGCCACTGGGTACCGCGATCGCGCTGCTGGAGGATCGCGACGGTTATGTGAAGCTCGAAGTGCCGGTGGAAGGCCGGCTCGACGACCCGAACTTCCGGGTCCTCGCGGCACTCAACCCCATCATCATGAAGGCGGTCGCCGGGACGGCCGCACTCGCAATACAGCCGCTGGGTTCGGTCCTGCTGGTAGGCAGCCTGGTGGCGGATCAGGCACTGAAGGTCAGTTTTAATCCCGCGCTGTTCGAGGCCGGTAGCACGCAGCTCGATCCCGAGGCGCAAAAATATCTCGGCGAACTGGCCGGCAAGCTGAAAGAAAAGCCGAAACTCGCCCTGCGGATCTGTGGGGTGGTGGTTGACGCGGAACGCCAGAAAGACAAAAAGGGTGCCTACCTGGATACCGAAGAACAGTTGCTGGAAATGGCCCAACAGCGTGCTGATGAGGTGCGCGCCTACATGACCAGCCAGGGCACCGGTAAGAAGCAGCTGCGTTCCTGCCGTCCGCAGCTGGACACAAAACCCGAGGCAAAGCCCCGGGTTGATATCAGACTCTAGTGGGCCAAGCGGATAGTTCTGTAATGCTCAGCCACGGCACAAGCATTGAAGCTGCAAGTCCACGTTGCTTATCTGGCAGGCATATCCAAGGCTGCAGACAGGGAGATAAAGTATGAAAACCTCATTGCTGACCGTCATGTTGCTGGGGTTCGCAATGGGAGCCAGCGCGACGCTTGCATCGCCTGATAAATCCAAGCCTACCTGCGACGAGAAGCCGACCCTGCGTGATTGTGCGAAAGTCGAAGATCCGGATGCCACCGCGCCAGCACCATCTGTATACCGGCAAAAGAAGCCGGCGCATCCGATCGCCAGGCCAAAGCCAGCCGCTGGAGCCGCCAAAGCCAGGTGATGATTTGTGCATTGTCGCGATCTGATGCAGATGCCTTTAGTTCGCACGATGCTCAGGTACGGCAAAGTTTTGCCACCCGGCACCGATAACCGCTGTATCGACGCAAGCCGCCGCGCCTTATGCGCGCTGAGACTTGCCGGACGTTACAAGGAGCGGTGATAACAAATGGCGAATATCGACGTACCCCGAATTCTTCAGGTCATGGTCAAGAATGGCGCTGCTGATGTATTCCTGTACACCGGTGCCAAGATTTCGATGAAGACGCCCAAGGGGTTTGCGCAACTTGGTGAACCGCTGGGTGAAGGCGACGCCGAAAGGGCGATCCGGGAAATCCTGACCGATGAAAAGCTGAAACATTTCGAAGAGCATGGCGAGGTGGATTTCTCCCTGTCCTACAATGGCATCGGCCGTTTCCGCGGCAATGCATTCCGCCAGCGTGGCGAGGCCTCACTGGTCTTGCGCCATATCAACACCGACGTGCCCACTACGGAAATGCTCGGGGTGCCGAAGGTGCTCGAGGATCTCGTCATGCAGCGCAACGGCTTGATACTGGTCGTTGGTGCCACGGGTTCGGGCAAGTCCACCACGCTGGCGGCTATGATCGATCATCGCAATGCGAATGCCGGTGGGCATATCCTCACGCTGGAAGACCCGATTGAGTTCGTGCACAACCATAAGAAGGCTATCGTGGCGCAGCGCGAGGTTGGAACCGATACCAGCTCGTTCGGCACCGGAATGAGGGCTGCGATGCGCGAATCGCCGGATGTCATCCTGATGGGTGAGATCCGCGACCTGGAGACCATGGAATTCGCGCTCAAATTCGCCAACACGGGCCACCTGGCGCTTTCCACACTGCATGCGAACAAT
>CAMYJV010000225.1 GCA_947258805.1 uncultured Gammaproteobacteria bacterium | reverse complement strand
GTCACCGCTGCCGGCATCGTTTTGTACCCGCACCTGTATTTGTGTGCCGTCGTCCAGGCAGGCTTTGGCGGCGCCTCCCGCCAGCCTCCGCACGGCTGCACGCACCGCGGCTTCGGCATTGTCCTGCACGTGTCTGAGATACGCGCGCACCATGGGCTGGCCGAAATGTTCGAGCATGTTCCTGACACCGGCCAGGCCCTTTTCGTTGGCAGCCAGTTGAGCGTGCAGATCGGCGAGATTCTGCTGCGGGTTGCGGGCCGGAAATGGACCCGCCTGCAGAGCGGTCAGCAGCTCATCTGCCCGCAGGGTGCCGTCCTGTACCAGCAGAAAGGGCTCGAAACGAACGCCTTCCTCTTCGATGCTCCGGCTCGTAGCCGGCATTGAGCCGGGCGTCAGGCCGCCGATGTCGGCGTGGTGTGCGCGGCTCGCCAACAGGAACAGCGGCTCTTCCTCCGGCTCGACGAAGAACGGCGTCACGACGGTGAGGTCGGGCAAGTGCGTGCCGCCCTGGTACGGATCGTTGAGCAGCCAGCTGTCGCCGGGCTGCAGCTGTCGGCCGTTCAGCACGGCGCGCACGCTGTCACTCATGGAACCGAGATGTACCGGGATGTGCGGCGCGTTCGCTACGAGTTCGCCCCGGCCGTCGAAGAGCGCGCAGGAAAAGTCGCGCCGCTCCTTGATGTTCACCGAGTGCGCCGTGTTTTCCAGCACCGCGCCCATCTGCTCGGCGATGTTCATGCAGTGATTGTTGAACAGTTCCAGCAGCACGGGGTTCGCGCGCGTGTCCTGCTCGCGGCGGACCGTTGCCGTCGGGTCGCTGTCGAGTATCAGCAAACCGTCGGCATCGGCGGTCACTGTCCAGCCTGGCATTACGACGGTGGTGGCATGGTCTTCCGCAACGATCGCGGGCCCCGCCACGGTCTCACCCGGGCCCAGGCAGCAGCGATCGCGAACGGCTGCCGTATGCCACGCACCGGAACAATACATCGGCGTGGTCGCAGGCCCCGGCGCTGCTTCGATGTTTGCCATCGCGAGGCTCACGGGCACAGAACGTCCGCCGGCGGCGGCAGTTACCCGCAGAGATTCCACCAGCGGTTCATCGTGGTCGCTGGCGAACCCGAAACGCTGCCGGTGGGCGCGGCCAAAGGCCGTGCTGGCCGCCGCGATGTCGCTCTGCCACGGCACCGGCAGGGTCGTGTCAGAACCGGGCACGCGCAGCGACAGGGTGGCCGTGAGTCGTATTTCTTCATCGGCGACACCTTGCTGCACGAGGTCCGCACTGCACTCAGCGCCTAGTTCACCCACGAGTTTGTCCAGGTGCATCCGGGCGTCTGTCGCCAGCAGCTTGCCGACCGTCCGCTGGCGGTAGGCGCGCAGCGGCGCAGCACCCATGCCATAGGCGGACAGCACGCCCGCCAGCGGATGCACGAGGATGCGCTTGATTCCGAGGGCGTCGGCGACTTCACAGGCGTGTTGTCCGCCCGCCCCGCCGAAGCAGCACAGTGTGAAGTCCGCAGGATCATGACCGCGCTGTGTGGACACGGTCTTGATCGCATTGGCCATATTGTCTACGGCAATGTTCAGAAAGCCTTCGGCCACCGCTTCGTCGCTCATCTCTGCACCAGCGGTTTCGTGCACCTGCGTCTTGACGGCCCGGATGCCGGCCAACGCGGCGTCACGCTGAAGTGGCTGGTCGGCAGCTGGCCCGAAGACATGCGGGAAACGTTCGGGCAGCAGGCGCCCGAGCACCAGGTTCGCGTCGGTCACCGCCAGCGGTCCGCCAAGACCGTAGCTCGCCGGTCCGGGGCTGGCCCCGGCGGAGGCCGGGCCGGCCTGAAAGCGGCCCTGCGCGTAACGCAGCACGGAGCCACCGCCTGCCGCCACGGTATGTATGCGGATCATCGGCGCGCGCAACCGCACGCCGGCGACCAGGTTGTCATTGACCAGCTCGTAGCCGCCGTCGTACAGCGACACGTCGGTGGACGTGCCGCCCATGTCGAAGCCGATCAGCCGGTCGCCGCCTGCCGTGCGGCACGCGGCGACCATGCCCACCACTCCGCCGGCCGGGCCGGACAGCACGCTGTCCTTGCCGCGAAATAATGCGCCGTCGGCCAGCCCGCCGTTACTCTGCATGAACAGCACCTGCCGGGGGCTTATGCCGGCGGCGCCCAGGGCCTGGCGAAAACCGTCAAGATAGCCACGCAGCAACGGCGACAAATACGCGTCTGCCACCGTCGTGTCCCCACGACTGACCAGCTTTGGCAGTGGGCTGGTCTCGTGTGACAGGGAAACCTGCCGGAAACCCAAAGCCTTTGCCAGCGCACCGGCGCGGCGCTCGTGGGCGGGAAAGCGGTGGCCGTGCAGGAAGCAGATCGCGACACTGTCGAGCCCCTGTTCGCGCAGTGTCGCCAGTTCGCGGCGAAATTTTTCGGCATCGAATTCCGTCAGCACTTCGCCTGCGGCGTTGATGCGTTCCGCTGCTTCGAGCACGTGGGTATGCAGCGGCTCGGACTTGCGAATCTGCAGCGCAAACAGTTCGGGCCGTTCCTGGTAGCCAATGCGCAGCGCGTCGCCGAAGCCCGCGGTGACTACAAATGCGGTGGGCGCGCCGCTGCGTTCGAGCAATGCGTTGGTTGCCACCGTGGTGCCCATCTTCACAGCCAGCACCTGCGCCCCGGGATCGTGCTTGTCGAGCACCGCGCGAATGCCGGCCACTGCGGCGTCCGCATAGTGCGCCGGGCTGTCAGACAAGAGCTTGTGCGTGTGCAGGCGGCCGTCGGGCGTCTGGCCGATGATGTCCGTAAACGTGCCGCCGCGGTCGATCCAGAACTGCCAACCCGTTGCGGCCATCCCCGCTAATGTAGCATGAGCACGGAACACAACTGCCGGGCGGACCCATGCATTTCAGGCATGTTTGCTTTTCCCACGGCCAGGAAAGCGGCCCGTGGGGCACAAAGATTCGCGCGCTGGCGGACCTTGCCCGCGGCGCCGACTGGACGGTGGAGTCGCTGGATTATCAGGGTGTCACAGAGCCGCGCGCGCGGGTGACTCAACTGGTGGATTACTGCCGCGGCCTGGACGGGCCACCGTTGCTGGTCGGCAGCAGCATGGGCGGCTTCGTGGCTTTGTGCGCGGCCGCCGTCATTCCCGTCTGTGGCCTGTTCTTACTGGCGCCCGCGCTGTATCTGCCGGGGTACGAAGAGCATCTGCCGGCAGACCTGCCGGGCTGCCCGACCCGCATCGTTCATGGTTGGGGCGATGCCGTGGTGCCGTGGGAAGGCAGCGTCCGCTATGGCGCCGCCACGGGGGCCCA
>CAMYJV010000224.1 GCA_947258805.1 uncultured Gammaproteobacteria bacterium | reverse complement strand
CGGCGACCACGACGGCCGCCCATCGTAGCCGCCGTCGGTCGTCAGCTGCACCAGGTTGGAGCCGTCCGCATCCATGACCCAGATGTCGTTGTTGCCGCTTCGGTCACTGCGGAACGCGACCTTGGAGCCATCGGGTGACCATGACGCCTCCCGATCATTCGCGCTGTCGTTGGTGAGATTCGTCTCGTTCACCAACTGCAGCGGACTGGGCGTGAGGGTGCCGTTGCTCGGACCGGTGACGACGACCGCCGTCAATGGGTCGGTATCGGCATCCGTGTCGTTGGCCAGCACGTCGATCACGACCGGCGTGTCCTGAGCCGTGCTCGCCGAATCAGGATTCGCGACCGGGGCTGCCAGCACGTTCTGCCAGTTCGGCGTTGCAGTTTCGGTCAATGCAAGCGAAGCCTCGATTGCGCCCGCCTGATACTCCAAGTCCCAGTCGCCACCCAGACTGGCCGCGCCGGTCAGGTCCTCAGAGGCCGCGACGTCGGTCTCGGTCAGCCGACCGAGCGTATCGACAAGGTCCTGACCTTCCTCAGTGGCGGCGAGGTTACAGCCGTAGATCAGCAGGTCGCCTTCCGCGTTGAAGGCATCGCCCCAGCCTTCGATGTCGCGCGCGTTGTTAACCATCGCGTCGTAGTCGAGCACGCTGTTGCCAAGCACGACACTGCCCGCCTCGCCGTGCGAAATGATGTGCACGGCATCGAGACCGGTGTAGCTCGACAACAGGTCGCTGATCTGGCTGATGCCGTCTTCGGTAGGATCGAGGATCGCAACTTCGAACAGGCGATCTTCTTCGGCGTTCCCGGTCAGGTCAGCCAGCAGGCTTTCGTAGTCGGGCGTCGCCGCATCGATGATGATCAGTTCGCGACTCTGGTGTTCCGCCGCCTCGGCTGCCACCGCCTGGTCGGACTCCGTCTGCAGCACCGACTCGCTCTCGGGCTGCTCCACGTCCTGGTAGACTGCGTTGGCCGCGAAAGCGCCGAACACATCGGCCGACATCAGCAGGCGCCGTTCCATCTCCTCCATGAACGGGCGCTGATCAGTCTGTTTGGCAGCTGCCTGGCTCTTCATCGCGACGCACGGTCCCCAGCGGTCCCAGTTCCGTGTTGTCGCCTGGTGGTGCCTGCGCTACCACGCCGGTAAAACCAATACCCCGGGCAGCTCCACCCTCCCTGGAGTGGAGTCAGCGCAGCGGTGACAAGGCGTCCACGACAACGTTGTGCTTGCAGGACCGGCCGGGATCCGGAGATCCGCTGCTTCCCGGTCACCAAACCCGATAGGCGACCCGGTGCCAACAGCCGGCTGCATGAGCCCGAGGCTCGCCGGTCAATTTACGTGCGGGAGAGGAATTAGTCGTTGACTTGGTTAGCAATTAGGCACTTGCAGCCTGAAATGATTTGCCCCGCGACGCCAACGGGGCGCTGAACTGGACATAAGACAAGTGGTTGCTACCGGCGTGCTGCGATCAATCGTTTGCAGTCAGTCGGTGTGGCGTTGTCTTTTGCCAGCAGTTCCCGGGCAGCCGCCGGCAGATCGGCGGCAGATGCCTGGCGGTCGACTTCTACATCGACAAAGTAGCGGGTGGTTTTCGACTCGCGCGGAATGGCTGTCGCTGCAAACCCGAAGGCCTCCACTTCCCGGACGCGCTCTTCTGCCATCTTCGGACCTTTGTACAGCCCCAGCGACACCCGACCCTTGTGCGGGCCCTTGCCGAACACGAACAGGTCGTCGACCCCGGCGGCACGCATCTTATCGGCCAGCACCTTGGCCTCGGCCACTGATCCCTGGTCATTCGACACGATCACGAAACCGGCGTTCTTGCTGGCGACCTGCTGGCGCACCAGCAACTGGCCCACGTGGCCCTGCAGCGCGGCCTTCACTACGTTCACTCGTGCTTCGTCTTCCAGCGGTCCGATGGTTCGGCACGCCGCCATAGTTTCGGGCTTGGGTTTGCCGACAGCTTGACTTGCAACCGGGGTCGCGGGCTTCGCCGACCGCGCAATCGCCCCGGACGTGTTGGTGACCGCCTTGTCCTGCTTCACGACGGGTTTTGCCGGACTGGTGGAACTTACACCTGCGTGAGCAATCGCGGTGGGCCCGTTAGTCCTGGCACGCGCAGCCGTGGCTTTGGCGGTCGCCCGCGGCGCAGCGGCTGCAGTTGATTTCGCCAGTGCAGGCAGCGCAGCGCCAGACAGAGCAGCATCTTTGGCCATCGTTGCCGGCACTACCCTGGTCATTGGCAGAAACCGCACCATGCATTTCAGGCCGCTGGGCAACTTGTAGTCGGCGTTGGGCAAACTTAGCCGCACCCGGTACGTGCCGCTGGCCGCGTCCGCAACGCGATCCACGACGGAAACTTGCGCGGCGAATTCACCCTGCATGGGCCGCTCGGGCATGATCACCGCCGGCTGGCCCACCTGAATCGCGCCGAAGTAACTCACCGGCACGATCACTTCTACGCGCAACGGATCGATCTGCGCAAGTCGAATGATGGGTTTTTCTTCCACGGACTCGCCGGGTGCGAGAAAACGTTGCACGACCACGCCGGTAATCGGGCTGCGCACCGTATGGCGCTCCAGGACTTCCAGGGCCTGGCGCAGCTCCAGCTGGGCCAGGCGCTTGCGCTCATTGGCCTGATCCCGCTCCAGCTTCGTCAGCACGGCCTCGGTTTCCATTTCATCCATCTGGTCGGACGACAGCACCTGTTCCTTGTAAAGACTCTCCAGTCGCCCTCGCCGCCGCTGTGCGAAGTCCATGCTGATCTTGCTGGCCTGCAGGTCTGAATCGGCGATTGCCGCGGCTCGCGCGTATTCCACCGCCGCCTGCTCGACGCCGGATTCCAGCCGCACGACCACCTGGCCTTCTTCCACGAAGTCGCCGCGATCTACGTCGATAGCCTCGACAATGCCGTCGGTGCGGCTGCTCAGATCGATGACCATGTGCGGCTCGATCACGCAATCCAGTTCAGGCACGTTGATAGCCAGCGCATTGCCGGCGATCCCGCTGCACGCGAGCAGGATGATTGGTGTGAACCGCTGAAGATTGTCGATACGCACGACTGCCCTACTCCATCGGCCCCGTAAACGCGAGCACGTCGCCCAGCCGCTGGTCGAGCTTCACCAGTTCCCGGCGGAATTTCGCGTGACGCCGTTCCAGGATGCGCTGGGCCAGGCCCATCGCGCCCGCACCAACGCGCTGTGCCAGCGGGTTGTTGTTACGGAGCAGCAAGCGCAGCAGTACCCTCACCGGACGCGGCGCATACAGCGACACGATCTCGTCCTCCAGGGACAGGATCGCTTCGTAACTGCCAGGGTCGCCCT
>CAMYJV010000223.1 GCA_947258805.1 uncultured Gammaproteobacteria bacterium | reverse complement strand
GAGACGGTGGCGGTGCACGAGGACTTCTTTGCCCTCGGCGGGCATTCGCTGCTGGCCACCCGGCTGATTGCCCGCATTCGCGATCAGCTCGGCGTGGAAGTGCCCCTTGCCACGGTGTTTGCTTACCCGCAGCTGGCAGACTTTGCGGTGGCCGTGGCAGCGGGCAGCGACGCGTCGCAGCCGCCGGCCATCCACCGGCAGCCGCGCGGCGGTCGACGAGCCGTGGTGTAGTTGCCGATGGACGCAGTAGCCAACACCGCAGCAATCACGCCGGAAGACGATGTCTTCCCGCTGTCTTTTGCCCAGGCCCGGCTCTGGTTTCTCGATCAGCTGGACGGCCTGGGACCCGCCTATCACGTTCGCCTGCCCGTGCGCCTGGCCGGGCCCCTGGATGTCGGCGCCCTCCAGCAAGCCGTCGCTTCCGTAGTCATCAGGCACGAGAGTCTGCGCACGGTGTTCGCGGTGGCGCACGGCGAACCGGTGCAGGTAGTCCGGGCGCACATGCCGGTGCCGCTGGAGTTAATCGACATGCCGCAGGCCGACGAGGACAGCCTGCGGGACAAGGCAGCCGAGCTGGCCAGCGCGCCGTTTGATCTGCAGCATGGCCCGTTGTTGCGCGTTTACCTGCTGCGCGAAGCTGCCGAGCGTCACCAGCTGTTGGTGGTGAGTCATCACATTGTTTCCGATGCCTGGTCGTCGGGCGTGTTGTTCCGCGACCTGATGGCGACCTACGAAGGCATTTTGCGGGACCAGCCCCCGGAGCTGCCGGAATTGCCTGTGCAGTACGCGGACTATGCGGTCTGGCAACGCGACTGGCTGTCCGGGCCGGAACTCGAGCGGCAGCTGAGCTTCTGGCGTGATGCGCTGGCTGATGCGCCCGCGCTGTTGCCACTGCCGACGGACCGGCCGCGTCCGGCTGCGCAGAGTTACCGGGGCAGCCGCTGGGCGCACTTTGTTGAACCGCAGCTGACCGCCGCACTGAAATGTCTGGCGCAGGACGAATCGGCCACTTTGTTCATGGTCCTGCTGGCTGCCTTTCAGGTCCTGCTGGCGCGTTACTCGGGGCAGACAGACGTGTTGGTCGGTTCACCCGTCGCGGGACGACGTCGCTCGGAACTGGAAGCGCTGGTGGGTTTCTTCGCCAACACGCTGGTCCTGCGCGCGCAGTGTCCGCCTGGTTTGCCGTTTCGCAAATTCCTGGCGCAGGTTCGCGCCAGTTCGCTGGCTGCCTTTGCGCACCAGGAGTTGCCGTTCGAACGCCTGGTAGAAGACCTGCAGCCGGAACGCCAGCTCAGCTACTCGCCGGTGTTCCAGGTCATGTTCGTGCTGCAGAACACACCGTGGCACGAGCAAACCTTAAGCCATCTCGATATCGAGCCGGGCGTTATCGCGCCGGTCGATGCGGCCAAGTTCGACCTGACGTTGTCCATTGCCGAGCATGAAGACGGACTGTGGACAAATTTCGAATACAACACCGACCTGTTCGATGCCGCCACCGTCGCAGGCATCGCGGAGTCTTTCCAGACCCTGTTGCGCGCCGTCGTGAACGACATCACCCGGCCAATCGGTGAACTCCCGCTGCAGGAGAAGGCCGATCTGCTGGCGGAGCAGGCGCCGTGGAACGATACGGCAGCAGACTATCCGCGCAAACTGTCCCTGGTGCAGTTCCTGACAGACCAGGGAGCGCGCGACGTGGATCGGGTTGCGGTGCGCGGTGACGGCATGGCGTGGTGCTACGGGGAACTGCTGCAAAAAGCGGCGGCCATCGGCGAGCAGCTGCGCGACGCGGGTGCTGCGCAGAATATTCCGGTTGCCATCTGTGTCGAGCGCTCACCCGCGATGCTTGCCGCCGTGCTTGGTGTGCTGGACAGCGGCGCCGCCTACCTGCCCCTCGACCCCGCTTATCCGGGAGAGCGCCTGCGCTTCATGCTGGCGGATTCCGGCGCGGCCTTGTTGCTGACGGACGCGCCGGAAAATTTTGCCGAGTATGCGGGCACGGTTATTGCATTGAATGCGCAGGCCGAAATCACCGGCGTCGACGCGCGCGGCGCCGCCCCACGTTCTGTCGCCGCCCCTGAGGCGCTCGCGTACCTGATCTACACCTCAGGCTCCACCGGGCAGCCAAAGGGTGTGAAAGTGCCGCAACGCGCGGTAGTCAATTTCCTGCACAGCATGGCGCGCGAGCCGGGGCTTGCCAGCGTTGATTGCTTGCTTGCCGTCACCACGCTCAGTTTCGATATCTCTGTACTCGAGTTGCTGCTGCCGCTGAGTGTTGGTGCCGAAGTCGTGATTGCGCCGGCCGCGACCGCCGCGGATGGCAAGGCCCTGGCCGAACTGCTCGATGCCAGCGGTGCGACGGTGATGCAGGCAACGCCGGCCACCTGGCGCATGCTGCTTGATTCTGGCTGGACTGGCCCATCGGCCCCCGATCGCCAGCTGCGAATCCTGTGCGGGGGCGAAGCGCTGGACCTCGATCTGGCCAGGGCCTTGCTCAACGCTGGTGCCGAGGTCTGGAATCTCTACGGGCCGACGGAAACCACAGTCTGGTCCACCTGCGTGCGGATCTTCGACACATCGCACGGCATCACCGTGGGCCGACCTATTGCCAATACCCGTGTGTGGGTTGTCGACGACGCGTTGCGGCCGTTACCCGCGGGCGTGCCGGGGGAACTGCTGATCGCCGGCGACGGCGTGACCTGCGGCTACCACGCGCGGGACGAACTCACAGCCGCGAAGTTCGTCGAGCTGGCGGCGACCGGCGAGCGCGTGTATCGCACCGGCGACCGGGCGCGGTGGCGGCGGGACGGCCAGCTGGAGTTGCTCGGCCGGACGGACGGCCAGGTGAAACTGCGGGGCTTCCGCATCGAGCTGGGGGAGATCGAGGCGGCACTGTACTCGCAGCCGGAGGTGGCGGCCGCGGCGGCGGGTCTGCGGGAGTCGCCGGCGGGCGATGTGCGGCTGGTGGCGTGGATTGCGCCCGCCGTGGCCGGGGTGAACCCGGAGCTGCTCCGCGCGCAGTTACGCGAGACGCTGCCGGACTACATGGTGCCGGGCGAATGGGTGCTGGTAGCCGCGCTGCCGCTGACGCCGAACGGCAAGGTGGATCGGCGAGCGCTGCCGGCGCCGGACTGGGCGGCGGCGCTGGCCGGCGGCGGGGCAGCGCGCACGCCGGTGGAAGGGCTGGTGTGCGAGCTGTTTGCGGCGGTGCTGGGGCGGCGCGGCGTGGGGGTGGGGGACGATTTTTTTGCCCTCGGCGGTCACTCGCTGCTGGCCACGCAGCTGGTGTCGCGGCTGCGCGATGCGCTGGGGGTGGAGGTGCCGTTGCGCGCGGTGTTCGAGACGCCGACGCCGGCCGGACTCGC
>CAMYJV010000222.1 GCA_947258805.1 uncultured Gammaproteobacteria bacterium | reverse complement strand
CCGTGGCCATCCGCTTGCAAAAAGTCATTGCGACTCCCCCTTGATTACTCACTCCCCAAACGCCGCCCAAAACTCTTGGCCGAACGTCGATTGATAATACTCCTTGACGCTGGCGATGCAAAAAGGCCACGGTTGGGTTATGTCTGACCCTGACACGGCATCCCGCGATGTGAAAACACAACAACCTGCCGGCGGCGACGACGGCTACCCGGAGGCCGCGTACGCCTGGTATGTCGTCGGTGTCCTGACGCTGGCCTACATGGTTTCCTTCCTCGACCGCCAGGTCATGGCACTGCTGATCGATCCGATCCGCCGCGACCTGGAGCTGTCGGACACCCAGATCAGTCTGCTCCTCGGGCTCGCTTTCTCCATCTTCTACACGCTGCTCGGCGTCCCGATCGGCCGCCTGGCGGACCGTCGCAGCCGGCGCGGCATCATTGCGGTGGGCATCACGATCTGGTGCTTCATGACGGCGGCCTGCGGTCTCGCGCGGAATTTCTGGCAACTGTTCCTCGCGCGGGTCGGGGTCGGGGTCGGCGAAGCCGCGCTGAACCCCAGCGCACTGTCGATGATCAGCGACTATTTTCCGCGTGAGCGGCGCGGTCGCGCCATCTCCGTGTACAACATGGGCGTTTCGCTCGGCGCCGGCATCGCCTACATCGTCGGCGGGTGGATCATTGGCCTGGTGAACTCTGCGCCGCCCGTCGAGCTGCCTGTCGTCGGCGAGCTGCTGCCATGGCAAACGGTGTTCGTGATCGTCGGCATGCCCGGGCTGGTCATCGCCCTGTTGATGGCCACCGTGCGCGAACCGTCGCGCAAGGGCCGCATCACGGTCACGGATGCCAGTGGCCGCGAAACCCAGCAGATTTCCATCAGGGAAGCGCTGCGCTTCATCGGCGTGCGCTGGCGAACCTACGGCACGCACATGCTCGGCATGTCGGTGGTCACCATCATCGGCTACGGGCTGTTCTTCTGGGTGCCGACCATGTACATCCGCACCTGGAACTGGGACATCACGGAAATCAGTTTTGCCTACGGCCTGTTGAACCTGATTTTCGGGCCCATCGGCGTCACGCTGGCAGGCACGATCGCAGACCGCCGTTACCGGCGCGGCGAGAAAGACAGCCTGATGCGCGTTTGCCTGGCTTTCATGCTGATCTTCGTGCCGGCTTCCGCCCTTGCGCCACTCATGCCGAGCGGTGAACTCGCCATCGCCGTACTCCCTCGGCCCCACGGCCGTAGCGCTGGTGACAGACTACGGCTTCGGCGACGACGCGGCGCTCCGCTATTCGTTGTCCATCGTGTGCGCAGCGGCCGGCACATTCGCCGTCGGCTTCCTGGGTGCGAACCTCAAGTTCTATGGACCGGCGGTGGCGGAGATGGAACGCGCCGAGTCCTGAGGGTCAGAACGCGCATACATTGCTGCTCCCGATACGTTCAAACGAAAACTCTCAGCCAACAGCGCTGCCAAATATTCCCACTACACGCGTCTCGAGCTCTTTCCGTTGGCCAACGAAGGACCGAAACAGGCTGAATTGCCCGGCGGCGCGCACTTCGTTGTGCTGCCCACGAGTCGGAAATTGCGCGGCATCCCAGCCAAAATAGGCCTCGTTCAGCGCATCAGCACAGAAGCGGGCCGCCAGTTCCAGCATGATCGTTTCCGTGGCCGGCACAATGGCCTGTATTTCGTCAGGCGTGAGCCAGCTAGCGGCGACTTCCGCGTAACCTGCCAGCGCAGCTGTGAACAACCCGGCGGAAAATTCACCGCTGCGGCCGTCCTCGCCCAGCGGATTGCACCAGGACCTGAAGGCATCGCCCAGTTCCAGGGGCAGCGGCATGCGCCCCACCGTGTCCAGGTCGACCATCGCGGTAGCAGCACCGCTAGCCGCGTCGAACACCATATTGTTGATCTTGGGATCACCATGGACGATCCGGTCCGGCGTCGCTGGCAGTTCCGGCAACGTTGCGGCGCTTGCGAGTATTTGTTTGGCGAGCGGCGCCACGTGCGCGAAGCGCGGATGTGCTACATGCACGCGCAGCGCGTCGCCCAGCGCAGCCAGGTGTCGCGCCGTGTCGTGCACACCGAGGCGCGGGTTCGCAAAATCGTGTTCCAGTTCCGCCAGCGCGTGATGGAAGCGGGCCAGCAGCGAGCCGGCACTGCGCCCCTGTTCGGCCGAACTCAGCGAGTCGTAACAGTCACCGGGCAACCAGGTCATCAGCCGCCAGTTCTGCTGCTCGTACTCGACCCACAAGTCGCCACTGGCTGCGGGGATAACCCGCGGCGCGAGTACGCCATGGGCCAGCAGCGCCCGCGTCACCACGTCGATGTCCCGGTTGATCGCACCCGGGAAAATGGCGGCGACGCGCTGCAGCACAGAGCGCTGGCCGGAGCCATCCCGGACCAGCCAGGTCAGGTTGATCAGCCCGCTGCCGAGGGGTTCCAGCGCGGCGTCCGCAAGGCCGTAGCGACCGAGCACCGCCCGCGCGGCTGTCAATTCCCGTTCCATAACGCAGGCATTGCAGCCGCTGCCCGCCCACCGGTCAAGTCAGCTGGCGGCGGGGGATACCGGGATAGGGGACCATCTGCCCCAGAATATTCCCAGGAATGCCCGGCCTCAGGTAGTTTCGATACCTAATCAATTTGACACGCGGGGCCGGGACTGGATAATTGGCACCCATGAGTGCCACTGAATTCCAGATGCCCGTGACCCCGCTGGTCTTTACCGACGCCGCGGCCTTCAAGGTTTCCGAACTGATCGAGAAAGAAGGCAGCGACGCGCTGATGCTGCGTGTTTTCATTTCCGGCGGTGGCTGCTCGGGCTTCCAGTACGGATTTACTTTCGAAGAGGCGCTTGGCGACGGTGACACCCGGGTGGAAAACCAGGGCGTCACGCTGCTGGTGGATCCTATGAGCGTCCAGTACCTGATGGGCGCCGAGATCGATTACAAAGAAGACCTGGAAGGCTCACGCTTCGTGATCCGGAATCCCAACGCCAAGACCACCTGCGGCTGCGGTTCCAGCTTCTCGGTCTAGGGAACGGTCCAGCTGCGTCGCCGGCGGCCTGGCACTACTGGGCGCGAGCCCGGTACCGCATGCAAATCTCGCCCATCTCTGCCGTTGCCAGGGGCTCCTGCATCAGGCCACAGCGATAGTTGCCCCCGTCGCTGGCCAGGTGGCCGCAGCGTTCGCAGCGTCCCACGGACGCCGAGCCCCGCTCCGCTTCCAGGTATTCGCCTACGCGGCGGAGTCCACCGCTAACTTCGCTCAACTGCCGCGGGTCCAGGTGCCCGGCTGCCCGCACGAGGGCATCGAAGGGGTCCCGCCGCAACTGGCGGCGCGCCGGCCGGGTTAGCTTGAACAGCACGCTGCGGCCGTCGCGCTCCGAGCGCGCCCGCTCCAGCAGACCGCGGTTCACGAGGCTCTTGACGGTTTGCGAGGCGGTGCCCCGGGTCGTGGCATGAAATTCGGCAAAGCCCGACACGGTGCGAGAGAAACGATTGGCGCGCGCGAAGTAACGCAACGCAGCCCACTGAGCGGCACTCAGGCCACCCCCGGCACTCTCGGCGTAGGCAGCGCGGCCGAGGTGCAGCAGCAGCTCAGCGAGTTCGCGGGCGGCGTGGTTCGCGGTCTCAGGCATCATTTGATAGTATCGATTCGAAACCATATTGCCAAGGCGCCCTGCCGCAGAGCGCCGCGAGACGACCATAGAGGAACACCATGTCACTGGACGATCAGACCCGCGCCGCTATCGACGAGCTGTTGGCCGACAATCGCGTCGTGCTGTTTATGAAGGGCACCAAGCAGCAACCGCAATGCGGGTTCTCGGCGAAGACCGTTGCGGCGCTGGACATGCTGCTGCCCGACTATGTCACGATTAATGTGCTCGAGTACCCCCAGGTGCGAGAGGGCATCAAGGTCTACAGCAACTGGCCGACGATTCCGCAGCTGTACGTGGCCGGCGAACTGCTCGGAGGCAGCGACATCATCCAGGAAATGCTGCAGTCGGGGGAGCTGGCAGATGCGCTGGGGGTCAGCGTGCCGGACGTGCAGTCGCCAGTCATCGAGATCAGCGACGGGGCGGCCGCAGCGATACAGAATGCGGTGTCAGCCCAGCCGAACATGGCGCTGCACCTCCAGATCGACGCGGCGTGGACCCACGGGCTGAGCCTGTCACCGCCGAAGCCCGGATCCGTCGAGGTGGAGACGGCCGGTGTGACCCTGCGCATGGACCCGTGGAGCGCAGCGCGGGCCGACGGCCTGCGCATCGACCTGGAAGAACAGCTGGGTGGCACACGCTTCTCGTTCGACAATCCGAACGCACCGCCGCCGGTGCAGTCGTTGAGCGTGCAAGACCTGAAAGAGAAGCTCGACCGCGGTGCCGACGTGCTGCTGTTCGACGTGCGTGGAGAAGACGAGCGCGCACAGGCACTGATTGAATTCGCCCGCGCCTGGGACCAGGAGGCCATGCAGTTCATCGAGAGCCTGCCAAAGGACACGGAAATCATCTTCCATTGTCACATTGGCGGGCGCAGCCTGCAGGCCGCGGAACATTACCGGCGCCTCGGCTTCAGGAATCTGCACAACCTCGCCGTCCTCGCCGG
>CAMYJV010000221.1 GCA_947258805.1 uncultured Gammaproteobacteria bacterium | reverse complement strand
GGCCTGATCGACGGCAAGCGGTCGATCGACGACATGGCGCAGCTCCTCGAATCGCAACGCCTGATGCAGAAACAGGAAGCCGACGGCGTGATCCGGGATTTCCTGATCCGGATGTACGAAGACAGTCGCCGCGCGAATTAGCCGCCGCCAGCAATGGTCCGGCCCAACTGGTTTCGACCAGCCGTGGCACTCCGGATCGGCGGACAATGACCCATAAAAAATGGCGGCCCCGGAGGACCGCCATTTTCGTCGCTAGTTCGACGCCACGAGGGCGCCGCTAGCCAGCTTCAGGCTGCCTTGAGGTTGCCTGCTGCCGACTTGCCGCGCTCTGAAACAACCTCGAATTCAACGCGCTGACCTTCGGTCAACGTGCCCAATCCGGCCGCTTCCACAGCGCTGATATGGACGAATACGTCCTTCGCGCCGTCTTCGGGCTGGATAAATCCAAAGCCTTTCTTCGCATCAAAAAATTTAACTGTTCCTGTAGCCATGTTTGGCCTCCAATAGATAAACCCGCGCACAAATCGGGCGCGGAAACGAACAACCTGGTCGCAGTGGGTGTCTTGAATCAAACGCCCGAGAACCGGGCGGGTAGTTAGAAGGCAGGCCAACACGTAGATCGCGAGCGGATGGTGCGCGTTATTCGGGTGAAAGGCAAGCTATGAACCCGCATTCCCCAGCTGCGGGCCTGAACGTCGCACCAGGGCCCGGCACTGGCCGCGGCTGCGCCCCGGCAAAGCGGCCGGGGCCCGGACCTGCCGCGCGGCTGTGCGCAGCTTCTAGAGGCTTAAGGCCGGAATCTCGGGACTGGCAAATAAGGGTTACACAACAGGCTGATATACGTTAAATTACCGGCCAATCCGCTTGGATTTGCCTTGCAAGGTCTCGTCAAGAAGAACTCAGGGCATCAGGTTTATTTGAGGTGCTGACATGACGAGACTTACGGCCGTGCTGCTGTCCGCAGCGCTGATTCTGCTCTCTTTCCAGGCGACGGCGTCCACCAAGTATGAGCGCCGGATGGACAATGCCAACCGGGTCCTGGAGCAGCTGCTGGTGATCCCGGAACAGGGGATTCCACCGGCCCTGCTGCGCGACGCCTACGCAGTGGCGGTGCTGCCCAACGTCATCAAGCTGGGCTTTGGCGTTGGCGGCCGTTTCGGCAGCGGCATCATGGTGGTGCGCCAGCCCGACGGGCGCTGGAGCAACCCTTCCTTCGTGAATCTCGGCGGCGGCAGCGTCGGCCTGCAGATTGGCGCCCAGTCAACGGATATCGTGCTGGTGTTCCGGACTGAACGCAGCGTGGAAAGCCTGTACAAGGGCAGGATGACGCTGGGCGGCGACATCGCGGTGGCCGCAGGGCCCATGGGCCGACTGACGTCGGCCGCTACCGACATCACGCTGCGGGCTGAAGTCTTCTCGTATTCCCGCAACCGCGGCCTGTTCGCCGGCCTGTCCGTCGAGGGCGCAGTGCTGGGTATCGACCGCAAGGGTAACCAGTCGTACTACGGTCCGGACTATTCCGATGCCCGCAAGATCCTGAATGAGGACGGGGCAACCACAACCCCGGCTGCGCGGCGGTTCCAGGAAACCCTGACCACGGCGGCCCCGGCGTCGACCGGCCAGGCGGAGGCCTCCCGCACGGCCCAGGCCCCTCCGGCCGCCCAACCGGCCGAGAGCGCGCCGGCCAAGACCTACGGCCTGAGCGACGCGCCGCCAGCCAGCGGCGACGTGGTCTTCTGACGCAAAGCACATAGTTTTTCCCGCCCGGGTCGCTGACCCGGGCTTTTTTTTGCCTGGGGCCCGGAAACCTGAATAATCGGGCCAACAGAGAGTGGAGCACCGAGCAATGGATTTTGCAGAACTAGCGGACCTGACAAAGAACGGCTTCGAGTTCCTGCGCCCGTACCCCAAGTTGCATGCGGTGCTGGTGATAGTGCTCTTCCTGGGCCTTGCCAAGCTGGCCGACTTTCTCTGCACCCGGGTGGTCCGGCGGATTGTTGCCAGCACCCGCAACCACTTCGACGACCAGCTGGTCGACCTGCTGCACCGACCGGTGTTCAGCACGGTCGCCCTGCTCGGCCTCGTCCTGGCCACCTATCGACTCGATCTGGATCCCGGCATCGAAGCAACCACGGAGGACGTCCTGAAGACGATCCTTATCGTAATCTGGGTGCTGTTCGGCCTGCGTTTCTCGAGCTTACTGTTCAAGACGCTGGGCCGCGCGCCGGCCAAGAAAAGCCTGGTGCAACCGGCGACACGCCCGCTGTTCACCAATGCGCTATCGATATTTATCGTTATCGCGGGTACCTACGCCATTCTCGAATCCTGGGAGATCAACGTCACCGGCCTGGTGGCTTCTGCCGGCATCATCGGTCTGGCCATCAGTTTCGCAGCCCAGGACACGCTGGCCAACCTGGTATCCGGCATCGCGATCATCGTCGACCGCCCGTACCAGATCGGCGACTTCATTATCCTGGACAGCGGCGAGCGCGGCCAGGTCACGGAAATCGGGCTGCGCAGCACGCGCCTGCTCACGCGCGACGACGTGGAAGTCACGATTCCAAACGGAGTGATGGGCCAGGCCAAGATCATCAACGAAGCAGGCGGGCCGCGGGAGCGTTACCGCATCCGGATTCCGGTCGGCGTTGCCTATGGCTCCGACATCGACCAGGTCATGGCGGTGTTGCTGGATACGGCCATCAATCATCCAAAGGTGGTCCGCACGCCGGAAGCGCGCGTGCGCTTCAGAAGCTTCGGCGACTCGAGCCTGAACTTCGAAACCTTGTGCTGGATCAACGAACCTGCCGACCGTGGCCTGGTGACTCACGAACTGAACTGCGGCATCTACAAGAATTTCGCCGAACACAAAATACAGATTCCGTTCCCGCAGCGCGACCTGCACATCAAGGAAACCCCCGGGCCATTGGCCTGAGCTCCGGCGGTGGCCGCTGGCGACAACCTGTATGGCGTCCTGCGCGCCGGCTTCGCGTCGCGGTTCGATGCACCGTTTCTCTCCCAGCCGGGCTGCGCGCCACGCAGCTATCGCGACCTGGATGCGCTGAGCGCCCGTTACGCCGGTGTCCTGGACGAACTGGGGCTGGCCGCGGGTGACCGGGCCATGGTGCAGGTGGGCAAGTCGCCGGACGCGCTTGCGCTGTACCTGGCCTGCCTGCGCACCGGGGTCGTCTATATCCCGTTGAATACGGCCTACACGGCCGGTGAACTGGAGCACTTCCTCGGTGATGCCAAGCCGCAGCTATTCGTGTGTCGGCCAGGCGTCGCCGGCTCGCTGCAGACCGTTGTGCACGAGGCCGGGATCCCGCACTGGCTGACCCTCGATGATCACGGTCGCGGCAGCCTGCAGCGACAGTGATCATCGAGGCTCAGCCAGTGCGGGATCCCGGCCTCGTGCACAACGGNNNAGAACGATGTCGCCGCGATTGTCTATACGTCGGGCACTACAGGTCGCTCGAAGGGCGCGATGCTGACCATTGGCAACCTGGCCTCCAACGCACAAACGCTGGTGAATACCTGGGGCTGGCGGGACGACGACGTGCTGCTGCACGCGTTGCCGATCTTCCACGTGCACGGTCTGTTTGTGGCCCTGCACTGCGCGATGCTCGGCGGGTCACCCGTACTGTTTCACCCGCGCTTCGACGCCGCGGAAGTCCGCGCGGCGCTACCCGCAGCCACCGTGATGATGGGCGTACCCACTTTCTACACGCGGCTGCTGGATGAGCCGCATTTCGCTGCAGGCGACTGCCGCAGGATGCGCTTGTTCATCTCCGGATCCGCGCCGCTGCTGGCCAGCACCTTCGAAGCCTTCGCAGAACGCACCGGGCACCGGATCCTGGAGCGATACGGCATGTCCGAAGCCGGCATGATCACGTCGAACCCGCTGGAAGGAGAGCGACTGCCGGGCACGGTGGGCTATGCATTGCCCGGCGTCGAACTCCGGATTGTATTCGCCGGCTACTGGCAGATGCCAGAGAAGACCGCGGCTGAATTCACCGATGACGGCTACTTCCGCACCGGCGATCTGGGCACGCTGGCCGAGGACGGCAGGCTGACGCTGGTCGGTCGGGCCCGCGACCTGATCATCAGCGGCGGTTACAACATCTATCCGAAAGAAATCGAACGCTGCCTGGACGAACTGGCGGGTGTGCGGGAATCCGCAGTCATCGGCGTACCCCACGCTGATCTGGGCGAAGGTGTCGTCGCGGTTATCGTCGCCGACGAGGGTGCAGCGCCAGATGAGAAGATGCTGTTGGCAGCCCTCGGTGACCGTTTAGCCCGCTTTAAGCAACCGCGCCGGCTGTTCATGGTCGATGCGTTGCCGCGGAACGCCATGGGGAAGGTGGAGAAGCAGCGGTTGCGGGAGCGTTATGGGGATGCCTTCCCTTCGTGAAGCGTCGGCCGCCCCGGCGGAATGTTTCCCCTCGCTCCGGTTTTGTAGTCGTTCGGTGAAACATTCCCCCGGGACGGCCCCGAGTCCTGGCGCTGGTGAATCCTGTCCGTAGCGCCCGCAAGCGCTGCTGGGTTCGGGGTGAAGGGGAACCGCCAGAAAGCTGACAGGCGAACGCTGGCCGGCGGTCTGCCCGGAACGTTAACCGGCTTGCCGAGCAGCGCAGCGAGTGCGGGATTAGCCCGAAGGGGCCGCGCAGGGATGCGCGGCTCCGGGAGAGGGGCCAGGGATGGCCCGTCTCCCGGACCCCGCAGCGAGTGAGCAGCGCAGGGAACCCGAAGGGCAAGCCGGTGTGCAGGGCAGAGCGCCGGCCGGCGTTCGCCCACCACCACCCTTCGAAAA
>CAMYJV010000220.1 GCA_947258805.1 uncultured Gammaproteobacteria bacterium | reverse complement strand
CAAAAGCACCCCCTAGACTTTGAAGTACGGCGTCTGAACAGCGACGAGAAGGTCAATTTGAAGGACTTGTACGGTGGGAAGGTTGTCCTGATCGTGAACACAGCGAGCAAGTGCGCCTTCACAGGGCAGTATGAGGGTCTCGAGGAGCTGTATGCCCAGTACCGAGACCGCGGTTTGGTGGTGCTGGGATTCCCCTCCAACGATTTCGGCGGTCAGGAGCCGGGGTCGGAGGCCCAGATCAGGGATTTCTGCCGCCTGACCTATAGCGTGAAATTTCCCATGTTTGCCAAGACGCAGGTGAAAAAAGGCAAGGCCGACCCTCTGTTCACCGCCCTTGCAGAGTCGGCCGGCCGCTATCCCAGTTGGAATTTCCACAAGTATCTGCTCGACCGCGAAGGGCGTGTGGTCGATGACTACCTGAGCTTTACTTCACCGAAAAGCCCGGCCATCGTTGATGCCCTGGAGAAGCTGTTGTGAACGGGATCGCGGCAGCCCTGGAGAGAGACTTCCGGCAACAGCGTCGCGTCTTGGGCTACGCGGGCCTGTTGCCGTTTGCAGCTTGCCTCGCGGTGCTGCTGCTTTCCAACGATCGCGCCTGGATCGATCACGCGGCAGCCAACATGCGGTATTACGCCGCACTGATCGCAGCGTTCCTCGGGGCCGTTCACTGGGGAATTCCTGCGGACAGCCGGGAAGGGCATCCCACCGTCAGGCTCATTTGGGGCGTGGCACCCGCTGTGATCGCCTGGTTCCTTCTGAGCCTGCCGGAAAGTCTAGGACTGGTCGCTTTTGCGGCGCTTTTCGGCCTCATCCTCGCGGTCGACCGGCATCTTTTGCCGGTGCTGGACGAAGACTATCGCCAGTTGCGGCTTCGGCTTTCGGCGCTGGTCGTCGCGATGCTGCTTGCCGCCGCCTTTGCGGCACCCGGGGGCACACCGTGACAGGCGGGTCTTCGCGACATGCCTGGCTTGTCGGCGCGAGCTCGGGTATGGGTCTGGAAGTCGGGCGTCTACTGGTCGCCTCCGGCTGGACCGTGACCCTTTCTGCGCGCGATCCTGAACGGCTTGACCTGGCCGCAGCCGAGATCGGCGCCACGCCCCTTGCGCTGGACGTTACGCGCAAAGAGGCGGTGGCCAGCTGCGCAAAACAGCTATACGCGCAGCACCCACCCGCTCTTGTTCTGCTCAATGCGGGTGATTACCGGCCCATGGCGCTGGACGAATTCGATATCGGTCTGTTTGAGCGTCTCAACCGCGTCAACTACCTCGGCGCGGTCTACGTCCTTGGCGCCGTGATGCCGCTGATGCGTGAACACGGCGGCGGACAGATACTCCTGAATGCCAGTGCAGCCGGTTACCGCGGCCTGCCGAAGGGTGCGCCCTACTCCGCGCCCAAGGCGGCGACCATACACCTCGCCGAGGCGCTGCATCCCGAGGCAGCACTCTGGGGTATACGCCTGCGGGTGATAAATCCCGGTTTCGTCGACAGCCGTCTGACCGCCATGAATGACTTCCGGATGCCGGGCCTGCTGCAGCCGGCGGATGCGGCACAAAGAATCGTCGACGCGCTCGACAGCAGCGGTTTCGAGATCAGCTTCCCGCGCCGCCTGATATGGCCGCTGAAGCTGCTGCGCTGCCTGCCCTATCCCCTGTTCTTCGGTTTCATCCGGCGCCGGGTGCTCGCGACATGAGGCCGGCTCACGTGCAACGCTATATCGAGTTCTTCGAAGGCCTGGAGCCCACCACGCTGCAGGCGCTCGCGGATTTTTTCACCGAGCAGGCGCGTTTCGTCGATCCTTTTAACGATGTGCGCGGCTGCGCCGGCATCAGGCAGGTGTTCGAGCACATGTTTGCGACCTGCGAGGATCCGCGATTCGGCGTCGACGAGTGCATAGGGGACGAGCACCTGGTGTATCTGCGCTGGCGCTTCAGTTTCGGCCGCCCAGGCTCACGCCGAGCCGTGCTCGGGGTCAGCCGGGTCCAGTTTGCGTCCGACGGCCGCTTCACAGAACACCGCGACTACTGGGACCCCGCAAGCCAGCTGTACGAAACCCTGCCGATACTCGGACGCCTTTTTCGCGCCTTGCGCCGTCGCCTCGGCGCACCCCAAAACAGCAACTCACAACCAACCCAAGCTTCAGTTACAGACCAGAGGAAACAGTCATGATCATCACCCCAGAAGACACGAGCAGCGCCTACCGCATCGGCGCGGTCGCGCGCCTGACCGGGATATCCCCTGATACCCTGAGGATCTGGGAGCGTCGATACGAGGTCGTCGAGCCCCGGCGCACGCCCAAGGGCGGCCGCCTCTACAGCCAGCAGGACGTCACCCGGCTGACCATGATCAAGACCCTGGTCGACCAGGGCTATGCGATCAGCACCGTCGCCAACCTTCCCCTCGAAGAGCTGAACCGTCGGTTAAACTCCGCGCAGCCGGCCAACCTGCCACCGCTGGGCAGTGGACAACACGAGGTTTGCGTCGTGGGCCAGGCGATCTCTGTCAGGGCCTGCAACACGGAAGGTATGCCGGAAGGGCTGGAGATGGCGGGGGCCTACACGGACATCGATTCCTTTCTGGAAGACGAAACCGAGTGCGATACCCTGGTCATCGAACTTCCATTCTTAGATCGCAACATTGCGCGCGACCTCAACGCACCCGAGCTGCGCAAACGCGCCCGACGCATTCTGGTGATCTACGCCTTCAGCCCCTCGAACATCGTCAGCCAGCTGCAACGCTATGGCCTGCAAACCCTGCGTGCACCGGTTGCCCTGGAACACATCTGGCAGCAGTGTCAGCTGAGTCAGTCTCGCCAGATCGACTGGAGCCCGCCGGACTGGGATCCGCGGGTCGCGAGCAGCGACCCTATCCCGCCCAAGCGGTTCTCCAACGAACAGCTGCTGCACCTTTCCGACGTCACCACCAGCCTCGAGTGCGAATGTCCGCACCACTTGTCCGGCGTGATCGAACAGCTGGCGGCGTTCGAGGACTACAGCGCGCGCTGCGAAGTCAGCACCCGCAAGGATGCCGCGCTGCACGGTTATCTGCATCAGATGACGGCGCGCGCGCGCTGGCTGATGGAGGTGGCGTTGGAGAAACTGGCCGAGGTCGAAAACATCGAGATTCCGGGCGGTGTCGCCAACAAGAACGAGGTCAACTGAAACCGTCCCGCGGTGCGCCGCCTGCGGCAAACTGCGACCTGACGCACAGAGCAGATACCGACAAAGTGCAAAGGGATGAAAATGGGGCTATAGCTTGGCGGACGGATGCCGACAACCGGCTCAGCCGATTGACTTCAGAAAAGGACCTGCCGGAAGGACCCCAGCGCCTTTCGGAACAAAGATGAAAAAAAACAAGCGCACCCAGAGCTCCACCGCCGGATCGGCCGAGCCCCACCATGGAGATCTGCGCAAGGGCGCCTATCTCAAGC
>CAMYJV010000219.1 GCA_947258805.1 uncultured Gammaproteobacteria bacterium | reverse complement strand
GGGCTTCGAAACGAGTGGGCTCTTTAGCGTCGTGGTACAGGTTGTGCGTCACCGTGTGGCCGATGTCTGCCAGCACGCTGCCGGCGCGGGTCAGCGCCTTGTTCATCGAGTTCCAGCGCAATGTGAGCGCGCCCATCGAGGCCATCGATGTGCCGGCGAATACGCTGACGATCCTCGGGAAAACCATCCGTACGAATGCCAGCACCCGCTTCGACATTCCAGGCATCACGCGGCTGGTGGATCTGCAGGTGGATGACCTGGTTCTGATCAGCGGCATTCCCACGGGCACGGGCGAAATTCTTGCGACCTACATCGGCGCGTCGGACGCTGTCGAGCCCATCGAGATCACCGCACGGATCACGGCTACGGATGAACCCGCACTGACTTTTTCGCTGGGTGCCCTGACGGTGGACTACTCGCAGGCCCTGTTGCTGGAACTGCCCCTGGGCTTGCCCCAGGTGGGCCAGATCGCACAGGTGAAGGGCTCCACGCTCAGCAACGGTGTGCTGACGGCAGACCAGGTGCGCGCACTGCCGCGCCTGCCGGGCGCATTCAGTTCTGCGGCCACCCAGTTTTCCACCGGCGAACTGGCGGCGGTGGGTCCCGGGCCGGCCAGCGCGCCGTTGTCCGTGAGCTTCGTGGGCTTTGTTTCCAGCGACAACTTGCCGGCGGCCATTGCGGTGGACGACGTGGCCGTTGAACTCGACGCCGCCACCGTGGTGGTGGGCGGTGCACAGACTGACCTGCTGGCCGGGCGACGGATTCGCGTCGACGGGCAGGTATTGGGGGTGGGGGCCGTGCAGGCCGCCCGCATCACGATTCTTTAGGGGGCATGAGCAGAGAGGAAGTCACCGGGAGGTGCATCATGAAAAAACAGGGACGACTGTTACATGCCTGGCCAGCCGCTATTTGGACAATCGGGCTGGTTGGATTATCGGGCTGCAGTGGTGGCGGCGGCGGCGCCAGTGGTGGTGTCAATGCGCCCGCCACGGCGCTGTTGGAAACTCCCACCACCGTGCTGGAGTTGAAGCAGGAGGCCAGTTGCGATGCGTTGCAGGACTATGTCAGCGAATCCGTCACCGACCTGATCCTCAACAACGGCTTCATTGACTGTTTCAACTGTGCCGTCACGCTGGCCGGTGGTGCGCCGCTGGAAGCGGGGCTCGGCACCGATGCGGCGTCTTTCGATGAATTTACTCAGACCAATACCCAGGAACGCGGCGTCGATGAACTCGACATCATCGAGGCCGATGAGAACGGCAATTTCTACCTGGTCGACGGTGACCACCTGGTCGTGGCCAACGGGCTGCCGCCCACGGACCTTCGCGAAATCGCGAGCCTCGACCTGAGCGCCGCCGGTCGCCCGGAAGGCTTGGTGCTGGATCCGGCGAACGAGCGCCTGGTGGTGTTCCTGTCGGAGATCAACTGGTTTGGTCCGGTGCCGGCCTTCGCGCCCACACCGTTCCCGACCGACCCGGTGACCCGCGTGCTGTTCCTGGATGTCAGCGACCCGGCGAACCCGAAGATCGAGCGCCGCCTGAAGATCAAGGGTTTCCAGATTGCGGTGCGGCGCATCAAGGACCGGGTGCATATCGTCACGCACCACACGCCTATCATGCCGCCGATCCTCTCCACCGACGTCGCGCTGGTAGACCTGAAGCAACGGTACTGGGATGCCATTGCCGACGGCGACACGGGCGAGGACATTGCTGACCAGGTGCGCGAACGCGTCGACACCCTGGTCGCCGGTACGGACATCAACGACTACCTGCCGGGGATGATGGCTGCGGAAGAAGGCGCTGATTATGTCGACGTCACGGCGCCCAACTGCGCCGACGTGGCCTACCCCGACGTGCCGATGCGACTGGCGCTGACCACCGTCACCAGCGTCGACAGCAACGGCCGCAACATTGGTGCGCTGCGGGTGCCGAACAACGCGTGGACAGTCTACTCCAGCACCCGGAACATCTACCTGATCCAGGCCAGCAACGACTGGTGGTGGCGGCCCGACCGGCAACGCCAGCAAACGGCCATCTATAAGATCGCGATTGGTGATGAGGCACCGGAATACAAGGCTCTTGGCCGCATCAACGGCTGGACGCAATCGGCCTACCAGTTCAGCGAGTTCGATGGCTTTCTGCGGGTAGTGGCCAATCGCAACGAGTGGGAGCCCACCGAAGCACGCATTTTCCAGGACAACAACCTGTACGTCCTTGAAGACAACAACGCGCGCCGGCTGGTTGAAGTGGGCGCGGTGAAAGGCTTCGGCGAGAACGAAAGTATCTTCAGTTCCCGCTTCCTGGGTGAGGCCGGCTACGTGGTGACCTTCCGCCAGATCGATCCGTTGTTTACCTTCGATCTCTCTGACCCGCGGAACCCAAAACTGGCGGGCGAAGTGGAAGTCACCGGTGTCAGCACCTATATCTATCCGCTGGACGCCGGCCATCTGCTGACCATTGGTTTTGACGGCACCGATCAACGGCTGAGCCGGGACTTCCGCCTGCAGATCTACGACGTGCAGAAGCTCGATGAGCCGCGCCTGTTGCACAGCTACGTGCCGTTGCTCGACGCACCGGGCTTTGCGTGGACGCAGGCAACCTACGATCCGCTGGCCTTCAACTACTTCCCGGAAGCCGGCACGCTGACGCTGCCGGTGCAGTACTGGTCGACGGACGTTGCAAGGCACTTCAGCGGCTTCATGGCTTTCACTGTCAGCATCCAGGACGGTTTTGGCGACCTGGGGCGGCTGGATCACAGTGACTTGGCCCGGGAGCGCTTCTGCCAGGACACGGGCAGCGGCCTGCCGGCAATCTGTGCATCAGGCCTGTATCTCGAGTCGGCCGATCCGCGGCGCACCGTGTCGGCATTGCTGAGCGATACGACCTACATGTACACCTTGTCCAACGTCGGCATGAAGGTAAGCCCGGCACGCGACTTCGGCAATGCCGTCGGCGTGTTGAAGCTGCCCTATCGCAACGACTGGCCCTGGCTCCTGACACCTTGAGGAGGGACGATGGCCTATTAGCAGAACGCATGACGCCATCATTCCAATCCGAGCAAGGACCGATCGTGTTTGGCGCCCCCTGACGCGACCGGTCCAAGCAACGCGGTCCGGGCCAAGGACAGGCCCGGACCGCATTTTTTTATCTTGCAGTGACGGAAGCGGCTAAAGCCGCTCCCACCACGACACGAGCACAGATCGGTAGGGTGCACTCCGTGCACCATTTGTCTATTCAACGCATCAGGTGAATTCGCCATGAATCGCCGTGACCTCCTGATGGCTGATATCTCCCTGGCCCTGGCCGGCGCCCACGTGCGCCCCGCAAGCTCTCCCGGTGGGAGCGGCTTTAGCCGCGAGGAACAAGCGCCGCACCCGTCGCGGCTAAAGCCGCTCCCACAGTTAAGAGGCTGACTGACCGGGCTAAGATGGTCCCGTTATGCCATTAGCCCACGAGACCAAGGCCCGATATGAGCATTGCCCCTGTACCGACTGACCTCGACCCCATCCGCCGGCTGGACCGCGATGATCCCCTCGCGGCATTTCGCGCGGAGTTCCAGCTCCCCGCCGACATCGTGTATCTCGACGGCAACTCCCTGGGCGCCCTGCCGAAGGCGGCGGTAGAAATCGCCCGGCGTACCGTGGAACAGCAGTGGTCGCGAGGGCTTGTCACGAGCTGGACAGACGCCGGCTGGTACGAACTCCCCCGGCGACTTGGGTCGAAAATCGCCGCCCTGCTCGGCGCCGGGCCGGACGAAGTCGTGATGACCGACGCGACAGGCATCAACCTGTTCAAGGTGGTTGCAGCCGCGCTGTCGCTGCGTCCGGAGCGCCAGGTCATCGTGATGGAAGGAAGCAACTTTCCCACTAACAACTACACCGTGCAGGGGCTGATCCGTCTGCTCGGCGACCGCCACAGCATCCGCTTTGTCGAGGCAGACGGCATTGCCGACGCCATTACCGACGACGTCGCAGTCGTGTGCCTGACCCATGTGCATTACAAGACGGGGCATGTCCTCGACATGGCGGACATTACCGCGCGGGCCCACGCCGCCGGGGCACTGGCGGTCTGGGATGTGTGTCACAGCGCCGGTGCCTTGCCGGTAGCGTTCAACGACAGCGATGCGGACTTCGCGGTGGGCTGCACTTATAAGTTTCTGAACGGCGGGCCCGGCGCACCGGCCTTTCTCTTCGCAGCGCGCCGGTACCACGGGCAGGCCCTGCAGCCCCTCGCCGGCTGGTGGAGTCACGCGGCCCCGTTTGCCTTCGAACGCGACTATCGGCCGGCATCTGATATCGGCCAGATGTTGAGCGGCACTCAGGCGGTGCTCAGCATGGCCGTGGCCGAAGCCGGCATCGACATCGCAGCACGTGCACCGATGTCAGAGCTGCGGGAAAAGTCGTCGCGCCTGGGTGATTTGTTCCTCGCCCTGGTCGAGGAGTTCTGCAGTGGTCGCGGTCTTGGTGTCGCTTGCCCCCGCGATGCAGAAGTCCGCGGCAGCCAGGTCTCCCTGAGCCATCCGGACGCCTATGCCATCATGCGCGCACTAATCGACCGCGGCGTCATCGGCGATTTCCGCGCGCCGGACGTGCTCCGCTTCGGTCTCACGCCGCTCTACCTGCGCTACGAGGACGTTTACCAGGCGGTGAAGGCGCTGCATGAAGTTATGGCTACCGAGGCCTGGCGTCGCCCGGAGTATGCCCGGCGCCTGGCGGTGACCTGACTGCGTTCTCCCGCGAATCGCCGGGGTTCGCATCGAAGCCAATCCGCACTCAAGAGGGCAAGGCGCCGGCCTTCTGATTATGTCAAGCCAGTACGGCCGCTTTGCAATGCGTAACTCGTGCTATATTTTTAAAGTCTGATGGCGCGCGGCACCGATATTCGGTGCCGCGCGTTTTTTTTGAGGCTCACACCAGAGCGGCCCGAAGAAAAAAGGAGAATGCTGATGGCGGCTTCCA
>CAMYJV010000218.1 GCA_947258805.1 uncultured Gammaproteobacteria bacterium | reverse complement strand
CTCGCTGTAGGGGCCCAGCAGCCAGATCAGCCCGATGATCAGTCCGCAGCCCGCCAGGCCCCACCAGGCCTGGTAGCGAACCACCGGGTCGTTGCTGTTGTTTGCGGCCGCGTCTGCTTGCATCGGGTCTCCCCCTGTCGCGACCCATAGTACCCAAGCTGCCTGTGTGTCAGACACCCGTCAACCACCCGTCGAACATGCGAGGGCGGGTCAGCCCAGGCGCGCCGCGCTAGACGGTGCAGATGCAAAGTCCCTGACCCGATTCCCCGAGTTCACGGATAATGTTTCGTCGGAGGTATCAGCGTGGTAACAGGCAGCGGTAAGCGCAGGCCGGGTGCGTGGTCCCGGGCGAAAGAACTGGCTGGGCAGACGCCGGAGACCCGCAATCGTTACGTGGATTTTCTGCGCGCCGCGTCGATCGCAGTCGTCGTCATCGGCCACTGGCTGATGGCAGCGCCGGCGATGGAAAAGGGGACGCTGACCCTGAACGACATGTTGCACGTGGCGCCCTGGATGCAGTGGGTCACGTGGATCTTCCAGGTGATGCCACTGTTCTTCATCGTGGGCGGCTACGCGAACGCGGTGTCCTGGGAGTCGGCGCGTCGCGCCGGTCGCTCCTACGACGAGTGGATCGGTGCGCGCCTGCAACGGCTGATTGGGCCGGTCATCCCACTGCTGTTGCTGTGGGCCGGGCTCGGTGTCGCGGCCAAGTACTTCGGGGTGCAGCCGACCACGCTGCAGATCGGCTCGCAGGTCGCACTGATTCCCACCTGGTTCCTGGCGGTGTACGTGATGGTCTGCGTGGCAGTGCCCGTGACCCACGCATTGTGGCGCCGCTTCGGTATCGGGTCGTTCTTTGGCCTCGCACTGGGCGGTGTGGCTGGGCGTGCACCAGATCGGCTACGCATGGCGCGCCGGGAAGCTTGCCGGTCCGGCACAGGCGCTGACCTGGGCAGCAGCCGGCCTCGCTGTGCTGATCAGCCTGGTGGTGATCGCAGGCTATCCGGTCAGCATGATCACCGTGCCTGGAGAGGAGTTATCCAACAGTCGCCCGCCGACGCTGGCACTCCTGGCCCTCGGCGTAATGCACGTCGGGCTGGTGCTAGCGGTGGAAGCGCCGGCGCGGCGCTGGCTGCAGAACAGTCGACCTTGGGCGGCCACCGTGCTGGTCAACGGCACGATCATGACCCTGTACTTGTGGCACGTGACGGCGATGGTGCTGATCGTTGGTCTCGCGAACCTGCTGGGCGGGTTCGGGCTCGGTCTGCGGCCCGGGTCGGCCGAGTGGTGGTTCACGCGGCCGGTCTGGTTCGTGGTCTGCGCCGGCTTGCTCGCCGCCTTCATCGCAGTATTTGCCCGCTTCGAGCAGACCGCGAGGCGGGGGGTCAGCTCGGCCCTGCCCACGTGGCAGGCGGTCGCAGGGGCCACGTGTGTCGGTCTCGGCCTGGGATTTCTGGCCCGCAACGGTATCGGTGCACCGGGGCCGCTGGGTATCCGGATCTGGTTCGTGCTGCTGGCGCTCGGCGGTGCTGGCCTGGCCACCGGGAGACCGCTGCGCCGGAATCGGTCGGAATAACGACCCGGGCCAGGCACACATTTAACAAAATGTGATCCATTACCGATTCCGCCATCGCTCGTGTCCCTAATATTCGTGGTTGCAATCAACCGATGTCCGACACGGAGGTGGACATGGACTCCCGCAAGCACCTGTTTTTCGTCTGCATTTCCGCCGCTTTCCTGTTGCTGAACGGCACCGCCGTGGCGCAGGAAGTGAAAGAAAGGCTGTTCTCTGAAGCCACGGCCGCCCGCCACGCCGCGGATGCGAAAGATGCCGTAAACCTCGCCCCCGATACCTACGCCCGGGCCGCCCGCGCGTACCGCAGCGCCGAGAAGAAATTCAGCGAGGCCCGGTCCCTGGACGCCGTGCAGCGTGACCTGGACAAGTCGACCAAGGGCTTCAAGCAGGCGGAGTTTGTCGCCGAGCTGGCCCAGACGAAACTGGGCAACATGCTGAAGGCCCGCACCGACGCCAAGCAGGTCGAGGCGGAGAAATTTTCTGCCCGCGTGTGGCAGCGAGCCGAGACTGCTTACCGCAGCGCGCTGAACAACAACGAGGACGGCCGGCCCAAGAGCGCCCTGCGCCAGGCTGAGTCGGCCACCAAGCTGTATCGCGAAGTGGAACTCACCGCGATCAAGACGATTTACCTGGCCGAGACCGGCATGCTCATTACGACGGCCGAGAAACAAAGTGCAAAACGTTATGCGCCCGAGACCCTGGCCAAGGCCAAGGACCTGTTACGGCGCGCAGAGATCGAGCTGACGGAGAACCGGTACGACACGGACCTGCCCCGCAGCCTGGCCCGCGAGGCACAGTACGAAGCTCGCCACGCGATCCATCTCACCGCCTACCTGAAGCAGGCGAAGCAGATGCGCCGGACACCCGAATCCCTGATCCTGGAGTGGGAGGCGCCACTGCAGCAGATTGCGGCCGCCGCCGACATGAATGCCGAGTTCGACGAAGGCTATGAAGAACCGGTCGCGACGATGATTGCGTACATCGAAGACCGCAATGCCGAGTCTCATGAGCTGGGCCAGCAGGTTGCGGATCGTGATGCCGAGATCCTGGCGCTGAACGACGAAATCGGTGAGCTCCACGATGCGCTTGGTGGTGCCGCCAGCGAGCAGGAGTTCCTGCAGCAGCGCCTGCAGGCCCAGGAAAACCTGCGCCTGAAGGTGAAGGAGATCGAGAGCACCTTCGACCGGTCGGAAGCCCAGGTCTTCCGCGATTCCAGTGAGATCTACATCCGGGTGGTGGGCTTGAGCTTCCCGTCCGGCAGTGCCGACATCGGCGACACGGATTACCAGCTGCTCACGAAGGTGCAGAATGCGATTCGGATCTTCGACGACAGTGAAGTGATCGTCGAGGGCCACACCGATTCCCACGGTGCGGACGACAGCAACCTGTCACTGTCGGAGCAGCGTGCAGAGTCGGTACGCCAGTACCTGATGGCCCAGATGGGGCTGTCGTATGACCAGGTCAGCGCGGTGGGCTACGGTGAAACGCAGCCGGTGGCGAACAATGAGACACCGCAGGGCCGCGCCAGGAACCGGCGCATCGATGTGCGCATCGTGCCGTACCCGGACACCGGGGCCGACCTCGCGGCAGCAACCTTCAGCGCCGGCGACGAGATTGACTAACGGCGCCGGCTGGCCGCAACCCGCTCAGCTTTTGTCGGCCTTCGGGTCCCGGGCTTTTCCGGTCAGGGATTCGTACACGTCGCGCGTTTCTTGCGACGGCGCGGCTGCAAGCTGCGACTCGAGGGTCCGGCAACAACGGTTGTAGGTGTCGATGGCCTCGGCCCGGCGCCCGGTTTGCTGGAAACACAGCATCAGCCGCCTATAGATGCCCTCGGCCAGTTCGTCCGCCTCGAGGCCGCGATAGTAAAGATCCAGGGCCTGGTCCGACTCATCGCGTTCTTCCAGCCAGTGGCCGACCTCGTGGATAAAGCGCACGAATTTCTGGCGGTACTGGTCGCGGGGCGATACGGCCCAGCCATGGTCTTCGTCACCAGGAAGAAAACTGCCCTGGTATAGCCCGAGGATGCGCTCCGTCAGCTGTGTCAGTCGTTCCACGTCGGGCGACAGGCTGCGAATCAGCTGGGTCGACTCCTGCAGGGCCTGGTCCAGCGCCCAGGTATCGAGCCAGAAGAAACGGTCGCTCAGTGTCAGCTGGTTGTTGTTCAGGATCAGCGCCCCGTCTTCACCCAGCAGTTTGCGCAGGCGATGCAGGGCGGTGTTGAAAGACCGGTGCGCGTAGTCGCGGTCGATGTTCGGCCACAGTGCGTCGGTGATGCGATCGACGCTGGCGTTGCGCCCACCCATCGCAATGGCCACTTTCAGCACTTCCAGCGGGCGGCCCTGGCTGCGGCCCGACAGCAAATTGCCGCTGCCGTCACGGGTGATCTCGAAGCGACCCAGTGTGTGCACGCGGAAACGCCACGGCCACGCGTCGATCTGCAGCGGCGGTTCCGCCGGCACCAGGCCGCGTTTCCTGATCAGGCTGCAGACATAGTCGACCTCGATGCCTTCATCCAGCGCATAGGCGCAAAGTTTGGCCATCTCTTCCGGCTGCCACCAGAATGCGTGTGTGAAACCCTTTTCGCGCCCGAGGCTGAGTGCGTAGCGCAGCGCGTTGCGGCCCGAACGCGGCCGGCCCGCCGCCAGCGCGATCTCCGCAACGTTCAGGAAACTCATGTATTCGAGTAGCCGGTTCTGGATGCGCTTGCCGATGTCGCGAATTTCCGCCAGCGTGC
>CAMYJV010000217.1 GCA_947258805.1 uncultured Gammaproteobacteria bacterium | reverse complement strand
CAAACTCAAGCATTCGGATCCCCCGTGGGCCGGCAATCCTAGAGACGATCGGAAAGAATGACCCTTGCGGCAGATAGGGACGGATTTTCCTGACCGGGGTCAATTGTTTACCAGTTTGCATCCAGAATCCCAGACAGTTTTGTTAATACTGCCTGGAAGGAAACTTTCAGCGCATGTTTGGCGCCGGGAAGAAACATGGACACATCCGAAATCGCCAAACTGCGCAGCGCGGTACGGCAGCAAGTGAGTGCATCGCGCGAGCAGCGCTTCTGTTACCGCGCATTGTGCGTTCTGTTGATTGCCGAGGGCCATCGCCCCAACCAGGTGGCTGAATGGCTGGGCGAACACACTCGGACCCTCGAGCGTTGGCGCAAGCGCTTTTTGGATAACGGCCTCGATGGCCTGGTGGACGAGACCAGCCCCGGGCGGCCGCCTAAACTGTCCATCGATGAATGGAAACGCCTGCGGACCGAACTTGGTCAGCCGCCTTGCAATTACGGCCTTGAAGGCAAGAAATGGCAGGGCAAGGTTTTGCAGCATCACCTGGCCAACCACTACGGGATCGAATTCAGTCTCAGGCAGTGCCAGCGGCTGCTCAAACAGCATCGCCAGCGCCCTGCGGAAGCGGCCGGCAAAGAGAGCGCCGGACGCAGCTATATTTCCACTGTAGGACGCGTTGGAAGAGAGTAGAATATTAACATATACTAACAGCTACCTGGATGCGGCTGGATTGAGAAGGGATACGCCGGGGCCCGAGCGGTGTCGGCGGCGAGTGTGGTCGCACCCTCGGTGTTGCAAGTACCAGGAAAGAACTGAACTGAACTGAAACAACCGGAGGGATTATCGATGAAAGATACACGCAAACTGCTGCTGGCCGGCCTGATCGGCGCAGCGACCATCCTCGCCACGTCAAACGCCAGCGCATTCTTTGGCAACTGGGGCAACTGGGGCGGCGGCCCTTGGGGCGGCAACAGCTGGGGCGGCGGCCCTTGGGGTAACAGTTGGGGAGGCAGCCCGTGGGGCTGGGGCGGCGGTTACCCGGGCTACGGCGGCTATGGGGGCTACCCTGGCTACGGCGGCTATGGCGGCTATCCCTATGGCGGTTATGGCGGGTATGGCGGCGGCTACCCCTACTACGGTGGCGGCTACGGCGGTTATTCCCCGTACTCTGGTGGCTATGCTTACCCGAGCACCACGACCAAACCCGCTCCTGCCAAGAAGGCCGAGAAAAAGTAATCGTCAATCTGAGATTGCCAAGAGAGCGCGCCCCCGGGCGCGCTTTTTTGTTTCCGGCATAATGCCGTCGATGCAGGAAAAGATGTCGACATGAAAGGTGCCGTGGCCGCCGGCCATGCGAAAACCGCCGAGGCGGCGATGCGCATGTACGAATCGGGTGGCAACGCCTTCGATGCGGTGCTTGCGGCACTCGCCACTGCATGCGTCGTCGAACCCGTTCTCACCTCGCTGGGCGGCGGCGGATTCCTGCTTGCCAGAGCCGATGGTGACGAGGCGGTCCTGTACGATTTCTTCGTCCAGACACCGCGCCAGCGGCGCACCCAGTCCGAGTGTGAGTTTTATCCCGTCATCGCCGATTTCGGCACCGCGCAGCAGGAGTTTCATATCGGAGCCGGTTCCATCGCCACACCGGGAACCATTCGCGGGCTGGTGGCAACGCATCGGATCCTGGGTAGTCTGCCTCTGCGCGAGATCCTTGCCCCGGCGATCGAATACGCGGCGCAGGGTGTGGGCGTAAATACCCTGCAGGCCTATATATTCAGCATTGTGGCCCCGATCTACCGCGCGACGCCTGCCGCCGAGGCCCTGTATGGCGGCGAGGCCCTGAAGGGCGAAGGCAGCGTCTTTCACCAGCCGGCCCTGGCCGAGACCCTGGCCTGGATTGCCGAAGAGGGGGATGCCCCCTTCTACCAGGGGGAACTCGCCCGGCGGCTGGTCGATCATTGCACCGAGCACGGCGGACACCTTTGCCTGGACGACCTCGCACACTACCAGCTGCTCAGGCGCACCCCATTGCGACACCGCTATCGGGGCTATGAGGTGGCCACCAATCCAGGGCCGTCTTCAGGCGGTACCCTGATCAATTTCGCGCTCTCGGCATTGAACCACCACGATATCGCGGCGACCGGATTCGGCACTCCCGGGCATATGAAAACCCTGGCGAACGTGATGGCGCATACTAATCTGGCGAGAAAGGGCGGCCTGCTCACGCGCTCAGAGCGCCACCAGGAACTACTCGACGCGTACATTGAAACGGTGGCGGGCCACCCGGTCAACAACCGTGGCACCACGCACATCAGCACCATCGACGCCAACGGCAACAGCGCGTCTCTGACACTGTCGAACGGTGAAGGCAGCGGCCAACTGCTGCCGGGTACGGGCATCATGCTGAACAACATGCTGGGCGAAGAGGACCTGAACCCCGAGGGTTTCAACCGATGGCCCTGCGATGTACGCGTCAGCTCGATGATGGCACCGACCTTAGCGGAGAATCAGCACCGACTGATCGCGATCGGTTCCGGTGGTTCCAACCGGCTGCGCACCGCTATCCTGCAGACCCTGTGCAACATGATCGATTTCGGCATGCAACCCGATCAGGCGGTCAATGCACCGCGCATCCATTTCGAGCACGATGGTCTCGACGTCGAACCCGGCCTCGCGCCGGCCACGGTCGACGCACTGCGGGCGGAGTACGCCAAGTTACGGGTCTGGAAATCGCACAACCTGTTCTTTGGCGGAACCCATACCGTCTGCTGGGACGGCAGCACATTCACCGGCGCCGGCGATCCGCGGCGCGGCGGCGTGTTCATGAGTACCCCTGCCTAGTGGGCGGGAAGCTGGCCGCAAACAAACCCGCGGGGCGGATAAGAGAATCCACCACGAAGGTCACTGAGCCGCTTCGCATGCCAACATTTCCAGTGTGTCAGCCTTCGTGCCCTTTGCGGCCTTGGCGGTGAATGCCTTTGGGATGACCGCGAAGGGCGCAAAGGGCAACTGTATGACAGCTCGTCGAAGATAGCCGCTATCGGGCATGCGTGGTCTTCATGGCCTTCGTGGTCAACCCACCGATCGACGATCAATCGACCAGTTCGCCTTCGATGACCGCACCCTCTTCGTCGACATCCACATTGCTGCCGCGCGAGAAGGTCAGGCCGTCGCCGGTGACATTGACGTGGATGACGTCACCGGCAGCGAACACCCCGGCAAGGATCTCCTGCGCCAGTGGATTTTCCAACTGTTGCTGGATCGCGCGCTTGAGCGGGCGTGCACCGTAGACCGGGTCAAAGCCGGCCTCACCCAGACGGTCCAAAGCCCCACGACTGACTTCCAGGCCCATGTCACGATCTGCCAAGCGCTGGTGCAGATAGCCGATCTGGATCTCGGTGATCGCACGGATCTGCTCACGCCCCAGCGGATGAAACACGACTGCCTCATCGACACGGTTGATGAATTCCGGACGGAAATGCTGCCCGACG
>CAMYJV010000216.1:1085-4582 GCA_947258805.1 uncultured Gammaproteobacteria bacterium | reverse complement strand
CATCACGCTCGTCGACCGCCACGGCTCGCGCGAGCTGGCTGTCGCCGACCTGTACCTGGACGACGGCGTCGACTACACGGCCCTGAAAGCCGGAGAAATCCTCACGGATATACACCTGCCGCCACCCGCCGGCGTGTCCGCTTTTATCAAGGTGGCCCAACGTAACGGGCTGGACTACGCGGCGGGCACCATTGCCGGCTGGTTCGACGGCACGGCGGCCCGCCTCGTGCTGGGTTCCATCGGTTCGCACCCCGTGACGCTGCAGAAAGCGGCCGATATCGTTGCCGCCGGCGGACTGAACTCGCAGACCATCGACGCGGCTGCCGATGCGGCGCGAGCGGATCTCGGAGAGGTCAGCAACCTGTTCTCGCCGCCCGGCTACAAGCGCCGCCTGGCCCGATCCCTGGTGCGGCGGGTGCTGCAGCAGCTGGCGGATCTGCAGGGTGCTGCCCCATGAGCCGGCAGATCATCAGACTTAGCGTGAACGGTGACGCGCACGAGATTGCCGTAGCGCCCCAGCAGACGCTGCTCGAAGTGCTGCGCGACGAACTCGGGCTTTCCGGCACGAAACGCGGTTGCACCAGCGGTGCCTGCGGCGTCTGCACCGTGCAGCAGGAAGACGGTCGCGCCGTGCTGTCCTGCCTGGCCCTCGCCGTGGAGTGGGACGGTCGGGCGGTCACCACCATCGAAGGCATTGCCGAGCCGGGACAACTGCACCCGGTGCAGGCCGCTTTCCTGGAATACGGCGCGGTGCAGTGCGGCTTCTGCACCCCCGGACTGATTATGACGGCCAAGGCGTTGCTGGACACCGAGCCTGCGCCGGATGAAGACGCGATCAACGAGGCGATGGCCGGCGCAATCTGCCGCTGCACCGGGCACATCAAGGTGAAGATCGCGATTCGCGAGGCCGTGAAAGCAACCCTTGAAGACAAGGAAGAAGATGCCGCGTCGACCTGACTTCAGTGCGGTCGGGCACAACCAGCCGCGGCTGGATGGTGCTGACAAGGTGACGGGACGCTCGTTGTTTACCGATGATGTCGTGCTGCCCGGCATGTTGTGCGGCCGCGCTCTGCGTTGCCCGCTGCCGCGGGCGCGAATTCTTTCCGTCGACACGAGTCGTGCGGAGGCCTTACCGGGTGTCAAAGCGGTGGTGACCGCCCAGGACGCCGCGGGCATTTGGCTGGGTATCAACCAACCGCTGCTGAGCGCCGAGTACCTGAACCACGTGGGTCAGGAGGTGGCAGCAGTTGCTGCTACCGACGAGGATATTGCCCGCGAAGCCCTGAAACTGATCCGCGTGGAATACGAACCGCTGCCGGAGTTGATGGACATCAAAGCAGCGCTGGCACCGGATGCGCCGCTGCTGCATGCAAAAGCCAAGGGCAACATTGCGTGGCAACAGGCCGAAGACCACGGTGATCCCGACGCGGTTTTCGCCGCCGCCCACCATATCCGCACCGACCACTACGTGACGAACCCGAGTCACAACTGCTACGCGGAATTCCACGTGGCCGTTGCCGACTTCACGCGGGCGGACAAACTGATTGTCTGGACACCCACGCAATCTGCCCTGTTGTTCCAGAAGAGCCTGGCCGCCGGCTTCAAGCTGCCCGACAGCGGCGTGCGCATCATGTGCCTGAACAGCGGCGGCGGCTTCACCGGCCGCACGGCGACGCGCCCGCACCACTTTCTCGCCGCGCTGCTGTCACGAAAATCGGGCCGGCCGGTAAAAATGCGCGCCACCGGCGACGAGGAATTCATCATGTGCCGGGCCGGCGGCCGCGTGGAATATCGTTTTCGCTCCGGCGTCGACCGGGACGGCCGGCTCAAAGTGGTGGATGCGGACCTGCTTTTCGACACGGGGGCCTACGTCGAGTCGCAGATGATCGTGATCCTGCTCACGTCGAGTTACCTGGATGCGCTGTACCCGGTGGAGGCCACGCGCTATCGCGGCCGCCTGGTGCACACCAATAACCTGCCCTACTACTTCCATCACGGCGGCGGGCTCGCGCAGTTGCAATTTGCGTTTGGCCAGCATGTGAACAGCCTCGCGCTGGACCTGGGAATGGACCCGGTGGATTTCCACCTGCTAAATGCCGTGGAAAAAGGCCACACGACCCTGCGCGGCACGCACTACGCGAGCTGCGGGCTAAAGGAGTGCATCCGCAAGACAGCCCGACAGACGAGCTGGAAGAAGAAGCGCCGGCGCAAGGACCCGCTGAAGGGCATCGGCATCGGCATCGGCGCGATGGCCTCAGGCGCGAAAGGCCTGTTCAAGCACGACACCTCGGCCGCGTTCATCAAAGTGGCGGACGATGGCAAGGCCACGCTGTTCGTCGGCCTGCCGGACATGGGCCAGAGCTCCCACACCGCGATGGCAATCATCGCAGCGGAGGTGCTCGGCATCTCGCCGACGGATATAACGGTGGCTTCGGGCGATACCGACCTCGACCCGCTTGACGTCGGCGCGTTTACGCAACGCGGCACTTTCAATACCGGCAACGCGGTGAAGAACGCGTGCGTCGATGCACGCAAACAGATCGCGAAGACGGCTGCGGCCGAACTCGGTGTGAAAGCTTCGCAGCTGCGTTTCAGCGGTGGCCAGATCACGGTGAAAGGCCAGCCCGAACAGGCCATGCCCTTTGCAAAGGCCGTGTTCAATACTCTGCACAGCCAGGAAGGCCGTTTTGTGATGGGCCGCGGTTTTTATAACTCGCCGATCAAGAGCGGCAGCATGGCCTATTCCTTCGGCGCCCAGATCGCCGAAGTGAGCGTTGATCCGGATACCGGCATCGTCACGGTGGAACGCGTGACGGCGGCCCATGACGTGGGCCGGGCCATCAACCCGCGCATCGTCGAGGGCCAGATCGACGGCCAGATCTTCAGCGGCATGTCCCAGGCGCTCTACGAGGAGTGCGTGATGGATGAAGGCCAGGTGCTGAACCCGTCGCGCCTCGATTACAAGATGCCGCGCGCCTATGAGATGCCGGAAGTCGAGCACATCATCGTCGAGAGTAACGATCCCCACGGCCCCTTCGGCGCCAAGGAAGTGGGCGAAGGGCCCATTGTCTGCACGATGCAGGCCATCGCCAACGCGGTGGCCGACGCGATCGGCGAACCGGTCAAGGAGATGCCAATTACTCCGTGGCGGGTGCTGAAGATCCTGGGCCGGCGTAGAGAGGTCGCCTGATCAAGAAGGTCCGGAGGTCTGCAAGCAGCGGGGCGCAGGGCCCGCGCGTGACGTCGGGCTTCGCGACACCCCGTGGTCGGGACCTTCGGTTATCCCTGATAGCTCACGGCATCGGGGCCGATGACTATGTTCTAGTTCAAAAGAGCGCACGCAGCACGCCGATCCGTGCAGGCGGCTGAAAACAATAGGGGGTCATCATGCGCTTCAACCTGATCATTCACCCGAACACCGGGCCGGAACGCACTTCTGAGCTGGCGCAACTGGCGGAAGAATGCGGGTTTGTAGGCATCTGGGTGTCCAACATGCA
>CAMYJV010000216.1:0-996 GCA_947258805.1 uncultured Gammaproteobacteria bacterium | reverse complement strand
GATGGGCAACGCGCTGCTGACGCTCAACGAGATTGCGGAAGGAAGGGCGCATATCGGCATTTCTGCAGGCGACGGTGGCACTGCGTTTGCGATGGGAATGATTGCGGAACACCGCCTGACCGCGGTGCATGAATGCGTGGAAATCATCGACAAAATGGCAACCGGCGAGATGGTCAAATATAACGGCCGGATGTACATGTGCCGCTGGTACCACGCGAGCTGGGTCAGCCAGCCGGAGCCGCCGGTTTACGTCTGCGCCGGCGGGCCGCAGATGCTGAAGTCGAGCGCCCACTACGCGAAAGGCATTTACCTCGGCGATCACCTGCCCGAGCACGTGGCCGAGGTCCGCGAGACGATCGACCCGGAACTCGAGCGCAACCCGAACAAGGACGACTTCAAGCTGCTGAACTTCTGGGCCTGGCACGTCAAGGAAGACCCGGAAGAAGCCCTGGCCGAGTCGCGCACCTGGCTGGCCGCCCGGGTTACGCCGTGGCCGGCTTATTACCATCGCGGCATCCTGCCCGATGAAGAAATGCAGGTGGTCTGGGACAATGTCAACGCGCTGAACCGCGCGTTCTATGCTCAGGAATCGAATATCCCGGAGATCCCGCGTGAAATCCTCGACAAGTTGTGCCGCCGCTGCACCGCGGCCTCCTCCATCGACGAACTCGATTTCGAGATCGATCGATTGAAGCAGTTCGAAGCCGCCGGGCTCACCGACATCTGCACGCGGGTCTACGAGAATCCCGAGGCGGCCATTCGGCTGATCGGCGAACGGGTAATTCCTGCCGTCAACGGCTAAACGCCCGGCAGCAGCGGGCCGCAAACCAGCGTGAATGTCATCATAACCGGCGCCACCCGCGGGCTGGGCCTCGCCACCGCCCGCCGGCTGCTGGCCGACGGGCACGACGTGGTGATCTGCTCCGAGGACGATGACGATGTCGCCGAGGCTCTCGAGCAACTGGCGCAGGAGAATCTGCATCCGCGGGGCCTGCG
>CAMYJV010000215.1:3568-4315 GCA_947258805.1 uncultured Gammaproteobacteria bacterium | reverse complement strand
GCGCAGCGTCGTCGCGCACACTGCGATAGAGAACCGTCTCGTTGCAACGGTTGGGGAGGTGGGTAAGAAAGTGCACCTTGCCAGGTCCAGGAACGACCAGGTGCTTGCGGCGCTGAGGCTCTACCTGATGAGCGCTATTGAGACAGTCACGGATGCAGCAGAGCACACCATAGCGTCGCTCAAAAACATCGTACAGCGACAGGGTGATGTTCAGCGGTTTGCCGTCGTTGCCCTGGATGCTGCGGCCGCGGGCGTTGTCGACCAGCCTGCGGGCGATCTGCCCTGCGGCGCCGGCATCCAGGCCGGGCAGCAGCAGCACGAACTCATCGCCGCCATAGCGGGCCACGATGTCCGTATCGCGCAGGCTTTCCGTTAGTAAACCGGCCACTTCCTTCAGCATCAGATCACCAGACTGGTGACCGTGGGAATCATTGATCTGCTTGAAACGATCGAGGTCGACGAAGATCACGCTCATCGGCCAGCGGTGCTGGCTCGCCGTCTCGAACTCGCGGGTTAGCGCTTCTTCGAAATACCTGCGATTGAACACGTCCGTCAGGCCATCGCGGCTGGCTTCTTCCTGCAGCTCTTCGCGATCTGCCTCAAGCTCCTTTTTCTGTTCTTCGAGCTCGCGGTTCTCGGTGAGCGTATGCAGATTGCGAATCATCAGGATTTCGCGGGCCGTGTCCGTGATGTCCTGCAGGTGATCGCCGTTGAAAAGTTCTATTTTTAATATTTTTTCGGCCACCG
>CAMYJV010000215.1:0-3538 GCA_947258805.1 uncultured Gammaproteobacteria bacterium | reverse complement strand
CACCGGCAACTGCTCGCCGATGGTGGCGAACAGTTCTGCCAGGCGGTTTGGCAGGATGCCAAGGTTGCGATGGACCTCGAGTCCCGCCCGGCGAATCGCCACCTCGTTTCGCTCGCCGATCCAGATGTCAGCCAGGCTGCCCGACATGGCGACAGCCCGCACAAAGCTTTTCATGTCGTTATCGACGCCGCCGGCCGTGATGTCGTGACTGTGCTGCACCGCTACGGCCAGCTGGTCAGGCATATTCCAGTCATCGAGCAGCCACGCGCCGATGGATCGGTGATCCGTCTCGAGCTGAGTTTTCTCGTGCTGCGCCACGCGGGCATGCTCGAGCTGAAACGGGCTGATGCCGTCGTAGACTTCCGGGGCGACCTTGTCGATGGCCAGCATGCCGAGGTCCTGCAATAGTGCGGCGAGAAAGACTTCCTCCGCGTCACGGCGGCCGAACTCGCCGGCCAGCAGCTTGCCCCAGGTGCCGGCGAGGATCGCACGCCGCCAGTAGGCATCGAAATCAAAACCCTTCGGCGGCCCTTTGCGCAGGGACGCCACCAGCGTGAAGCTGAGGGCAAGGGTCAGGGTGGCGTTCAAGCCCAGCACGATCAGCGCCTGGCGCAGGTTGGTGCTTTGCCGGCGGCGCGCGTACAGCGCCGAGTTCGCGATCCGCATGACCTTCGCTGCAATAGCCGGATCGCCGCTGATGGTGTCGGCGACGGTGCCGAGGTCCGTCTCCGGGTTCTGCGCTAACTCGATGACCTTGATCGCAACGGGTGGCGGCGACGGCAGGCTGGTGCACGCCTTTAATCGTCTCGCGAGGTTGTCTGGAATCTGAACCATTGCCTAACTCCGTAGGGCCGTTCTCTGCTGTCTCTAGCCCTTGCCTTGGCCACGCGCTCAGTGCGCCTGGCTCCGATACAAATTGCGGATCAGGCGCGCTTCGCCGCGCATCAGCCCGCAGGTATTCATCAGCACGTCGTCGTCGGCGCCTTCGCGCGTCAGGTCGATGGCCGCCTGGTAGCCCGGGTTGCCACCCGAATGCTCTGTTCGGCCCTGTTTCAGGATCACTCGATCCAGCCGGCTGCGCAGCGATCCCATCAGCTCGCGCAGCTGTGTGTACTGCTCCTCGGCCGCCAATGCGCCTTCCAGCGCTACGGCCAGCGCGTCAGCCAGGGCCGCAGCGCGAGCCGCGGCCAGCCGGGCCTGGCGCCAGCTCACCACTGCCGCCACCAGCGCGGCGACGGACACCAGGCCTGCGATCAGTGTTGCTGACATCATCCTTGCTCTCCGTCAGGCCAGTTCGTCCACTTTGTGTGTCCCGTCACCGGACTTATGTCTGATTGTAGGCTTGCGCTTGCGCTTGCCGCCCGGAACTGTTTCACGTCTTTCATCTTTGCTCTCCGGCCTGCGTACGAGGTGGCTGGGCAAAATCTGGCGCATCCGATCTACAGGTTTCATAGCTGAATCTCCTGTTCACTGGGCGCCGTGCCTGTACGCCGCCCGATCTACTCCCGGCGGCCCAGGGCCGACCACTCCTGCAGCCGCGCCCGCAGCCGGGTCAATGCCTGGCCGTGAATCTGGCAAACCCGCGATTCACTCACGCCGAGCACTGCTCCGATCTCCTTCAAATTGAGCTCTTCGTCGTAATACAGGGCCATCACCAGCGCCTCGCGCTCCGGCAGTTTGCCGATAGCGGCGGCCATGGCTTTCTGAAATTCCACGGATTCGAGGTCCCGCACCGGGCTCGCACTGCGGTCCACCTGTCGGTCCAGTTGCGACTCCGAATCGGGGTCCGCCTGGTCGAGGCTGAACATGCGCGCGGCCGACGTGGTGGCGAGCATTGCGAAGTACTCGTCGAGAGAGACGCCCATTTCAGCGGCAATTTCCGGAGCCTGGGCATGGTTGCCGGTCCGGTTTTCCACGGCCTGGATAGCCGCCGATATCTGTCGCTGCTTCTTGTAGACGGATCGGGGCGCCCAGTCGTTGCTGCGCACCTCGTCGAGCATCGCGCCGCGAACCCGGATGCTTGCATAGGTTTCAAAACTGGCGCCCTTGGTGGGCTGGTACTGGCGGGCGGCTTCCAGCAGAGCAATGAGTCCGACCTGGGTGAGATCATCCAGTTCGATGCCGTCAGGCAGGCGGCCGAGCAAATGCACGGCAATGCGCTTGACCAACGGCGCGTGCCGTTCGACCAGCGCTTCCGGCGAACCACCGCCGGCCAGTGCATATTCGCACGCCACGCTCATGCCACTCTCGTCTCCCCGGCAGTCTCGCCTGACTTCAGCAGTCGCTCGACAAAAAACTCGATGTTGCCGCGGGCGGACTGGGGCGTTGCCCATTTGTCAGCCCGGTGCGCCAGCTTCTTCACCGCGCCGGCGGCCAGGCTGGTGGGAAAGGCAGTGACAAAAGGCGTCTGCAGTTGCACGGCCCGCCAGACCCGGTCGTCGAAGGGCACGCTGCCAGCGTGGTCCAGAGACACGTCCAGAAAACGCTCCGTCACCCGCAGGAGTTTCTGAAACAGGCCGCTGCCATCACCGCCCTGCCGGGTCATGTTGGTAACCACCCGGAAACGGTCTACCCCACGTTCTGTGCTCAGCACCTTGATGATGGCGTAGGCGTCGGTGATGGACGTGGGTTCGTCGCAGACCACGATCAGAACTTCGTGGGCGGCCTCCGCAAAGCGCAATACGCCGTCGGAGATGCCGGCCGCCGTGTCCACCAGCAGTACGTCCAGGTCGACGCTCAGTTCACTGAATGCATTGATGATGCCGGCGTGGTGCGCCGGCGTCAGCCTCGCCATGTCGCTGATGCCGGACGCGCCGGGCACCATCATGACGCCGGCCGGGCCGTTCACGATGATTTCCTGCAGGCTGCACTCACCGTTGATCACATCCGCGAGGTTGTGGGTTGGCTGCAGGCCAAACATGACGTCGACATTGGCCAGGCCGAGGTCAGCGTCGAGCAGCATGACCCGGCGACCGAGCATTGACAGCGAGACGGCGAGATTGCCGCAGATGCCGGTCTTGCCGACACCGCCCTTGCCGCCGGTGACGGTGATGACTTTCACCGGCCTGCGACTACCGCGGCGGCGCAGGCCTGCGGCCTGGTCGGTGCCGGTCGGCGATTCGTGTGTCTCATGCACAGACATTGGCCAGCTCCTCCGAGAAGTTCTCTGCCAGGTAGTCGTCGTTAATCGGCTGGCTGCGATCACTCATCAGTTCCACCGCGGCCTTGACGAGCCAGGCCTGGCGCGAGCCGGCAAAGTGCAGGTCTTCTGGAACCCGCTGTCCGTTGGCCACATAGGCCAGCGGCAGGCCGGCGCGGATCAGCACCGAAAACGCACCGCCCAGGGAGGTCGCTTCATCCATCTTGGTCAGGATGCATCCCGCCGGGCGGGCAATCCGGAACGCGTCCACAATTTCCTGCATGGAGCGTGCCTGGCCGTTGGCAGGCAATGCCAGCAATACCTCGATGCTCTGTTCGGCATCCTTCAGGCAGCGCAGTGAGCGGGCCAGATTCAGGTCTCGCTGGCTCATTCCGGCGG
>CAMYJV010000214.1 GCA_947258805.1 uncultured Gammaproteobacteria bacterium | reverse complement strand
GGGTACGCTTGGCGGCCTGCGTGCCGGCAATGATCGCCGTCTGGAACACCGGCCCCTTCGGCCCGTGGATGTCGCCACCGTCAACGGCGCCTTGCACGGCGGCCGGCAGTATCACGCGCGCCCGGGCATGGGCGCTGCGCCGGGTGATGGCCTTGTCCGCCACGTCCACCATGGTCGGCTGATTGTGTTCGTCGACGTGCGAAAGCCGGGGCTCGGGCTGTTTGACGTTCATGATTGACCTGGGGCGAACTGGTATGCTTTTGAACTCACCGCGGGGCCCGCCATGAAGGGCCGGCGGTTCGAGCGACGCTGCTCCGGCTGGTGCTTTCAGTGTACCCGCCGCCACGGAGAATCACTACATGGGCCGCAGCATTATCGAAAAGATCTGGGACGAGCACGCAGTGGCCGACCTCGGTGACGGTAGCTGGCTCGTCTACATCGACCGCGTCTTCCTGCACGAGCGCACCGGCAGCATTGCGCTGAAGGGTCTCGAGGCGGCGGGTCGCAAGGTGCGGAACCCGGAACAGGTCTTCTGCGTGATGGACCACATTGTCGATACGCTGCCCGGACGCACCGACGACACCATGATGCCCGGCGGCAAAGACTTCATTCAGACCACCCGCCAGGCCGCGAAGGCCGCCGGCATCACGCTCTTTGACCTGGGCGACGACCGGCAGGGCATCGTGCACGTGGTCTCTCCCGAACAGGGCATCGCCTACCCGGGCCTCACACTGGTGTGCCCGGACAGTCATACCTGCACGCAGGGCGCACTGGGTGCGCTGGCCTGGGGCATCGGCTCTACCGAGGCCGAGCACGCGATGGCCACCAAGACCCTGGTGGTAAAAAAGCCCAGGCTAATGGAAGTGAGATTCGACGGCCGGCCCGCCTATGGGGTCACCGCGAAAGACATGATCCTGTACCTGATAGGCCGCTACGGCGCCGGCGCCGGTGTGGGTTATGCCATCGAGTTCACCGGCGAAGGCGTGCGCAGCCTGCCGCAGGAAGCCCGTTTCACGCTGTGCAACATGGCCGTAGAGTTCGGCGCCTGGACCGGCCTGATCAGCCCCGACGACACCACCATCGAGTACGTGCAAGGTCGGCCTTACGCACCGGGCGACGCGCACTGGGACCGGGCCGTGGCCCACTGGCGCGAGCTCGCCACGGACGACGGGGCACGTTACGACCAGCAAATCGTGATCGACTGCGCCGACATCGTGCCGCAGGTGACCTGGGGAACCAGCCCGCAGCACGCCGCAGCCATCGACGCGGTGGTGCCGGACCCGGCGGCAGAAACTAATCACACGCGCCGCCAGCTGATGGAAAGAGCGCTGGAATACATGGACCTGGTGCCCGGTACGCCGCTGACCGATATCCCCATCGATGCGGCGTTCATCGGCAGCTGCACCAACAGCCGGCTCAGCGATCTGCGCGCGGTTGCGGCGATTCTGAAAGGCCGCAAAGTGGCCGACGGGGTGAAAGCCATCTGCGTACCCGGCTCAGGACAGGTTAAAAAAGCCGCTGAAGCAGAAGGCATCGATACCGTCTTTCGCGCTGCCGGTTTCGAATGGCGCGAAGCCGGCTGCTCCATGTGTTTTTATGCCGGCGGCGAAAATTTCGGTTTGCAGACCCGGGTGGTCAGCAGCACCAACCGCAACTTCGAAAACCGGCAGGGGCCGCGCACCCGCACGCACCTGGCAAGCCCCACTACGGTGGCGGCGTCGGCCGTTACAGGGCGGCTGACGGACGTGCGCGAACTGGCACCTGGCAGCGAGGCGGCCGGCGAATGAAAAAATTCACCGAGCTCACCGCGATCGCCGCACCGCTGCTGCGCATAAACATCGATACCGACATCATCATTCCCAGCCGGGAGATGAAGCGGGTGTCCAAGCAGGGCTTGAGCGACGGCCTGTTCGCGAACTGGCGCTACACCGAGCCGGGCGGGCGCGAAGAGAACGCGGAGTTCATTCTGAACCAGGCCCCCTACCGACAGGCACAAATAATCCTGACGGGCGAAAACTTCGGCTGCGGTTCGTCGCGCGAGCACGCGGTGTGGGCGCTGGCCGAATGGGGCATCCGTTGTGTCGTCGCACCCAGCTTCGGTGCAATCTTTCAGGGCAACTGCGTGCGCAACGGCATCCTTCCCGTGGTGCTGGACAACGCACTGGTGGAGTCGCTGGCCGAGATGGTGCAGGCCGACCCGGCCAACAATCAGCTCAGCGTGAGCCTGCGCACCTGTGAACTCACCGGGCCGGACGGCCACCGCTACGGCTTCGATATCAGCCCGGCCGACCGGGAGATGCTGATGGAGGGACTGGACGCCATCGCCGTGACGCGGAAGCGCGACGACGAGATTCTCGCCTTCCAGGCCCGCGACCGACTGCGGCGACCCTGGGTGTATTTGTAAGTGCGCAACAGGTGGCTACTGACCGCGGCGCTGGCCGTGGGCCTGGCCGCTCAGGCGGCCGGTGCCGAGGGCTGGACTCACTATGGCGGCGACGCCGGCGGGCAGCGCTACTCCGAACTGACCCAGCTCACGCGCAAGAACGTGCGCATGCTGGAACCGGCGTGGAGCTACCGAACCGGCGAACTGCCGCCTGCCGTGAACAAGAATGCGTTCTTCGGCCTGCATGCCACACCGATCCTGGCACCACCGGCAGCCGGCGGTTCGCTGTTGTTCTGCTCGGCCTTCAACAAGCTGATTGCACTGGACCCGGCCACCGGTGCGGAGCGCTGGCGTTACGACCCGGAAATCAAATCCCGCCCGTTCAACTCATATAAATGCCGGGGCGTCACGCTTTGGCAGGACTCGCGTGCGCGGGCCGGCCGCGCGTGTGAGTGGCGCGTGTTCATGGGCACCACCCATCGCCGCCTGGTGGCCTTAGACGCACGCACCGGTGAGCCCTGCAAAGGTTTCGGCGAAGCCGGCGTGGTGAACATCGACCCGCTGGTGAAAGCCCTGCCGCAAAACGCGAACCCCAATGGTGTGAATTTCTGGTCGCCGCCGGCGGTGGTGCGCGACGTGGTGGTGCTGGGTTCATCCGTGAACGGCAAACAGCGGCGGGCGAAGTCGGCCAGCGGCATGTTGCGCGCCTTCGATGCACGCACCGGCAAGCTCAAGTGGACCTTCGACCCGGTGCCGCGCAATGCCGGCGACCCGCAGGCGGAGAACTGGGAGGCAGAGTCCCTGCAGACCACCGGCGGCGCGAATGCGTGGAGCATGCTGTCGGTGGACGAAGCGCGCGGGCTGGTGTTCGCCCCGACGGCCAGCGCGTCGCCGGACTTCTTCGGCGGCACACGGCCGGGTGACAACCGCTATGCCAATTCAGTGGTCGCATTGCGGGCAGATACCGGCCAGGTGGCCTGGCACTTCCAGGTCACCCACCACGACGTGTGGAACTTCGACCTGCCTGCCCAGCCGATACTCACAACCATCCGCAAAGACGAGCGCGATATTCCCGCAGTCGTCCAGCTCACCAAGCAGGGCTTCGTATTCGCACTGAACCGCGATACCGGCGAGCCCATCTACCCGGTGGAAGAACGGCCGGTGCCCACCGACGG
>CAMYJV010000213.1 GCA_947258805.1 uncultured Gammaproteobacteria bacterium | reverse complement strand
CGCGGTCCGCCATATTCGGTTCAGACACGAGAGCCGTCAGCAAAAATCAGTTCACGTGGGTATCCGCTGTCCTACCCAGTTCCACCAGCTCCAACGCGCCCGAGTCCGTACTGAACACCGTTACCGAGCCGTTGTCCGGCGCGAAGATCACCAGCCGGTCGTCGTTCCGGGCGGCGCCCACGGCCACGTTGATGGCGATGTAGTGGCAGAACACCACGCTGTCCTGGGGCAGGTCCAGCAGGCAGTCCACCAGGGCCTGGCGCCAATGCATCAGCTCTGCACCCAGATCCGACCAGCGGCCCGCCATGGCCTGCCGCAGCCAGGTGGTGCGTGCCGCCAGATCCCGGGTAGGGGATGGAATTTCTGCAACCCGAGGCTCGATGTGCACATCGGTCTGCCACAGGTCCGCCAGCGGTTCGGCGGTCTCGCGGGCCCTGGCCAGAGGGGAAGAAAGCAGGGGCAGCGGCCCCAGGGGGGCGAGTTCCCGGGCGGTGGCCACGGCCTGGCTGCGACCCAGATCATCCAGCCCCGGGTCCAGGTGGCCGTCGAATCCGGATGCAGCCTTACCGTGTCGCACCATATAAATTTTGCCCATCTGCTGCTCTTTTACCTTGGGTTCCCTACAATAGCGTGCTGGCCTGCAGTTAGGGAATGTCAGTGATACATGATGAGTCCGGGTTGTCGCCCGCAATGGTGCCCGACACTACCGTCAACGTACGGGAGAAGTTCGGCATCGACCAGGATCTGGAAGTGCCGGCGTTCAGCGAGCGATCGGACTACGTGCCTCCGGTAGATGACGACTACCTGTTCGATCACGATACCACCATGGCCATACTCGCGGGCTTCGCCCACAACCGGCGAGTCATGATTCAGGGCTACCATGGCACCGGTAAGTCCACCCATATCGAGCAGGTGGCCGCGCGTCTAAACTGGCCCTGCCTGCGGATCAACCTCGACAGCCATATCAGCCGCATCGACCTGATCGGCAAAGATGCCATCGTCATCAAGAACGGCCAGCAGATCACCGAGTTCAAAGAGGGCATGTTGCCGTGGGCGCTTCAGCATGCGGTGGCCCTGGTTTTTGATGAGTATGATGCCGGTCGGCCGGATGTGATGTTCGTCATTCAGCGCATCCTCGAAGTGGAGGGTAAGCTGACGCTGCTGGATCAGGCCAAGGTGATCACCCCGCATCCCTATTTCCGCCTGTTCGCCACGACCAACACCATCGGTCTGGGGGACAGCACGGGGCTCTATCACGGTACCCAGCAGATCAACCAGGCGCAGATGGACCGCTGGAGCATCGTCGCCACGTTGAACTATCTGGAGCACGATGCGGAAGTAGAGATCGTGCTGGGCAAGGCCAAGCACTACGCCGAGACGGATCAGGGTCGGCGCTCCATTTCCAACATGGTTGCCCTCGCGGATCTGACCCGGCAGGGCTTCATCAACGGCGATCTCTCCGTGGTCATGTCGCCGCGGACGGTGCTGACCTGGGCGCAGAACGCGGAGATCTTCGGCGATGTGGGCTTCGCTTTTCGGGTCACCTTCCTGAACAAGTGCGACGAACTGGAGCGGCCCATCGTGGCGGAGTACTACCAGCGCTGCATGGGGCAGGATCTGGGCGATGCCACTGAGGGGATAACCCTCAAGAGCGCCTGAGTAGCCGAGTGCGCGCTGCGAAACAATGAGCGAAAACGATAGCCCCATCGAGCCGTTCAAGAGGGCTACCACGGCAACCATCCGCGCGATCGCCGAGGATCACGAGCTTGAGGTGACCTTTGGCCAGGGCCCGCCTGTGGCCCGTGGCAACAAGATCCGGGTGCCGTTGCCGCATCTCGGCTCGACCGAAGACGAAATCAATGCGGTGCGCGGCATGGGTGACGAGTTTGCCCTGAAGTTGCGCTATCACGACGAGAAGCTGCATACCGAACGAGCGCCGCTGGGCGGCCCGGCTCAGGAAATGTTTCAGTGGATCGAAGATGCCCGGGTGGCCTCCATCGGCTCTAATCGCATGGAGGGCGTGGCGCAGAATCTTGACGCCTCGCTGGAGGTGCAGTGTCAGCAGGCGGCCTTCGACACCATTACCGTAGAAAGCGAGGCCCCGCTGTCCGTGGCCGTGGGCCTGCTGGTGCGCCAGCATCTCACCGGGCGGGCATTGCCGCCCTCTGCCGAGAACGTCGTGCAGTTCTGGCGGGAATACGTCGAGCAGAACGCGGGCGACGACATTGCTCAGCTGCAGGAGCACCTGCTGGACCAGAAGAAGTTCAGCGAGGTTTGCCGGCGCATCATTGCCGATCTGGGCCTGGCCGTAGAGCTGGACGAGCCGCCCGATCTGGATGAGAACCCCGAGGATATAGAGACCGTCGATGAAAACGACGAGTCGGAGTCCGAAATCAGCCCCGAAGACGTGGTGCTGGACGACGACGCCGTCATGGACGAAAACGCCGAAGGCGAGTCGTCCATGATGGAGATGGACGCCGATCTGGACATGGACGAGCTGGGCGCCGAGGCGGACCCGGACGAGGCGCCGGATCAGCTGCCCGACGATGCCGGCCGCATTCGGGTCGATGTCAATTACAACGCCTACACCGAAGGCTTCGACGAGGTCGTCCGCGCGGAGGAGCTCTGCGAGGCCGACGAGCTGGTCCGCTTGCGGGCGCTGCTGGATCAGCAGCTGGTATCCCTGCAGCACGCTACCTCGAAGCTGGCGAACCGGCTGCAGCGGCGCCTGATGGCGAAGCAGAACCGAACCTGGGAATTCGATCTGGAGGAGGGCGTTCTGGACGCCGCCCGGCTGGCCCAGGTGATCGTCGATCCCATGAATCCTCTGGCCTACAAGCAGGAAAAGGAGATGCAGTTCCGCGATACCGTGGTAACCATGCTCATCGACAGCTCCGGTTCCATGCGCGGCCGCTCCATCACAATCGCCTCCATGTGTGCGGACATTCTGGGCCGCACGCTGGAGCGCTGCTCGGTGCGGGTGGAGATTCTGGGCTTCACCACGCGGGCCTGGCGCGGTGGCCAGTCGCGGGAGCAGTGGATCGCGGAGGGCAAGCCGTCCAACCCCGGACGGCTCAACGATCTGCGCCACATCATCTACAAGGCCGCCGATGATCCATGGCAGCGCACCAAGCGCAACCTGGGGCTGATGATGCGCGAGGAGCTGTTGAAGGAGAACATCGACGGCGAGGCGCTGATCTGGGCGCACAACCGCATCGTTACACGGCACGAGCAGCGCAAGGTGCTCATGGTGATTTCAGACGGGTTGCCTGTGGACAACTCGACGCTGCTGGTGAACCCCAGCAACTATCTCGAGCAGCACCTGAAGTACGCCATCGATACCATCGAGAATCATTCGCCCGTGGAGCTGGTCGCCATCGGCATCGGTCACGACGTGACCCACCATTACCGTCGCGCCGTCACCATCACTGACGCCGAGCAGCTGGGCGGCGCGATGACCGACCAGCTGGCCGAGCTGTTCGAGATCGAAGGAGGTGGTGCCGTTCGTTAACCTTTTAACCTTTTGCCCTATTGGCAAAAGGTTAAAAGGTTAACGAACGGCACCCC
>CAMYJV010000212.1 GCA_947258805.1 uncultured Gammaproteobacteria bacterium | reverse complement strand
TGCTCATGGGTGGCTCGGCGGGTATGTTCTTGAACATCCCGTCGCTGCTCATCGTGCTGGTGGGCACGTTGTTCGTGGTGCTGATGAAATTCAGCCTTGCGCAGTTTCTTGGCGCCATAAAGGTCGCCATCAAAGCCTTCAGCTTCAAGCTGGCGAAGCCCGAGCAGATCATCGAAGAGGTGGTCGAGCTTGCAGATGCCGCCCGCAAGGGTGGGCTGTTGTCGCTGGAAGGCAAGGAAGTATCCAGCAACTTTCTGTCCAAGGGCATACAGCTGCTGGTGGACGGCCACGATGCCGATGTGGTGCGCAATCTGCTGCGCAAGGATCTGCAGCAGACCCTGCAGCGCCACGAATGGGGTGCCAAGATCTTTTCGGCCATGGGTGATGTTGGTCCGGCCATGGGCATGATCGGCACGCTGGTGGGTCTGGTGGCCATGCTGGCCAACATGGACGACCCGAAATCCATTGGCCCTGCCATGGCGGTAGCGCTGCTGACCACCCTGTACGGCGCCATGTTTGCGAATATGTTCGCCCTGCCGGTAGCCGACAAGCTGGCGCTGCGACGGGAAGAAGAAGGCCGGGTGAAGTCGATGATCATCGACGCGTTGCTGGCCATTCAGGGTGGGCAGAATCCGCGTGTCATCGACTCGATGCTGAAAACCTACCTTCCCGAATCTCAGCGCGCCGAGGAAGCATAATTGGCGGAACAAGCCTGGGAAGACGAAGACGAGGGCGGCGGCGACGGCGGAGGCGGCGGCGCGGGTTGGCTGGCCACCTTTGCCGATCTGATGTCGCTGCTGATGTGTTTCTTCGTGCTGCTGCTGTCCTTCTCGGAAATGGACGTGCTCAAGTTCAAGCGGCTCGCGGGTTCGATGCAGTCGGCCTTCGGGGTTCAGGCTCAGTTCCGTGCCGACGACGTTCCCAAAGGCACCAGCATCATTGCGCAGGAGTTTTCGCCCGGGAAGCCGGAGCCCACGCCGCTCAACGAAATCTGGCAGAAAACCACGGACCTTTCCCGCAGCAGCCTGGATGTCGCCTGTCAGGACATGGGTTCAAGCAACAGCGGGGACTCCGGTGATGCTCAGAAGATGGTGGTGGTGGACAAGGTACAGGACCTGGTGGGAGAAACGGAAGAAGACGCCATCAAGCTGGCCACCGCGCTGTCCAAAGAGATTGCCGCCGGCGTGCTGGAAGTGGAGACGGCGGGACGTCAGATCACCGTGCGGGTGAAGGAGCATGGCAGCTTCCCGTCCGGGTCTGCGGACCTATCCGCCAACTTCAAACCCGTGTTGCGCATCATCCAGGATGTGCTGCGGAAAACCGATGGTCAGATCGTGGTGGAGGGTCATACCGACGATGTGCCCATATCAACGACCCGTTTCCGCTCCAACTGGGCCCTTTCCAGCGCCCGGGCCGTCAGCGTGGCCCACGGTCTGTTTGGCGATGAGGCCCTGGATGAGGAAAGATTCACCATCGCCGGCTATGCAGATACCCGACCGCTGGTTTCCAATGAAACCGGCGCCGGCAAGGCCCGCAACCGGCGGGTTGAGATTGTCATTGAGCAGGGGTTGACCGAGGAAGTACAGCAGGAGTTGGAGGTGTTGCGGTCCACCGATCCGCAGGCCTATGAGTCGGTCCGCCAGGAACTCATCGAGCGTTTCGAGCTGAGCCCCAACGAAGTTTTCTGAACGGCTTTGACCGAGTTCCAGCGCGGCCTGGGTTTCAGCCGGTTTTGCGACTCTGGCCGTCGGCCAGCCGCCAGGTGCCGGTGTCGGTTTCGCAGCTGATCAGGCCTTCAGCTTCCAGGCTGGAGAACTCGTAGCGCACTTCCCAGGCGCCGAGCGGTTGTTCTTTCTCACGCAGCAGCGCCGCCACGTCACCGGGACGCAGGTCGGCCGCGCCGTCCGCTGTGAGCTGCTCGAACGCGTCGAGAACCAGTCGGGTGCGTTTGTGAAGCGTCTTCAAATTTTCTTCCGTCTGTTAAAGCTGAGCTGGCCAATCAAAGCCTGGCGGGCGCGGGTTTTGTACCAGAATCCACCTACTCCCGCCAGGGCTCGCCGGCTTCAAAAGCCGCCAGATGCTCGTTCAGCTCCGCGATCAGATCGGCGTCCTCTCCAGCGACCAGATCAATCGCTTCCCGCTGGATTGCCAGGGCTTTTTCGAAGTTGCCGGTGTCTGCGTAAGCGGCGGCCAGGGTATCCAGGTATACCGGCGTCCGCCGAGTTGCCGTTGCCCGTTCCGCCAGCGCAATCGCGCGGCTGCCATCGCGAATTTCGTCATAGCGGCTTGTTGCCAGCAGCCAGGCGTGGTCGTTCAGCGCCTGTGGGTCGCCGTTCGCGGCCGCTCGCGTCAGCCACCGGGCGGCATCGCGGTGGTTCTGCAGCTCGCCGCCCTGCAGCTGCAGATAGGCCAGTCGCAGCTGAGCATCGGTGGAGCCCGCTGCTGCCGCGCGCTCGTACCAGCTCAGGGCCGCTTGCGGATCTTCCGCGACCCCGGTTCCGGATTCGTAGAGGTACGCCAGGCCCAGAAAACCGCCGGCGTGGCCCTGGTCCGCCGCCTCGGCGAACAGCTTTCGGGCCTTCCCGACATCCCGGGGCATGTCCGCGCCGCTCAGGTACAGGTGGGCAAGCTTTGTCCGCGCCAGCCCGCTTCCCGCTTCCGCGGCGCGTTCGAAGTAACGGCGGGCGGGCTCGTCGGCAGATTCCAGCTCGCCAGCCTCGAGCATGAAACCGATGTGGCTCAAGGCTTCTGCGTCACCGGCCTCCCAGGCGCGCTGGTACCACTGTCGGGCAGTATCGGGCTCCGGGGGGTCAGCATTGGGGGCTCGATAGCTCAGCGCCAGCTGGCGCATGGCTGTGGTCGAACCATCGGCGGCAGCCTGCTCCAGCCAGCGACGGGCTTCCAGCGTATCCTGCCCGGCGCCGGAACCTGTCAGGTAGGCAAAGCCCAGCCGCATGCTGGCCGGGGTGTATCCGGCATCGGCCGCCTTGCGGAACAGCTCTACGGCCAGCGCTCGGTCCTGGGGGATGCCTAACCCTTCGAAATACAGGTGTCCGAGTGAGGACAGCACCACGGGGTTTTCTGGCAGAAATTCCAGCGCCCGGTTGTAGTCCTTGCGGGCCGATACGTACATACCCTGGCTGAAAAAGCTGTAGCCGCGCAGATAGTAAGCGCGCGAGCGTTCCCCGGCGCTCAGGTGGTAGTCGATCAGGGCCGGCTCGAGGTAGGTGCGAGCCAGGGCGTGCTGATCGGACTCGATGAGCGCCACCGCGCGGTCGATGTAGTTCTTCGCCTCCAGTGCGGGCAGCCAGGGGCTGGCCAGCAGGCTCAGAATGCCGAGGATCGGGGCGATTGAAGGACTTTTCATGGCTGTGTGAACGGGAACTAATCCGGGCAGCAGCAGTCAGTGTATTATGTGCAGCAGTACAGCGCAGCAGGGGGTCTAATGCGAAACAGAGTCTCAGTCGCGCCGGAATGCTGGAAAGCGTTTTCAGGAAAAGGGGGCGACTTGGCTTCGACGGGGGTAGCAGAGCAAAAGGTGCATGCCGAGAGGGTAGTGACTCTCGTTAAACAATCGCTGTAACTTTTATAGTTGCCAACGACGAAAACTACGCACTAGCGGCCTAAAACCCGCTTACACCGACGATTCCTGCCTGTGGGATGAAACCGGTGGCAATGCTCGCAGGATCGCGTGGATGTCTCGCCCGGGGCTGAAGCGTTAAAACCAATCGGGATCGCTGAAAACACCCTGACCGTCGGGTCGTTGGAAGCTAAATCAATAGACGGAATCTAAGCATGTAGAGCCAAAGGTAGAGCACCAACGGACGCGGGTTCAACTCCCGCCGCCTCCACCAACACGACGTACGGAGAGATCCGAGGACGTCCCGAAAGCCCGCATTACGCGGGCTTTTTCGTGTGATCTAACTTCCCACACAATACATCCAAATCCGGCTTTCGGTGGGGGCAACCGTCGGGAGATATCACCGAACTTTTTCTTGGCGGATGATCCCGCAGAAGACGATTTCCCTTAACTTCAGCCAAGCCCTATAGCATCGTGAGCTTTGGCCCAAGCAATACCGACCGGCACTCCGCCAGAAGCTCCGTTGACGAAAGATAGAGCAACGATCCCGACACATCGCATCCAGAATTAATGCCGCCGGGGAGCGGTCCGTGCCGGTGATCAGGCCTTGCGCCATCGCAGTGCGTTGGTGGCCCTCAGGTCTCTTTTCGGTGCGTCCAGTCCTGCCGGTGCCTTGGTTGGCGGGCCGACCGTTCCGCCACGATGCCGGTTACGGAGGCGTTTTCTTGTCCCTCCCTCGCAGGTGGCTCGCAAATTGCTTTATAGCCGGAGAGACTGGAGAGCAGTAAAGCAGGAAGTAAATAGCCAAGGAGACGGGTGCCGGCAGTGTCGGCAGTCATCTGGGCCGCCAATGTGGACTCCGAGCGCTGCTGCACAGCGCGATGAGCACCGGTCACATCCGGCCAATTTATCATACGCAATCGGAGAATCTGACCATGAGTCGCAATGAAGCTCGCGCCCAGGCCGTGTTTGAGATCACAACGGGTGAACCCATTTCCCTCACTAAGCCCAAATCCCTGGACGAGATCTGGGCATCCGACGTCTTCAACCTCGTCAAGATGGAAGACGCGCTGTCGAAAAGCGCATTCAAGGCCATGAAGAAGACCATGGAGACCGGCGCGCCTCTATCATCGGAGGTCGCCGATGACGTCGCTGCGGCAATGAAATCCTGGGCGCTGTCCAAAGGCGCGAACTACTTTGCCCACGTCTTCTACCCGCTGACCGGCGCGACTGCCGAGAAGCACGACAGCTTTATTATTACCGATCCAAGCGGCAGGGCGATTACCGAATTCAACGGCAGCCTGCTCACCAAGGGTGAACCGGACGGCTCCTCGTTTCCGAACGGCGGCATCCGCCAGACCAACGCGGCACGCGGCTACACCTTCTGGGACCCCACCAGCCCGGCTTACATCCTGGAGCGGGCGAACGGCGCGACGCTGTGCATTCCGTCGGTCTTCGTGTCCTGGACGGGCGAAGCGCTGGACAAGAAAGTCCCGCTGCTGCGCTCCAACGCGGCGATGAATAAGGCAGGAACCCGCCTCCTTGACCTGATGGGGGAGACGGAGGTGGCGCCGCTGAGCTCGAGCTGCGGCGCCGAGCAGGAATACTTCCTGCTGGACGCAACCTTTGCCAACCTGCGCCCCGATCTTCTGCTTGCCGGCCGGACGTTGTTCGGTGCGGCGCCGGCCAAAGGTCAGGAGTTCGACGATCACTACTTCGGCGCTATCCCGGAACGCGTGCAGGCCTACATGGAGGCGGTTGAAGAGACCCTCTACCGTCTGGGTATCCCGGCCAAAACCCGGCACAACGAGGTCGCACCCGGACAGTTCGAGATCGCCCCCTACTTCGAGGCGGCCAACGTGGCTGCGGACCACCAGCAGATGCTCATGACCGTGCTGAAAAACACGGCCAAGAAGCACGGCTTCGTGTGCCTGCTGCACGAAAAGCCGTTTGCCGGGGTCAACGGGTCCGGCAAGCACGTCAACTGGTCGGTGGGCAATCCGACCCAGGGCAACCTGCTGGACCCGGGTGAAACGCCACACCAGAATTTGAACTTCCTGCTGTTCTGC
>CAMYJV010000211.1 GCA_947258805.1 uncultured Gammaproteobacteria bacterium | reverse complement strand
GTGGGGCCTGCCGGAGGCTTTCATTTAGGCGACCTGATGATCTTGTATGACAATAGACAGTCGACCGTGAAGAACACCTATCGGTTTGATATCACACGATATTCGCTGCTGTAGCAGGATTTGGTTTTGCAGGGAACGACCGCCTGTAGGGCGGTTACCTTGCAATTTGCGCGCTGCGGTTTGTTGTGATTCACTACTCCAGATGATGATTTGGAGGGTGACTTGAAGCCAAAGGATCGGGTTCAGACAGGCCAGCACGATTTGCTCCGCTCGCGGCTGGATCAGATCATCGACATGGGCCACGAGAAGGTGGTGCTTGCGGGCAGGATCGACTGGCAATTCCTGTCAGACAGATGCGGCCAGGCCTATAGCGACGCCCCCGGCCATCCGGCCCTGTCGACCCGTCTGATGGCCGGTTTGCACATCCTCAAATATACCGACAATCTGTCCGACGAGGAGATCTGCGCCCGGTTTGTGGAGAACCCGTATTATCAGTACTTCTGCGGCGAGGAATTCTTCCGCCACGATCTGCCGCTCGACCGCTCGTCGATGACGCGCTGGCGCCAGCGGATGGGCGAGGAGACGCTGCAGGCACTGTTGCAGGAGAGCCTGGCGGTGGCGGTCAAGCTGGGCGCGGCCCGGCCCGGTGACTTCACCCAGGTGATTGTCGACACCACGGTGCAGGAGAAGAACGTCGCCTTTCCCACCGACGCCAAACTGATCAACCGGGCGCGCGAGAAGCTGGTCAGGCAGGCGAAGGCCGCCGGTCTCAAGCTGCGCCAGTCCTATGTGCGTGTCGGCAAGAAGGCGCTGATCGCCTATCAGCGCTATGCCCATGCCAAACAGTACAAGCGGGCCCGCAAGCAGCTGCGCAAGCTGAAGACTTATCTGGGCCGCACCCTGCGTGACATCCGCCGCCGGATAAAGGGTAACGCCGCCCTGGAGGACGCCTTCCGGCGCCCCCTGTGGCTGGGAGAACGGGTGATGACCCAACGCCCACGCGACGCGATCCCCAAGAAGATCTATTCGCTGCACGCCCCGGAGGTGGAATGCATCGGCAAGGGCAAGGCCCACAAACCCTATGAGTTCGGTGTCAAGGCCTCGGTCGCCACCACGCTGAAGCGCTCAAGGGGCGGACAGTTCGCCATTCATGCAAGGTCTCTGCCGGGCAGGCCCTATGACGGTCATACCCTGGCTGAGGTTCTGCCGGAGATCGAGCAGCTGACCGGCGCCACCCTCAACCGCATTCTCGCAGACGCCGGATACCGCGGTCACAATGCCCTGCCCCAACACAAACTCTGTGTGTCAATGCCGAAGTAAATTTCCCCAGAAGTGCCGAAGTAAATTTCCCCACTTTCCGGTACCGGTGATCAGCCGGGTTCATTGATCGGCACTTTTCCTTTTTGGTGGTCTGCCGCGGCGTTTTGGCGGCGGTGGTGGTGTGATGGTGGCGTTAGCGCGCAGGTGCTCGGGGATGAGATCGGCATGAGCTCGCAGGCGATAGCTGGCGCCCTCGATTTGAACGACGACGGCGTGGTGGAGCAACCTGTCGAGCAAAGCTGTTGCGACGACGGGATCGCCGAAGACGTCGGCCCATTCGGCAAAGCTCCTGTTGGAGGTCAGGATCATGGCGCCCTTTTCATAGCGGGCATTGACGAGCTGGAAGAACAGATTGGCGCCACCCGGAGTGATCGGCAGGTAGCCGATCTCATCGACGATCAGCAGTGCGGTTCTGGCATAGAAACGGATTTTATCGACCAGGCGGCCCTCCCGTTCGGCCTTGCCCATCGCCTCGATCAAGTCCGCCAGTGTTGAGCGGTAGACGCTCTTGCCGGCCTTGACTGCGGCAACGCCCAGCGCGGTGGCAAGGTGGCTTTTGCCGGTCCCCGGCGGTCCGAGGAAGTGAACCACCTCGGTTCGGGTGATGAAGTCGAGTTGCGCCAACGCCAGGATCCGATGGCGATCCAACGATGGCTGGAAGGTGAAGTCAAAGCTTTCCAACGTCTTGGGCGGGGTCAGCCTGGCTGTCATCAGGGCCATGCCAATCCGGCGGCCCTCGCGCAGGGTGTATTCTTCGCCGAGCAGGCCGTCGATGGCTTCCAGGGCACCGATCTCACCCTTTTCCAGCCGCTGCACGGTATGATCCAGGGCCTCCAATGCGCGCGGCATCTTCAATCCGACCAGGCTGGTTCGAATATTGTCGAGAAGCTCGGTCATGACGCGGCCCCTGTCGCTGCCAGCCGCCGGCCGACGGCATCGTAGAAGGCCAGCGGCCTACGGGCCACGCCTGCCGCCGGTACCGGTTGGCGGACCTGCACCGGTGGTGCCTTCCTGTGTGTCGGATCGACCCGGCGCTGGTTCTTGCCCTCAAGAACGGGATGGCTGGCGATCAGCACACCGTCTTCGAAGATCCGCACGTGACAGGGATGGTTCTGGACTTCGACGACGCGCTTTCGGGTGGTGTCCGGCACGCTATAGAGATTGCCGCCGAGCGAGACCATACCCTCATGGGAGACCCGGCGTTCAATCGTCAGCACGGCGCTATAGGCAATCGCCGGCAGACCGATCAGGGCCGGTTGTTCCGCGGCGAAGGCCTCGTCCACGATCCGGCCGGTCGTGGCGTGCCTGCGCGGATTGGCGATGCCAATGCGCCACTGATCGAACTGGTCATTCAGGTCCTGCAAATCGCGGAAGGTGCGGCCAAGGAAGAAGTCCTGGCGGATATAACGGAAGGGCCGTTCCACCTTGCCCTTGGTTTTGGCCCGGTAGGGCCGGCAGGCCCGCGGAGCGGAGCCGTAGTGGTTGAGCAGTGCGACCAGCGAAGAGTTGTAGGTCACCACACCCTCGCTGTCCTCACCAATCACCGCCGTCTTCATGCGATCATAGAGGACCTCCGCGCTGGCGCCGCCCATGGCATCGAAGGCGGCAATGTGACAGCGCAGAACGGTCTGCAGATCCTGGCCGGCACAGAACCGGCCCCACATCCAGCGGCTGTGGCCAAGCACCATGGAGAACAGCCAGACCTTGCGCACAGCTGTCGGCTCATCATCGAACTCGACTTTGAATTCGGCAAAGTCGACCTGGGCCTGTTTGCCCGGTGGCGTCTCGAACCGGCGCTCGAAGACGGGCCGTTGCTGCGGGCGCACATCGCGCAGAAAATCCGTCACCGCCGTGTAACCACCCTCATAGCCAAGCTCCTTGATCTCCCGCAGCAGCCGTTGTCCGGAAAGACCAGGAACGGCGGTAATCCGCTCGCGCAGATAACCTTCATAGGGCTCAAGTCGTCGAGGCCGCGCAGGCCGTGGTCCGTAGGCCGGAGCCTGAAGGCCCCGATCAAGATACTTGCGTACAGTTTTGCGATCGAGACCGGTCTTGCGGGCAATCGCTGACAGGCTGAGACCCTGCCGTTTCAAATCGTGTATCAAAACAATCTCCCTCAGTCGTACCACCGCTTCGTTCCCTCGTTGCTTCAGGGAAACGGTGGCTGATTCTGGCCGTGAAGCCGCAAACCGGGGAATTTTCAATCGGCACTATTGGGGAGTTTTAATCCGGTACTGACATAGATGAGAGTTTGCCGCTTGCTC
>CAMYJV010000210.1 GCA_947258805.1 uncultured Gammaproteobacteria bacterium | reverse complement strand
CAGTGGTACGAAGGCCTTGCCCGGCAGGCCGATCGCGCGCATCGAACGGTCCATCACGAAGGCCGCGCGCGCCATGTACCCGGAGTCCTCGAGCACCGACAGGAACAGATACAGCGCCGTGATGATCGGGATAAAGGTCGCCACCACCTGCAGCCCCGCCCCGGCGCCATCGGCCAGCAGCACGCGCAGCCATCCCGGGCCGCCGGCAGCCGTGATCAGTTCACCCAGGCCGTCGACAAACAGCGCACCGGCCACACCGTCAAAGAAATCGATGAAGGCGCCACCGACGTTGATGGTGAAAAGGAACATCAGATACATCACCGCCAGGAAAAGCGGGATGCCGGTCCAGCGCCCCAGCACCAGGCGGTCGATGCGATCGCTCAGCGTGCGAGTCGGTCCGGCCGCCTGCTTCACGACCGCACGCGCCAGGGTATGCGCATGGGTGTAACGGCTGTCCGCGATCGCCAGGCCGACATCCTTGCCGTATCTTTCTTCCACCCAGTGTCTTACATCGGCGACAGCCCCATCGATGCGCTCCGACACGGGCTCATCACTGTCGGCCTCCAGCATCTTGAGTGCCAACCAGCGCCGATTGGCCTTGTCAGCATCCGGCAGCAGGGGTTCAAGTCGCAGCAGGGCCTGTTCAACCGCCTCGTCCAAAGCCAGCGTAAAACCCGGCGCCAGACGCTTGTCGGCGACCGCCAGCATGCTTGCCTGCAGCTCGCTCAGACCCTCGCCCGTGGTCGCTACTGTCGGGACAACCGGACAGCCGAGCCGTTTGGACAGCTCCTGCGCGTCGATATGGATGCCACGTTTGCGGGCCACGTCCATCATGTTCAGGGCAAGCACCAGGGGCACGCCCATCTCAAGCAGTTGCACGGAAAAGTAAAGGTTGCGCTCGAGGTTTGCCGCGTCGACGACATTGAGCACCAGGTCGGCCTCGCGCGACAGCAGATAGTCCCGCGTCACACGCTCGTCCAGCGAGGCGGCGTCGAACGAATAGATTCCGGGCAGGTCCACCACGCTGATATCGCGCCCGTCGATCCGGCAGCGACCCAGTTTGCGCTCCACCGTGACACCGGGCCAGTTGCCGGTCTTCTGCCGAATGCCGGTCAGCGTATTGAACAGCGCCGACTTGCCACAGTTCGGGTTGCCGGCGACGGCGATCGTGAGGGGCCGTCGGCGGTCAGCCTCTGCCTTGACGTCAGCAGCGCCCATCAATCCAGCACCTCGGCATAGAGCTTATGCGCCACGCCCTCGCCCAGTGCGACGCGGTTGCCGCCGCGCGCGAGTACCACGCCACCCGGGCGACGCTGAACCAGCTCGGCCTCGCCGCCGACAACCAGCCCCAGGGCCAGAAGACGGCGTTTCAGCCGCTTGCCGCCGTCAACCCGGACCAGGCGCAGACGCTGCCCTACAGCCAAATCGACGAGTGGAACTGCCTGGGTCACGGGGATCGCCTTTAATGATAATGATTCGCAATAAGCAATATCGTACAACGACTTAGAATATCAGTAAACACTAAATCCTCAATACAGTGCAGCAGATCGGCTCAAGCGTGTCACCATCCCGCGACCACCCGCCAAGTGCGTCGTTTTTTTAGGTTCCCGATAGCCTTCGTGCGATCATCACCGGCACCTGGCAATCGCTGAATACCACCCCATGCAGAATCTGGCTCCTATCAACCTGGCAGCGGTCGACGTCATGCATGTCGTTCCGCTGCTGGTCGCCTTCGCCCTGGGGCTGCTTGCACGATTTACCGGCCTGCCGCCCCTCATCGGTTTCCTCGCCGCCGGCTTCGTGCTTGGCGCCATGGGTATGCAAAATACGATCCTGTTGCAGGAGATCGCCGACCTCGGCGTCACCCTGCTGCTGTTCACCATCGGACTGAAGCTGCACCTGAAAGATCTTGCCGCCCCGGTCGTCTGGCTGAGCGCCAGCGTGCACATGCTGCTGATCAGCCTGCTGGTCACCCTGCTGATTCTGGCGTTCGGACTGCTCGGGCTGGGCCTTTTTTCGTACATCTCGCCAGGCACGGCCCTGCTGATCGGTTTTGCACTGAGTTTTTCCAGCACGGTATTCGCAGTCAAGATATTCGAGGCCCGTGGCGAAATGGACGCCATTCACGGCCGCGTCGCCATCGGCCTGTTGATTGTCCAGGACATCTTCGCAGTCATTTTCATCGCCGCCTCGGCCGGCAAGGTCCCGAGCCCCTGGGCCCTGCTGCTGCTCGGACTGATACCGTTGCGTCCTTTGCTGTTCAAGCTCTTGGAAAAGGTCGGTCATGGTGAACTGCTGATCCTGATGGGCTGGATCCTGCCGCTGGCCGGCGCAGCCCTGTTCGAGTCGGTCGGCATAAAGGCAGACCTCGGTGCCCTGGTTCTCGGGATCCTTTTGGCCGGCCACCGCAAGACGAACGAACTGGCCAAGTCGCTGTTGGGTTTTAAAGACCTTTTTCTTATCGGCTTCTTTCTCACCATCGGCCTGTCAGGGAATCTCAGCTGGGCCGCTGTCGGCACCGCACTGCTGCTGGTTGCGCTGATCGTGCCGATCAAGACCGCACTGTATTTCCTGTTGATGACGCGCCAGCGTATGCGTACGCGCAGTGCTACCCTGGCCTCGCTCGGCCTGAGCAACTTCAGTGAGTTTGGTCTGATTGTCGGCGCCATCGGGGTGAACCATGCCTGGCTGGACTATGCCTGGCTTTCCGTCCTGGCGCTCAGTCTCGCTTTCAGCTTCCTGCTGGCTGCACCATTGAACGCCATGTCCAAATCGATGTACCGCCGCTGGCGCCACCCTCTGCACCGGTTCGAGACCCGCAAGCGCCTGCCCGGTGACGAGTTGATCCGCGCCGGCAAGGCCCAGGTGATTGTATTCGGCATGGGCCGTGTGGGGACCGGTGCCTACGACTATCTTCGGGCTCATTGGGGGGATGTAGTACTGGGGATAGACGTCAACGAGGATGCGGTCGTGCGGCATCGTGAGCAGGGACGCAACGTGACCCAGGGCGATGCGACGGACGCCGACTTCTGGGCACGCGCCGAACGCAGTGGCCACCTCAAGCTTGCGGTGCTGGCATTCAACGTCCATGAATCAAACATGGCCGTGGCCGCGCTGCTGCGGGAACAGGGGTACGACTTCGATCTGGCCTCTGTCGCGCGCTACCCCGATCACGAGGAGGCACTGCGCAAGGCCGGCGTGCAGGCCGTGTTCAACTTTTACGCCTCTGCCGGGCAGAGCTTCGCCGAACATGTGGCCGAAACGTTCGGTGACCGTATCGTCAAACAGGCGCCGGAGGAGTCGTCCTGAAGGGCCCGGAAAGTCTGTAGAACCGGGTGAGTAAAGCGCGAGAGCCGGATTTCTGTTAACGTACGCCGCTCAGGGTGCTTAATCGGTCTGCGCCTCGTCTGAATGCCACGCACCGTGGCACAACAAACTCCACACCCCTTGACCGCATCGGGCCCTGTTGTCCGTGTGGGTGTCCCAGGAAAACTACCCAATGTCGTTTGAATCCCTCGGCCTGTCGGCTGAACTTTTGCGCGCGCTCTCCGAAGAGGGCTATACCAATCCCACCGCCATCCAGAAGGAGGCCATTC
>CAMYJV010000209.1 GCA_947258805.1 uncultured Gammaproteobacteria bacterium | reverse complement strand
GGCGATCTTCGGGCGCGCAGACGTCGGGGGCAGGGGTGAACCAGGCGATTTCTCCCGTAGCCGGCTCCAACGCAAACAGCCCGGGCTTGCGTTCGCCTTTGAAGCGGCCGCTGAACACGGTGTCGGCGTTGGGCGCGTAGATGCGCTCCGGGCTGGCCGCCATGCCCCAGTGCACGCCGCCGGCACAGCCGCCGCGGCCGATCTTGTTCTTCCATACCAGCGCGCCGTCGTTGTCCGGGTCCAGGGCGTAGATCACGCCCAGCTTCTGCCCGGCGATGACCAGATCCCGGCCGTCGGGCAGGGTGATCAGCATGGGCGAGGCGCCGAAATCCACGTCCGGGCCGTCCTCCTCCGGGCAGTTGGTGCCGCCGCCGATGAAGCACGCCATGTTCCAGGCGTCGCCCGCGGTGGCCTGGAAAGACCAGACCATCTCGCCGCTGTCCAGATCGAATGCCAGCACCGAGTCGCTGGTGGGTGCGGCGGGGGAGGTATAAGCCTCGCCGGTGCCCACGTACAGGCGGTTGCGTTTGCTGTCGATGGTGGGGTTGTTCCAGATCGGGGCACCAGCCGGGTGGTGGCGCTTGGCGCCGCCGCTGTTGAGCTCGCCCGTCGGCGTTGGGGCTTCGGTGATGGAGTAGGCGGTCCAGAGCTTTTCGCCGCTGGCCGTGTCCATGGCCACCACGCCGCCCTGGAAGGTGCAGCAGGGGTAGGACGGATCGGCTGCGGCAGCCCACTCCGTGGAGGACAGCGGCACGTAGAGCCGGTCGCCGTGCAGTCGCGGCGCCCCGGTGAGCGTCACGTGTGCGTGGTCGTTGGCCCGGTTCTGCCAGATCAGCCGGCCGTTGTCCGCATCCAGGGCGTACACGTTGCCCTGCAGGTCGCCGAAGAAGGCCACGGTTCCCGGTCCGGCGAGGCCCGGCCTGGCGAGGCCCGGACCAATGGCAATGGCGTTGCGAACTTCCGCCGCCGCTTTGAAAGTCCAGTACGCGCAGCCGGTCTGCAGGCTCAGCGCGTAGACGGTGCCGTCCTGACTGCCCACCAGCACCGCGCCCTTGTAGTAGGCGGGCTGGCTGCGGGCCCGGGTGGCGCCGGGGTAGGCGAAGGCCCACTTCAGCTCCAGGTCCGGTATCCGATCTCGAGGCAGCCGGGCCAGCTCGTCCGTGATGAACCGCGTACCTTCCGGCGTGATCCCCCAACCCTCGGGAACCTGCTGGGGCTGGCCTTCCTCAGGAACCCAGGGCGCATCGCAAATCTTCGTCGGTGACGTCGCGCGCGCGCTGCCGCCCAGGTGGGTTGCCAGCGCCTGCAGTTCCTGGTCGGAAAGACCCTGAGCATGCTCGCGCATCAGGCCTTCGGTCATGGCGGCATAAATGGCGTCGCGACCCAGCAGCTGAAAGGTCACCAGGTGCGGCGCTTTCGGAAAGCCGCCTTCGTGGCACTGGGCGCAGCGGGCCTTGTAGAGTTCCGCTGGCTCCGTTGTTGCGTCAGCAGATTCTGAATCAGCGCCGCGGGCGTCAGCCGATTGACAGGGTTCAAGGAGATCTCCTTGCCGCTGGCTAGGGCACCAGGCCCGCCTCGTTGTAGTTCCAGACGTGCTTGAGCACTCGCCAGCTGCCGTCCGGCTGACGCCGCATCACGTCGAGATATTTACGCAGGGTGCTGAAGGTCTCGTCGCTGTCTTTCGGTGAGCGATGAATGATGTAGTCGTAGCGCGCGTAGGCGAGGTCGCCGTCCACGACGATTTCGGCAGGCCCCACCGCCTCGATGCGGAAGGTATCGTTGACGAATACCGGCTGCAGGAAGGCCCGGTAGTTGTCCGCGCTCCGGATCGGCTCCGCGTCCGTTGGCATGAGCTCTACGTCGTCGTCCAGCACCGCGACGTAGCCATCGATGCTGCCCGCCTCCACGGCCTTGTTCCAGTCCGCCTGGAGCGCCCGGATGGCTGCGATGTCGGCCCTTGTGTCCGTTGCTGTGTCCGTTGCTGTGTCCGCTGAACCTTGAGGCGGCGCGCCACAGCCCCAGGCGGTTGCTGCGATAGCCACGATGATGAAGCTTCGAATCATTTGTTTCCTCCCGTATTTGTGGTTCGCAGTATAGGGGTCTCGGTCGGACCGCGTCGACATCGGCGCGCGAATGTGGTCCGATGAATACGCGAGGTTCAGGGCGATCAGGGGGTTGCGTGCGTTGGTTTGTTTTTCTGCTGGTTCTGTGTCTGTCCGGCGGTTGCGGGCAGGGTCCCGCCATCGACTACGATGGCCCGACGTCGGGCTGGCCCCAGGCCGGTGGCGCTCTGGGTGGCGGCCACTATGCGGCGGCCACGCAGATCACTCCGGACAACGTGCATCGGCTGGAGGTCGCCTGGATGCACCGCTCCGGCGACTATCGTGACGGCGGTAACTTCATCGATGGCAACAACTATCCTGTGGAGCCGCTGCAGACGGCGCTGCAGGTCACGCCGATTCTGTTTCAGGACAACCTCTACTACTGCACGCCGTTCAACCGGATTTTCGCCATCGATGCCGAGACCGGTGAGGAACGCTGGGTGTTCGATCCGGAAGTGGACCTGGACACGTACGCGGTGCCACGTTGCCGCGGGGTCAGCTCCTGGACGAGCTCGCGGATCCCGGAAGGTGCGGCCTGTCATCACCAGATCGTCGCGCCCGTGCTGGATGCCAGGCTGGTTGCGCTGGACGCGCTCACCGGTCAGCGCTGCCCGGACTTCGGGCCTACGATCTGAATACCGGCGCGCTGGCCTGGTACTGGGATCCGATTCCGCCAGGGCAGGCGCCGATTCTCGACCCTGCCGGAGACCCTGCCGGAGATCCGGCCGGAGGTCCGGGCGGAGAGCAGCGTTACCAGCGGGCAACCACCAACGTCTGGTCGTTCATCTCCGCGGACCCGGACCTTGGCCTGGTGTACGTGCCCACTGGCAATACGTCGCCCGACTACTACGGCGGCCATCGCAACGGGTCGGACTACTACTCCAGCTCCGTGGTGGCGTTGAGCGCGGAGACCGGCAAGGTGGTGTGGCGATTCCAGACCGTGCACCACGACATCTGGGACTACGACGTGCCGTCCCAGCCGACGCTGTATGACGTCGAGATGGACGGACGGCTTGTCCGTGCCCTGGCCCAGACCACGAAGATGGGTTACATCTTTCTGCTCGATCGGGAAACCGGCGAGCCGCTGTTTCCCGTCGAAGAACGGCCGGTGCCTCAGGGTGCTGCGCCGGGTGACTTCACGGCGCCGACCCAGCCGTTTCCGACCCGGCCGCCGACCCTGGTGGATACGAAATTCACCGCCGACGATGTCTGGGGTTTCACGCCCTGGGATCGTGGCGCCTGTCGCGAGCGGATGCAGAACATCCGGGCCGAAGGGCTGTTCACCCCACCATCGGTGCAGGGCTCCATCCACTTTCCCAGCGCGGTGGGCGGCCAGAACTGGGGAGGAGCTGCCCTCGACTACCGTCGGAACATACTGGTTGTGAACACGCTGCACATGGCCAGCATCGTCCAGCTGGTGCCTCGGGACCAGTGCGAGGCTGCCGCGGAAGCGCGCGCGGCGGACCCGCTGGCCAGCAAATTCGCGACCATCGAGCCTTCGGCGGGAACCCCTTATTGCGACCTGCGCTGGGTCGGCTTCTTCTCGCCGCTGGAGGTGCCCTGCACGCCGCCGCCCTGGGGCACCCTGGCGGGCATCGATCTGGCGTCTGGCGAGTTGCTCTGGCAGGTACCCCTGGGCACCACTCGCGACCTGGCGCCGTTTCCCTTCTGGTTCATTGACGGGGTGCCCAACATGGGCGGCCCGGCAGCCACGGCTTCCGGCCTGACCTTCATTGCCGCCACCACCGACTACTTTCTGCGGGCGTTCGACACCGGTTCGGGCAAGGAGCTATGGCGTGGTCGGCTGCCCACCGGCGGCCATGCGACGCCCATGACCTATCGCCTGGGCCCCGACAGTAAGCAGTACGTGGTCATCGCGGCAGGTGGGCACTATTCCTTCGGCACGCCGGCCAGCGATCACATCATGGCATTCGCGTTGCCGGACTGAGGGGCGGCTCAGGCCTGCACCAGCTCCAGATAGGAATCTTCGAAGTACACGAATGACACGTCGCCGCCGGCAGGAAATGCCTGTCGGGTGGCGGCCTCTGTTGCCGGCTTGTCCAGCGCGCCGAGGCGGAAATGGGAGTAGCCGGCCTCTTTGAAAATGTCGTCGGTCCAGCGTTCGGCAAGCCCGTTAGTGCTGGCGTGCAGCAGGCCGATGGTCAAGCCCGGTTCGTCTCTGGCCAGGCGCATCACCCGGCCAGCGCCGTGAAAATCTTCGGTGCCCGCGGTCTTCAGGCCGAAGTGCTCGGCGTAGCGTTCAGCCACATCGTCCAGCCGATCGTCAGGCGTCCATACGTAAACGGTGTGGTTGCCGGCTACCGTGGGCTGAGTGGCTCCCAGCTCGTACTGCTGACCGTTGGGCCCACGGATCAGCAGCCAGTCCCGGCTGCCGTCGAGAAAGGCCGCGCGCTGAGAGGCATCGTCTGGTTCTACCAGGCCCGCATCATCCAGCGTCCGGAACAGTCATGCGGAATACGGTATCGCCGGCTCTTGGACTGTCCGTGGCCGGCCTCGGGCTGGCGCTGTAGGACGTGAAGTTGTCCTGCTCGATATAGTCGACGTCACCCACGTTCCCGCGTCGCCAGATGTACTGCCGGCCCACCCCCGGGTACATGTTCTCCATGGCCGGCTGAAAACCGAGGATGCGCAGAAACTCCAGGGTTCTGCTCAGCGCGCCGGTGATGGGTACCTGTTTCTGATCGGCCTCCGCATCCGGAGCGACTTCAATGATTGTGGTTCCGAAATGCGCGATGGCGGGCGTAGGCATGGAATGCTCCCTGTTTCGATTTTCTCGTACGGCGGTCTCTCTGAGGGGCCGTGTTATAGTTTTCTTCCGTTGGGAAGGCAACCGGCGCTTATGTTCTCACTCGTTCAGATCCACCACGGCATCAGCTGTACCGACATTCATCAAACCAAAGCGGTGCTGCGAGCCATCGGTTTTACCGGCCATCAGCCCGGTGCGCCCGAGCCCCTCATATTTCGCAATGTGGAAGACGACTTCATCGGTCAGGTCACGGCTCCCGTCCTGGGCGACGAGTACCATACCCATTACGTCGAAAATCCCGTTACCGGGCAGCAGATCGATCTCATCGAGATACAGCCGGCGGGGCTCAAGGCACGGGACTGGCAGCATCCGGCCCAGGGGGACCTGATCATCGGCATTCAGGTTGATGACCCGCTGGACGCTTATCGGGCCATGCAGGCGGCGGATCCGGACTGTGCTTACTCCGATCCCGTGGCCTGCGAAGAAGAAGCCGGCATCCGTTTCGACTGGCGGGATGGGCAGCGCTCCATTCTCACCCGAAACGAACCTTTCGCCATTCTCCACTACGCGCCGGAGGATTTTCCCAAGGCGCGACGGTTCTTTGAGGAGGTGCTGGACGTGCCGGTTACCCGGGTCGCCGGCGCCGGCGACGAGCGCTACCGGCTGCAGGGTATCCACGGTCGCGTTGATGTGCGGGTGACCCCGGAAGCGCGCCGTCTCGATTTCGATGACTGGGGCAAACGTTACCCCGGTGCCAATCACTTCAGGCTGGTAGGACGTGACATCGCCGCGATCGGCCGCGGCATAGAAGCAACCGGCCTGGGCGGCTACATCATTCCGCCCAACGGCGGCTTCGCCTTTCTCCGCGGCCCGGCGGGCGAAGCCATCGAGACCTTCGACAAGACTTTCGCCCTTCCTCAATCCGCCTGAAAAACGTCGGCTTGAATTTCAGGGGCCGCCACGCACGCTGATGGTCTGGCCGGTCATCCAGCTGGAAGCCTCCGAGGCCAGGTAAACGACCGCCGGCGCGATGTCCTCCGGCGTGCCCACGCGACCCAGCGGGATCTGAAAGCGTTCGCCAAGTTCGGGTATCTCTGCTTCCGTGATCCCGAGAAACTCCAGAAACACCTCGGTGGGAATGGGCCCGGGCGCCACGCCGTTCACCCTGATCCCCAATGGCGCCATCTCCACGCCCAGAGTCTGGGTCAGGTTGTTGACGCCGGCCTTGGCCACCGCGTAGGGCCCGTTGAAGGGCGCGGCCCCGTAGGCGGCGACGGATGAGATGTTGATGATGGTGCCGCTACCCTGTTCCTTCATGATCTTCGAGGCAGCCTGGGCGCCGGTCCAGACGGCTTTCAGGTTGAGGTTGAGCTGGAAGTCCCACTGCCGCTCGGGCATCTCCATGAGGGTGCGCGGAACCCGGTCGTCGGCGCCGCCGGCGTTGCTCACCCAGCAGTCCAGGCGTCCCATGTCCTTGGCCGCCTGTTCGGCCAGCGTCTGGACCTGCTCCATGTCCATGATGTCTGCGGTGATCGCAACCGCACGCCTGCCGAGGGCGCGGACTTTCTCCGCGACCGCTTCGATCTCATTCGTCCTGGGTCGCGGAACCCCCTCGTCGGCGCCGGCTTCGGCAAGCCCCAGCGCCAGACCTTCGCCGATGCCTCTACCGCCGCCGGTAACCAGCGCCACCTGACCGTCGAGCCTGAACCGATCGATAATCGTCATTGTCCCCTCATTCCCCATGTAATTTTTAAAGTACCGGTGAAGCTTAGTGGTGCAGGTCGTATACTTGCAAACCTTCGGGGGGAACGTGGGGGCGTTATGGGGCACCGGATCTATCAGTGGGCCAGCGGCACGGTGGGTCGGCATGCAGCGGCGGAAGCCGTTCGTCGTTCAGACCTGGAACTGGTGGGGCTGCACGTACGGTCGGCAGACAAAGTCGGCAAAGACGTCGGCGAGCTGATCGGCTTGGAGCCACTGGGCATCTCAGCCAGCGGGGACATTCAGGCGATACTCGACAGCGACGCGGACCTGGTTGTCCACGCGCCGCTGGCGTCCCTGGTCTACGGGGACAACGAAGACCAGGACATCGAGGACATCTGCGCGCTGCTGGCCGGCGGCAAGAACGTGATCACCGTGGTGGGCTACTTGCATCCCAAGGTGCACGGACCCGCCCTGGTTTCGCGCCTCGAAGACGCCTGTCGGGCCGGTGGCAGCACCTTTCACTCGACGGGGCTGAACCCGGGCTGGATGGGCGACCTGCTGCCGCTCACCATGAGCGCCATGTCGCGGAACATCTCCAGCATCACCATTCGCGAGATCTCGAACTTTCAGTTTTATCCTTCGCCGGAAATTATGTTCGACAGCATGGGCTTCGGCTCGACGCTGGAGGTGTTCGAGCGCGAAGGGGCTCGACGGCGCAAGTGGTTGAACGGCCTTTTCGCCGAGAGTATCCAACTGGTCGCCGACGGCATCGGGCTGGCGCTGGATGAAATTGTCGATGAGATGACCCTTGAAGCCGCGCCTGCGGATCTGAAGACCGCTTCCGGGACGGTGCAGGCGGGGACCGTTGCGGGTCAACGCTGGGAATGGTCCGGCCAGGTGGCGGGCGAAAAACGCATCGTTCACGAGACCGTCTGGCGGATGCACGAGTCCGTGGCCCACCACTGGCCCACCGGCAACCACACCATTGCCATCGAAGGTGACCCGCGCATGCGTATCGAGATGGCCCCGGACTGGATCTCCGACGGCCTGATGGCCACCGCCATGCACGCGGTGAATGCCATTCCCTACGTCTGCGACGCGGAGCCGGGAATCAAGACCTTCCTGGACCTGCCCTGGATTTTCTACAAAGGAGGCTGAAACATGGTTGAAATGAAAGGCAAAAATGCCATCGTCACGGGAGCGGCGGTGGGTCTCGGCAATGCCTACGCCCTGGCCCTGGCGAGGGAAGGCGTCAACGTTGCCGTTTGCGATGTTCGAGAGGAAGTCGACACCCTGCCGGACACGCTGCGCGAGTCCGGCGTCAAGGCCGCCGGCTGGCGCGCCGATGTCTCTCAGCCAGACGATGTGCGCCGCGTGGTGGACGGGGCCCGGGACGCGTTCGGCAGCATAGACATCCTCGTCAACAATGCCGGCGTCTGGGGCGCCAGCGTTGCCGACGATGATCTGGACAAAACCCTCGCCGACTACGAGCGCATTGTTGGCTCCAACATGAAGGGTGAATACCTGTTCGGTCGCGCGGTGATCCCCATGATGCTGGCCCAGGGAACCGGGCGAGAGATCGTCAACATCGCAACGGATCACATGGTCACCTGCGGCACGCCC
>CAMYJV010000208.1 GCA_947258805.1 uncultured Gammaproteobacteria bacterium | reverse complement strand
GCTGGCTCCCAGCGTGGAATTCCTGTTGTTTGCGCGCGCAGTCCAGGGCTTCGGCGCCGCTGGCATCTTTCCCGTTGCCGCCGCCGTCATTGGCGACACGTTTCCGCGGGACAAGCGTGGCGGCGCCCTTGGCCTGATCGGTGCGGTGTTCGGTCTCGCGTTCCTGATCGGCCCGGTGCTCGGCGGCATCCTGCTGCGCTGGTCCTGGCACTGGCTGTTCCTGATTAACCTGCCGATCGCGGCATTGCTGATCTGGCAGGCGGTAAAACTGCTGCCGGGATCCGGCGCGGTCGAGTCGCGGCCCTTCGACTGGGCTGGCGCCGCGGTGCTGTCCATGGCCCTGGTGACGCCGGCCGTAGCCGTTACCGACCTCGACAGTTCCCGGCTCGCGGCGAGTCTTGCGTCGACGGCCGTCTGGCCCTTCCTGCTGGTGACGCTGGTCGGGCTGCCGCTGTTCTGGCGTGTGGAGCAGCGTGCCGCCGATCCGATCGTCCGCCCTAGTTTCTTCGCCTCGAAGCAGCTGCGCCTGACGGTCTCGATTGCACTGGGCGTGGGCACCGTCGAGTCCGGGTCAGTATTTTTTCCGGCGCTCGCGGTCGCCGGAATCGGTGTTACGGAATCCACCGCCGCGTGGCTGCTGTTACCGAGCGTGCTGGCTATGACGATCGCGGCGCCGGTGGTGGGCCGCTTGCTGGACCGGACCGGCTCGCGTGTGATTGTGTTGTTCGGGCTGACCTGCGTACTGGCGGGTCTGCTGATCTACGCGCAGTTCAGCATGAGCATTGCCGTGTTCATCATCGGCGGCATAATTGGCGGTCTCGGCCTGGCGTCACTTCTGGGCGCGCCGTTTCGCTACATCATGTTGCAAGAGGCACGGGCGGAAGACCGGGCTGCGAGCCAGGGCCTGCTGAATGTTTTCATGGCAGTGGGCCAGCTGCTCGGGGCGGCGATCGTCGGAGGTGTGGCGGCATCGCGCGGCGGCGGCACTGCAGGTTACCAGGCGGCATTCATGACCCTCGCCGTGCTGACCGGCGCGCTGCTGTTCGTGGCAGTTGCGCTGAAGAGCCGGCGTGTCGAAGAATCCGAGCGGGCTGCCGCGTGAAGCCGCGCTTCGCCGAAAAAATGGGGCCAGGCGCCAATTGACCACCAGCTGAACAATTGATGTCTGGGGCCAAATTCCGTGCGGCAGCCATTAGACTGCCGCCATTCCTGCATCGTGGAGGTAAAGAAGATGAATCTGATCCCGAGTCTTGTCGCATCGTTGGCAATCGTCGCAGCGGTATCGCCGGCCGGAGCGCAGACAACAACACTGCCGGATCCCACCACGGAAGAATTCTGCATGGTCGTGCAGCAGGTGCTCGCGAATACCGAGCGCACCGGTGCCAACACGGTGTTCACGAATATGCCCGCCTACCGCCGGTCAAAGCCCAAAGTGGACTACCACCTGATCTACCAGGTGGTGACCTACAAGGGCGACATGCCGATCATGGTGTCGTGCAAGGTGAAGGGCTCGGCCCACCTGCGCGATGCCTATGGCGAGGATGCCGCCGGGGAACAATTGTTCTGCCCGACGATTACGCGCATGGCGCAGGCCCAGGCAGTGGCGGAACTCGAGGCAGCGGGCGACAGCGCCGCGGCGGACAAGGCCGGGGCCTTCGTTGTGAATGACAACGAGCCGTCCACCACCGGGCAGTCGTATCTCAGTGATTTCGAGCTCAGCTACCTTGCCGAGGACGGCACGATTCACCTGAACTCACCGGGCCTGTTCCAGGACTATGACAGCTGGGTGACCCTGATCCTGCCGGAGCGGTTCGAGGGGCAGGTGTATTGTCATATCGCGACGCCCGACTATCTGAAGGCACTGGCCACCGGCGCAATCCCACCCGGTACATTGATGACCACCGCAGACGACGCACCGGTGAGACCGCCGGGTAACTAGGCGGTTACCAGAGTGGCCAGGGGGTCCCGAACCCGGCGCGTGCTGGGAGTATTGATCGCGCTGCTTGTGGTTGCCGTGCTGGTCGGCTTTCTGAAATCCGGCGGCATGGGTAGACCGCTGCAGGGTCCGGCCGGCGTGGCGCTGCAGACTGCCGCTGAATTACCAGGGGTTAGCTGCACGGAGCTGGTCATTCCGGCAAGGCTGTCTCCGGGCAGCGTGTTCGAGTTCGACGTGGTGGGCGACCTCTGTTCCCCGGGGCCGCCGACAGGGCGGGTGCTGCAGGTGCTGGTCTCCGGCTCGGGCTACGGGTCGGTCTACTGGGACTTTCCGTACCAGGCAGACACCTATTCCTACGTGCGGGCGGCGCTGCGGGACGGCTACGCCACTTTCCATTTCGACCGCCTCGGTACTGGCCGCAGCGACCATCCGCCGGGCGTCTTGCTGAATGTTGATCGGCAGGCCGATGTGCTGCAGCAGGTCATGGCCGCTCTGAATGAAGCGCATTCGTTTCTTGCGGTGGCCACGGTGGGCCATTCCTTCGGTTCAGTCACCGCCATTGCCCACGCGCTGCGTTATCCGGACAGCGTCGCGGGCGTGATTCTGACGGGCTTTGCCCACAACACCAACCCGGGCTTCACGATGGCCATGCGCACCGGCGTGGACTTTGCGGCCTTCAAGGGACCCTTCGTGGGCCAGTTGGTGGACCCGACCTATGTAATTTCGAAGCCCGACAGCCGGGGCGACACCTTCTACACCCCGGAAAATGCGGATCCAAAAGTAATCGAGACGGATGAGCTGAATCGTCAGCCCACCGCTCTGGGTGAAGTCCTATCGAGCGCCAAGTACTTCGGACCGCAGTCGAGGGATCTCACGGTGCCCGTGCTGATATTGCTGGGCGAAGACGATTTCGTCGTGTGCGGCGGTGACCTGGACTGCACCGACCATGCTGCTGTCATGGCCCACGAAGCCCGTTTCTTTGGTCCGGAGGCATGCCTCGAAACCGTGCTGGTGGCCGATACCGATCACAACCCGAACCTGCACCGCAACGCGCCGGACAATTTCGCCATCATGCTGGACTGGATGCGGCGCCGGGTGGGTGCCGGGGCCGGCGGCGCCCCGACGGAACCCTGCAGTCCCGGCGGAGAGCGGGTCTAGACGGCCAGAAAAAGAGAAGGCCCGCTTGTGCGGGCCTCCGTGAGATCGGGTAATCCCCCACCTCTGGGTCGCGAAGACCCTAGCGGTCAGCTTGAACCCGGAGGTTGCTCCGTAGCCAAGCCGAGACGCAAAGGTTGGTTGATTACCTGCAATATCTCACTAGACATGGATCACCTCCTGGGTTTGTGGGGCCAGGGCGCAGTATCTCCCCGGTTCAACGATTTGGCAACCGTGATTCGAGTAGTTTGTGAAGGCGCGGCGGAACCGCTTCACAAAATGTCGAACCAGGTTTCCTGGCGTGCCCGCTGGGCCGGCGTGGGCAGTGCCCCGGTGGCGGCGCCGAGGTTGTCCTCGACGTGGCTGGCCTTGCGCATGCCGGGAATGGCGCAGGTAACGGCCGGGTGGCCAATCACGTACTTCAGGAAGAACTGGGCCCAGCTCCTGGCGCCGAACTCGGCGGCCCAGTCGGGCAGCGGCTGCCCCTGCACCGCGCGGAACAGGCGACCGCGGCCGAGGGGCACGTTCACCAGCACGGCCAGGCCGAGGT
>CAMYJV010000207.1 GCA_947258805.1 uncultured Gammaproteobacteria bacterium | reverse complement strand
TACGCCCGGGCTGAGTGAAGCCCATCTTTCACAGGTGATGGATCGCCTGCTGAGCCGGCAGGTGGATGCCGCGGACATCTACTTTCAATACGGTCGGCTGGAATCCTGGGTGCTGGAGGACGGAATCATAAAGGAGGGCAGTCACAGTATCGAGCAGGGTGCGGGTCTGCGTGCGATGAGTGGCGAAAAGACCGGCTTCGCCTACACCGACAGCCTGGAGCTGACACGTCTGCTGGACGCCGCTGGCGCTGCACGGGCGATCGCACAGGCCGGACAGCACGGGGCGCGCGCAATCGCCGGCCCCGCCACGCCGCCCGCCCTGTATGCGCCAATCAACCCCCTGGACTCACTCAGTGAGGCAAAAAAGCTTGATCTGATGCGACGAGCCGATGCCGAGGCCCGTGCCGCCGATCCGCGCGTACAGGAGGTGATCGTCAGCCTGGTCGCGGCACACGACGTCATCCTGGTGATGGACAATACGGGCCAGATCAGTGGCGATGTCCGACCTCTCGTGCGCATGAACGTGCAGGTGATCGTCGAACAAGGCGGCAAACGCGAACAGGGCAGTTCGGGTGGCGGCGCACGTGAGGCGCTGGACTTCTTTCTCCAGGACGACCGTGGCATGGGCTACGCGCGCGAAGCGGTGCGTCAGGCCCTGGTCAACCTCGACGCCGTGGCCGCACCGGCCGGGATGCTGCCCGTTGTGCTGGGGCCCGGCTGGCCGGGCGTGCTCTTGCACGAAGCGGTTGGGCATGGCCTGGAGGGCGACTTCAACCGCAAGGGTACCTCGGCCTTTTCGGGGCGTATCGGAGAGCAGGTCGCCTCGCCGCTGTGCACCGTGGTCGACGACGGCACTCTGCCCGGCCGGCGTGGCTCTCTTACCATCGATGACGAAGGCACGCCATCGGGCAACAATGTTCTGATCGAGAAAGGCATCCTGAAGGGCTATATGCAGGACAAGATGAACGCCCGCCTGATGGGGGTCGCGCCCACCGGCAATGGCCGGCGCGAATCCTACGCCCACCTGCCGATGCCGCGCATGACCAACACTTATATGCTTCCGGGGGAGCACCAAAGTGACGAGATCATCGCCTCCGTCGAGCACGGGATCTACGCAGTCAACTTCGGCGGCGGCCAGGTGGATATCACGTCGGGCAAGTTCGTATTCTCGGCCAACGAGGCCTACCTGATTGAGAATGGCAAAGTCAGCCATCCGGTCAAGGGTGCAACCCTGATCGGCAACGGCCCGGAGGCCATGAACAGGATCAGCATGGTGGGCGACGACCTCGCACTGGACACCGGCGTCGGCACCTGCGGCAAGGAGGGCCAGAGCGTCCCGGTCGGGGTTGGCCAGCCAACCCTGAAGATCGATCAACTCACCGTCGGTGGTACTGCGGCATGAATCAAGCGGAACAGATCTCACGATTGAAACAGATCGTCGAAGACCTTCTGCAGGAGGCCCGCCACCAGGGAGCCGAAGCGGCCGAGGCCGGCGTGTCGGCACAGACCGGCCTGTCGGTGACCATACGCCTCGGCGAGACCGAGACCATAGAACACACCAGCGACAACGGATTGGGCGTCACTGTCTACTTCGGTCACCGCAAGGGCTCGGCCAACACCACCGACCTGCGCCCCGAGGCCATCCGTGAGAGCGTTGCTGCGGCCTGTCGGATCGCCAGACACACCTCGGAGGACCCTGCCGCAGGCCTGGCCGACGCAGATCGCATGGCGCGCGCCGTGCCGGACCTGGACCTCTACCACCCCTGGGAGCTGGATCCGGATGAAGCGGCCGGCATCGCGCGCGATTGCGAGGATGCTGCGCGTGCCGTGGACCCGCGTATCAGCAATTCCGAGGGCGCAACCGTCTATACCCAAAGTTCCAGTTTCATCTACGGCAACAGCCACGGCTTCGTGGGCGGATACCCGAACACGCGCCACAGCCTGAGCTGTGCGGTGATTGCTCAGCAGGGCGACGAAATGCAGCGCGACTACTGGTATGACAGCGGTCGCCTGCCGGAAGAGCTCGCCGAACCGGCTGCAATCGGTCGCCGGGCCGCGGAACGCACGCTGGCACGCTTAAACGGACGCCAGCTGGGTACACGGGAATGTCCCGTGTTGTTCCGCGCCGACGTCGCACCCAGTTTGCTGCGCAGCCTGTTCGGTGCAATTCGGGGGCATGCGGTTTACCGCAAGTCGACCTTCCTTCTGGATCAGGTCGGCCAGCAGATCTTTCCGGACTGGGTCCGCATCAGCGAAGATCCGCTGCGTCCGCGTGGCCAGGCCAGTGCTCCCTTCGACAACGAGGGCGTGGCGACCGGCTACCGAGAACTCGTCGCAGACGGGGTACTCCAGGGTTATCTTCTGGACAGTTATTCGGCGCGCAAGCTCGGCTTGCATAGCACGGCCAGCGCCGGCGGCGTGCGCAATGCGGGCATCGCGAGCAGTGGCCAATCCTTTGATGAACTGCTGCGCGAGATGGATCACGGCGTGGTCGTGACCGAACTGATGGGACAGGGCACCAATCCGGTTACAGGCGATTATTCGCGCGGTGCCGCCGGCTTCTGGGTGGAAAACGGCGAGATCCAGTACCCGGTCGACGAGATCACGGTTGCCGGCAACCTCAAGGACATGTTCCGGCAGCTGCTTGCCGTGGGTAGCGACAACGACATCCCCGGCAGCATCGACACCGGCTCCTGGCTTATTGAACGTATGACCGTGGGCGGCGACTGAAGTCGATGCGGACTCGAGGAGAATAGACTGCGATGCGTATCCTGCACACCATGCTGCGAACCGGCGATCTCGGACGCTCTGTCAGGTTTTATACCGAGGTCCTCGGCATGCGCCTGCTGCGGCAGAAGGATTACCCGGATGGCAAGTTCACCCTCGCCTTTCTGGGCTACGGCGACGAATCCGACAACACAGTTATCGAACTGACCTACAACTGGGGCGTGAACAGCTACGACTTGGGCAGCGGATACGGCCACATCGCGATCGAGGTCGACGACGTCTACAAGGCGGCCGAAGATATCAGGGCGCGTGACGGCAAGATCCTGCGCGAGGCCGGTCCGATGAATGCAGGCACCACCATCATCGCCTTTGTCGAAGATCCGGACGGCTACCCGATCGAGCTGATCGGACGCAAGACGCTTTGACGCGCGGCCACCCAGCCTGACTGACACTGGAGAAATCACAATGCAGAACCTGATGATCCTGCCCGCGGCCGACAAGTCGAAGATCCGCCTGGTGCGCATTCCACCGGATTACGAACAACAGGAAGTATATCGGCATGTCACCGGCCTGATCGCCGAAGTCGAAGAAGGCACGCCGGGCTGCTGCTGGGAAGAAGTGCTGGCAGTACTGGAAGACCACGGCTTCGAACCGGTTGAGTTTCAGCTCGGTCCCTCGCTCGACTGAACGACGCGGGGACGCCGGCCTCACCTCAACCTGGAATTCGGTTAACGCCGCGACGATTTTTTCTTTGCCTTCGCTGCGGGCTTCTTGGCTACCGCCTTTTTCCCGACCACAGCCTTCCTGGCTGCGGTCTTTTTGGTCGGGGCCCTTTTTTTGGCTGGCGCCGCCTTTTTCTTCGCCGCTGTTTTTCTGGCCGTTGGCTTCTTAGGAGCTGCCTTTTTCTTAGGAGCTGCCTTTTTCTTA
>CAMYJV010000206.1 GCA_947258805.1 uncultured Gammaproteobacteria bacterium | reverse complement strand
TCGGGGTTCAGTGGGCAGGCGTCGGATAAGCCTCGAGGGAGGAAACCGCGGGATGCTGCGCGGGAGTCAAGGCAGACCACATGGCTATGGGGATTTGAATTGCCGCTTGGTGGCATGAGGTGTCGATAAGGTCGGTCGCCCAGATAACGCCATCGCTGAAAGAGTCGGTGGCAGCCCTGTCACGCCAGATCTGATGGCTGTATCTCACGCTGAAATGCACGCCATGGTGGCATAAGGCAAAAGCGGCCCGTATCGGCGCTGGCCGATAACGATAGGGACGGTAAACGCAGTAGGCGCACTTGCTCATGCGGCGCCTCGCAGCTGGGGTGGCGCTCGAATCGGTTGTCCGCGCACGAAGGTCTCGATGATGATCATCGGCGCCCCGCAGTCGGGGCAGACGTAGGTCGGCTGCCCCGACTCGGCCACGCCATCGCCAGTGCTTGCTCCGTCATCGGCATCAGGCGGTACGTTCAGCAGTTCCCGTGCCCGTGCGAGATTCTCTCTGCGCCCGGCGTTGGCGATCAGGCCGTAGTGGCGGATGCGGTGAAAGCCACTGGGCAGCACATGCAGCAGGAAGCGGCGCATGAATTCGCCGGTGCTGAGCGTCATGATCTTGTGCTTGGTCTTTCCCTTGGCGCGATAGTCCTTCCACTTGAAGGTCACGCCGCGCTCATCCAGTGCGACGAGCCGGCTGTTAGCGATCGCCACCCGATGGGTATAGCGGGCCAGATAGGCCAGCACGGCCGCCGGTCCGGCAAACGGGCGCTTAGCGTAGACCACCCACTCGATCCGGCGTAACGGGTTGAGCCAGTCGGCAAAGGCCGCTGCATTGGACAGGGCGGCATACTCACCGAAAAACTGCAGCTGACCGGCCGCATGGGCCTTGGCCATTGCCTCGAGAAAGCGCCGCCGAAACAGCTGCGAGAGGACCCGCACCGGCAGAAAGAAACCCGGCCGGCAGGCGATCCAACGCTTTCCGTCGGGCGACAGGCCGCCACCCGGGACGATCCCGTGCACATGCGGATGATGGGTCAGGGCCGAGCCCCAGGTGTGCAGGACCAGGGTCAGGCCGATACGGGCACCCAGACGTCTGGGGTCGGCGGCGATGGTGCGCAGGGTCTCGGCCGCGACCTGAAACAGCAGGCCGTAGATCACTGCCTTGTTGGTGTAGGCGATGTCGCTGATCAGCGCCGGCAGGGTGAAGACCAGGTGGTAGTACTCGACCGGCAGCAGGTCGACCTGGCGCGCCTCGAGCCAGCGCCGGGCGGCGCTGCCCTGGCATTTCGGGCAGTGCCGGTTACGGCACGAGTTATAGGCGATCTCGTGATGGGCGCAGGCCGGGCAATGCAGCACATGGCCGCCGAGGACCGCGCTGCGGCACTGCGTGATCGCCGACATGACCTTGAGCTGGCCGAGGCAAAGATGCCCGTCATGGGCTCGCCGAAAGGCTTCACCATGGGTACGGAAGATGTCACTGACCTCGAGCTGAGGTCGGGGCACCACGCCGACTTACGCTGTCGGCTTCAGGTCCAGATACTCCAGCGGCCCCTTCACCTCGTGGAGGATTTTCGTCGCCACATGGGTGTAGCGGGCGGTATTGTCCAGTTTTTGGTGGCCGAGCAGCACCTGGATCACCCGGATATCCTCCCGCTGCTCCAGTAGGTGGGTAGCGAAGGCATGACGCAGGCCATGCAGCGTCACGCGCTTGTCGATCTCAGCAGCGTCCAGCGCGCGATGGAAGGCGCGGTTGAGTTGGCGCGCGGACAGATGATTCACCGGGTCCTGCCCGGGAAACAGCCAGCCGCCGGGCAGCACCTTTCGTTGCGCTTTGCCCTCCCGCCACCAGACGCGCAAGAGCTCGAGCAGTGCCGGCGAGAGCATGGCGTAGCGGTCGCGCTTGCCCTTGCCCTGCTCGACGCGGATCACCCTGCGCTTACTGTCGATGTCGGTCACCGTCAGAGCAACCACCTCGCTGGCGCGCAGACCGGCGCCGTAGGCGACCCCGAGCGCGGCCTGATACTTGAGGCTACCGGCCGCCTGGAGCAACTGGGTGATCTCCTCAACGCTCAAGATCACCGGCAGCTTGCGTGGCTGGTGGACGTGGCTCGTGTGCCTCATCACGCCAGGTCGATCAAGGGTGATCTCGAAGAAGAAACGCAAGCCGGTGAGGGTCGCGTTCAGCGTGGTGCTGGAAGTGTTCTGCTGAACCAGGTACAGCTGATAGCGTCGCAGGTCCTCAGCGGTCGCGGCGTCCGGCGACTGTCCGAAGAACCGCGTGAAGTTCTTCACCGCTCGGACATAGGCGGTCTGGGTCCTGGGGCCAAGCTTGCGCAGCGTCATGTCGTCGATCATGCGTTGACGCAGGGGGCTGATGGTTTGTTTCGATTCAGTCATGGGTCTGCTCCTATCGAGGATCGAGGCGACATGCCTCAATCCTCAACATAGGAAACAGTCCAATCGATTAACGCCCCTTCACGGTCAGATCGATGCTCCCCTACCGCGTTAGCGGTTTAGTCCACCTGGCCGGTTGCGGTAGTAGCCAGGATCGGTCCGAGGGTCCGCCATTCAGCTAAACGCCTGACACTCGAAAGCTGACGTTCATTTGTGCGGCGCAATGCAAATTTTTCCGCCTGATCACCGTGGGCATTCCCGTCCAGACGATTCATAATCTGAATTCCTCAGCGGACACCAGGAAATTGTATGCCACTGCACCCAGGCCAAGGCCTTCGCATCGGCCCATGATCGACTGGTGCAACATGCAGAATAAGGAGCCACGTCGCATTGCGGGCCTGTCAGTATTCGTCTTCGCTGCAATCCTGGCAGCCTGCACGCCACGCCTTCCCGGTGACTCGGACGCCGCATTGGCCCTTGAGGACATTGCAGCGGGAGTCGCTGGAAGCCGGCTGAAGGATCACACGCCCCGACCCGAACGCCGCGCCATCGACTTCAACATCGAGGGACGCGCCTACCAAGGTGATCTCTATCTTTCTTCGCAAGGGACCAGGGCAGGCATCGTATTGGTTCCCGGCGTGGTCCCCCGCGGGAAAGACGACAGCCGCATTGTCGCACTGGCGCATACTCTGGCGCGGCTGCAATTCGCAGTGCTGGTACCTGACCTGCGGGGGCTGCGTCATTATCGGGTGCGCGCCCACGACGTACGCGAGGTCGCCGACGCCTTCCGACACCTGAATTCCCGAAAGGATCTGGTACCGCAGGGTCGGGTGGGTATTGCCGGTTTCAGCTATGGTGCCGGTCCGGTGCTGCTTGCGGCGCTCGAGCCCGATATACGCGATGAAGTCGATTTCGTCGTCACCCTCGGCGGTTACTACAACCTGCACACCATCATCACCTACTTCACCACGGGCTATTTCAAAACGGAACCCGACGGGGACTGGCAGTACCTCCAACCCAGTCCCTACAACAAATGGGTGTTCACCCTGTCCAATGCTGACCTCTTCGAACGCCGTGGGGACCGGACAAGCCTGCGGGCTCTTGCACACGAGGGCCTGGAATTTGGTGAGACAGCATCCGCCGTTTCGTCGGCGAATCTTTCGTCTGAAGCCCAGGCGTTTCATCGATTGATCACCAACGAAGATCCGAACCGCGTACCGGAACTCATTCAGCAGTTGCCGGCCAACATCCTCACCGAACTCGAAGGT
>CAMYJV010000205.1 GCA_947258805.1 uncultured Gammaproteobacteria bacterium | reverse complement strand
CCTTCTCGAACGAGATCCGCGCCCTGGCCGACAAGCTGCTGGACCGGCCGGTCTCGGTGGAGGTCTCGCCCCGCAACACCGCCGTAGAATCGGTCGCCCAGGTCGTCCATCCCGTCGACAAGGCACGCAAGCGCGAACTGCTCTCGTACCTGATCGGATCCAAAAACTGGCGTCAGGTCCTGGTTTTCACGCGCACCAAACATGGTGCAAACCGGCTCGCCAAGCAGCTGGAAAGCGATGGTCTTTCCGCGGCCGCCATCCACGGAAACAAGACCCAGGGCGCGCGCACACGTGCTCTCGCAGGCTTCAAGGACGGCTCGGTACGCGTGCTGGTGGCCACCGACATCGCGGCCCGCGGCCTGGACATAGACCAGCTCCCGCACGTGGTGAATTTCGAACTGCCTAACGTTCCCGAGGACTACATACACCGTATCGGGCGCACCGGTCGTGCGGGTAACGAGGGCGAAGCCATGTCGCTGGTCTGCGTGGACGAGCACAAGCTGCTGCGCGACATCGAGCGCCTGCTGGGTCGCAGGATCCACAGTGATACCCTGCCCGGTTACGAGCCGGACCCCAGCATCGCCGCCGAACCCATCCAGAATGGACGCAACAGGGCTGGCCGTGCGCAAAGTGGCGATGATCGGCCACGCAGGCGCAGCCCGGATGGACAAAGGGAGAGCCGCAAGCGCCCTTCTCGTGGCCGCAGCGCCCAGGCCCAGGGGCAAGGCCGGGGGCAACAACAGGCCGAGGGCAACCGCGGCCGCCCGCAACGCCATGCGAAGCCAGACGGCCAGCCACAGACGCGTGAAATCGACGGTAACCGCGCCCGTGCGCAGCGCGAAACGGAGGGTAATCTTGCACGTCCGCCGGGCGGCGAGGTGGATGGCAATCGGGCGCGACCCGTACGTGAATCGGATGGCAACAGCGCACTCCCGCAACACGAAGTCGATGGCAATCGAACCCAACCGCAACATGAGGCCAACGGCAATCGACCAAGCAGGTCTGGTGGCGGCAAGACGAATAATTCAAATCGTGGTCAACGCCGCGGACGTCGTGAGAAACCGGCCCTGCTGGGCGGCTGATGCCAATCTTGGGCGCCCCAAGGTAGGTGAGCCTGCTGCTCACCTACCCGGCGCCGCCATCGATACCGCAAACAGCTAATACCCCTGTTTTCCGCATTGAGTCAGGCAGTTGAGCACCACGCCCAAACGAGCTATACACGTGGCGGTCCAATGAATCCCGCGGCCTGACCCGGTCGTGCGAAATGGGGGGCAAGTGATGTCGCTTGAATCAGCAACATTCGCCGGAGGATGCTTTTGGTGCGTGGAAGCCGCGTTCCTGCGTCTGCGCGGCGTAACAAATGTCGTTCCGGGATATGCCGGGGGCCATGAAAGGAAACCCACCTACGAGTCCGTGTGTAGCGGCACGTCCGGCCATGCCGAGGTCATCCGGATTGAATTTGATCCCGACCAGATCGGCTTCGCCGATCTGCTTGCGGTGTTCTTCACCGTTCATGACCCCACCACGCTGAATCGCCAGGGTAACGACATCGGCACCCAATATCGTTCGGCGATCTTCTATCACGACGAAGCCCAGAAAGAGGCCGCGTTGCAGGCAGTGGCCGACCTGGAACAGCAAAAAGTATGGAACAGCCCGATAGTTACCGAGGTAGTCCCGCTCGACAATTACCATGAAGCGGAAAAGTATCATCACAACTACTATGAGCTGCACGGCAATCAACCCTATTGCCAGGCCACAATTCCGCCAAAGATTGCGAAACTGCAAAAGAAGTTTGCCCATCTGCTTTAGGCGCGCTGCCACGGCCTGTTGGCGAACAGGTATCACAACTACCGTTGGGTGGCGCTCGGGACGGATCGCAGCAATGCCTACCTTCGGGGGCCTTGCGACCCCTGCGAACCAATCCACGCACCAGGCGTTCGTACATTAGATTTTTCTAATACTTTGCCGTAGAATGCCGCGCCTTTCAGCAGTACCGAAGAGGCCCGCGATGTTCCAGCTCACCTGTCCCGGCAAACAATGCGTAAAGAACGATGTGCTTTCCGGGCTGACCGTGGCGATGGCACTGGTCCCTGAGGCCGTGGCCTTCGCATTCGTGGCCGGGGTGGGGCCGCTGGTGGGCCTGTACGGCGCCTTCATGATGGGGCTCATAACCGCCGTAATTGGCGGTCGCCCGGGAATGATTTCGGGCGCCACCGGGGCCATGGCGGTGGTCATGGTGTCCCTGGTGTCGACCCACGGCGTGCAATACCTGTTCGCCGCGGTGGTACTCACCGGCCTGTTTCAGATCGGCGCGGGCATCCTGCGTCTGGGCAAGTTCATACGCCTGGTGCCCTACCCGGTGATGCTCGGCTTCGTCAACGGACTGGCGATCGTGATCTTCCTTGCTCAGCTGAAACAATTTCAGATTCCGGTAGCCCACGGTGGCAGCGAGTGGCTCAGCGGCAGCACACTGTGGATCATGCTGGGCCTGATCGCGCTGACCATGGCCGTCATTCACTACCTGCCCAAGCTGACGGTCGCCGTGCCGGCCTCGCTGGTGGCGATCGTGACGGTGACCCTGCTGGTGATCGGACTCGATCTGGATGCACGCACGGTGCAGGATGTATTGCGCGACATGACGGGTGACCCCGCGGCCACCATCGCCGGCGGGCTGCCGAACTTCAGTATTCCAGCGGTCCCTCTCGCCTGGGAGACCTTGCAGATCATTTTGCCGTACAGCCTGATACTTGCAGGTGTCGGCCTGATCGAATCACTGCTGACCCTGAACCTGATCGACGAACTCACCGAAACCCGCGGGCGCGGCAACAAGGAGTGCATCGGTCAGGGCGTGGCCAATTCGGTCAACGGCCTGTTCGGTGGTATGGGCGGCTGCGCCATGATCGGACAGTCGCTGATCAACATCAATTCCGGCGGGCGCGGACGTCTGTCCGGCATTGTCGCGGCACTCTCGCTGCTGGTCTTCATCCTGTTCGCCTCCGACCTGATCGAGATCATCCCGGTCGCCGCCCTGGTCGGCGTCATGTTCGTGGTGGTGCTGGGGACCTTCGAGTGGGCCTCCTTCCGGATGTTCGGCAAGGTGCCCCTGCCTGATACGCTGATCTCGATCCTGGTCGCCGCGGTCACCGTGGTCAGCGATCTCGCGATCGCCGTCATCGTCGGGGTTATCGTCTCGGCCCTGGTGTTCGCCTGGGAGCACGCCAAGCAGATGGGCGCCAAGTCGTTCGTCGACGAAAACGGCACCAAGATCTATGAACTGCATGGCCCGCTGTTCTTCGGGTCGATCCATGCCTTCCACCAGCTGTTCAACCCGAAGAATGATCCGGACGAAGTGGTGGTCGACTTCTACGATACCCGGGTTGCCGACCACTCCGGACTGGAGGCGATAGATACCCTTGCGGATCGGTACCTGCGAGCCGGCAAGCGCCTGCAGATCAAGCACCTCAGCCGGGAGTGCCAGACCCTCCTCGAAAAGGCCGGCAACCTGGTCGAGGTCAATCTGATGGAAGACCCCAGATACCGGGTTGCAGACGACCGGCTCGCGTAACCGCTTTCGTGCCACATGCGGGGAAGCCGACCGCAGTGGACCTACTGGACGCTCCCGAAAGACTTGCTCACTGCGCCGGCAGGTACGGCAAGCCCGGCCAGGCGACAGCCCTGCGCCACGGGGCCGCCGGGAAACAGCTTATACAGATACTTCATCCCGCCCCT
>CAMYJV010000204.1 GCA_947258805.1 uncultured Gammaproteobacteria bacterium | reverse complement strand
TTTGTCATCGCCGGTGTCCCTCAGCCCATAAACAACATTGCCGAGACTGCGACCTTGCGGCCCTGGATGATTCGACCATTAAAACGTTGCGCGAAAGTTTCGGCCTCGAAACTCGAACAATCCGCGTGGACCACAGCTTGTTTGTCGCTGGTCATCTCGTTTGGGTCGTCCATGATTTCGAGCTTGCCCACCGGCAGGAACTCACCGAGCCCCTCGATCAGAGCTTCCTCGGTGATGTCGTCCGGCAGATTGCGGATCACGATTGTCGAAGCCATCGAAAGTTTCCCTCGCTGCCTGAATAAAGGATAGCCCAATGATGGATGTTAGCGCATCGGCGGCCGGAGATTTACCCGGCCGCGCCAGCCGACAGCTGGAAGATCCCCACCGAGGCGGCGATCAGCCATTGTGCCGGGTAGTAGGTCCCGAGGATGATGCCCTGGGCCGCCGCGAACCGATGCCGGAAGCGGGCGTAGCCCAGAAACCCGTCCGAGACCAGGAACAACAGCGCGCCGGCGAATAGCGCCTGACGGCCGGGCTCCGGCGCTGTGTGCCAGGCCGAAGCGGCCGTGGCCACCATCAGCACGATGGCGACGATATAGGCGATGACCGCGGGCCGCAGACGACCGGTCCCGGGCCAAAGCAGGCGGGCCATCAACGCGCCAACCACTGCCGCGAACAGAAGCGCCGGCCACCAGGGTGCCTGCGCCAGCTGTGCAAAGCTCGCGCTATAGACCAGGTGAGCCAGCAAGAATGCGACCAGGCCGGGCAGGAAACGGGCCGGTTTCAGCATCAGACATATGTCGCCGACCAGCGACAGCAGGAGGCCGGCCACCACCCCGTAACGATAGGCCGGCGCCGCCTCGCCCGGGAGCAGGGCCAGCGCGATAAAGCACAACAGGGTCAGCGGCTTGAGCACGTAAGTCAGGGCCCAGACGCGACGATAGTCGGCGACGATGTGGCCGAGCCCGAAGGACAGCCCCAGCAGCGAAAGGACCGCGCTCAATCGTCCTTGCCGCGCAGCGCCGGCGGCTGTGCGCCGTCGGACCAGCTGCGCAGGTGCAGATCCCGCTGCGGGAACGGGATCTCCACGTTGTTCTCACGGAATGCCTTGTCGATGCCGAAGTTCAGATCGCTGGTGACGTCGAAGCGCTGGCGGATCTGCCGGATCCAGATGCGCAGCTCGAAATCCAGCGAGCTGTCGCCAAAGCCCATAAACAACGCCTTGGGTTTGGGCGCGCTGACGCCGTCGGTGAGAACCTGGGGATGATCGTTGGCCACGCCGATCAGCACTTCCCTGACCTTTTCCGTGTCCGAGCCATAGGCCACGCCGACCTTGATCAGCAGCCGGCCGTGGGGGTCGTGCAGCACCCAGTTGGTGACCTGCTGCGAGACCAGCTCCGAGTTCGGCACGATCACGTTTTGCCGGTCCAGGGTTTCGATCTCGGTAGAGCGGATGCTGATGGCCTTGACCGTGCCCTCGACCATGCCGACGGTAACGAAATCGCCGGACTTGATGGGTCGTTCGAACAACAGGATCAGACCGGAGACGAAGTTGTTGACGATGTTCTGCAAACCGAAACCGATACCGACCGACAGCGCACCGGCGACGATGGCGAGACCAGCAAAGCTGATACCGGTGAGCTTGAGACCGATCAGCGCTGCCAGCACGAAGCCCACGTATCCGGTGATCTTGAGCAGGGCGTCGCGGGCACCACGATCCATCCTGGTCTGACTGATATAACGACGTTGTACCGACTGTTTGACCCATCCGGTCGCGATCAGGATGCCGACAAAGGCGACCAGCCCGTAGATGATATAGATCGGCACGATCTTGACCGTACCCACCTCGATGCCTTCGAGCACGGCGTCGGTCACGTAGTCGGTCAATTTGCCCGAGGTATCCCAGGCGTTGGCGACGACAGCGATAAAAGTGATCCACAGGATCAGATCGATGGCCAGGTTGTACAGCCCCAAGCCGGACTGCGGATCCGAGGGCGACAGGCCGAGCCAGGAACGGACCCGGTAGGACAGAGGCGTGCCGCCCTTGGAGATGGCCGCCACCGATGAGCCGCTCATCCATAACAACAGCCATAACAGGAAGGCGGCGAACAGGAATGTCAGCACGCCCTGCAGCAGGTAGTTGGCAAAGTTGTAATAGCCGATCAGATCGGCGCCGGCCGAAGCCAGTAGCGCCACGATGACCAGCAGCCGCAGCAGACGGAAACGGTGACGCAGACCGTCGACGCGTCGGGCCAGCAGCACGGTAGAAATCAAAGCGGCGGCCAGCGCCAGGCTGAGCAAGACAAAGATAAACAGCAGATCGGGCGAGGGCGGGTCATCGAGCCAGTCCGGCCCCAGCAACACAAAACCCGCCGCCAGGGTCATCAACGTGGCGCGCATACGGGCTCGAAGCGATGGCACGTGTTCGTTGAGGCCTCTGACCGTGGTTGCTGGCGACAGTCTGTTGGTACTCCAGCGGATCAGCACCAGGCCAATGCCATACAACAACGGGCTGAGCGCCACGCGCAGCGCCAGGATATCGAGGTCTGGCTCGCCGGCCGCCGCGTAAACGGTAAGGCTGACCGCCGCGCCGACCGCGAGCAGTGGCGCATTCTCCGCCGGCGGTCGCAGCAGCAGATGCTGCAATTGTGGCGGGCCTTCATCGAACTTGTTTCGCTCCGCCCATTTGCGGAAACGGCGACGCAGGCTGGTGCCAAAAAAGAACCCCAGCGTGCCCAGCACAATGGCCACAAGCACTGTGGTCGTGGCCGACAGATTGAAACGACTCTGCCAGCGGGCGCCCAGTTCGGCCGGACCCGGCATCGCCCTGATTCCCTCGAGCGCGCCACCCAGTTCGGTCAGCAGGGATGGACCCCGACTCCACATGCGCTGCGCCGAAATGCGATTCAGCTTTCTGTCGACCTGAGCGATCAGGCCCTCGGCGCGGACCACGAGCAGTTCGCAATTCGAACGGGACGCGGTGACCCGGCCCAGTTCTTCAGAGACTTTCTTGCGTTGCTCCCAGATATCGATCTCTTCGTCCGGCACCGGCTCGCCAAGAATCTCGAGTTCCGACTTGAGGCTTTCGACCTGCGGCGCGGCCTGCTCGGCGCAGATCTTGCCGCTGGCCAGATAGTTTTCGACAGTGAGGCGGAGCGCGCGTAGATCGGCCTCGTCGGAGTCATCCTGGGCGTCGGTGATCGCCTCGAGCTCGAGTTCCCGCTGGTCGAGCGCGGCGATCGCGTCGACCGGCTTCAGATCCGACGGCGCGATCTGCGCCAGGGCCGTCGGCATCCACAGCACGGTCAGCAGCAGGGCGAGATGGAACGACGCGCGCAAAGGAAGCTCTCTCAGGTTACCGATCAAACGGGGCGATGCGGCAGTATAAACCCCGCTCCAGCTGACTTCTAAGAAATAGCGCACGTTCTTGCGAGGAAGACGCCGGCGCGGGAGAATGCCCCGCGAGTCGTTTCGACCCATCCCGGAGAGGTGGCAGAGTGGTCGAATGCACCGGTCTTGAAAACCGGCAGCGGGTAACTCCCGCTCGAGGGTTCGAATCCCTCCCTCTCCGCCAAAAATCAAATGGCCCCATCCGGGGCCTTTTGATTTTTCGCCGAGCGGGAGCCCGGTGAGAACCCTTCGGTTCGACCAGCCGGCGCACAGCGCCGGCGCAGGACGCCGCAGCGCAGCGGAGGCGCCCCGCAGGGGTGAGCGAGCATAGCGAGCGAATCTATCCCTCCCTCAG
>CAMYJV010000203.1 GCA_947258805.1 uncultured Gammaproteobacteria bacterium | reverse complement strand
CCCAGAAAATGGTCCTGGAACTGCTGCAATCGGATGTCGTCGATGGCCGCAGTTACACACTGCACAGCGAACTCGATTACTGGCGTGAAAAACTCGATCTGGGAAACCCACGTTTTCCGGCCCGCGCACAACCCCCATCCGATCCGTCGCATCCCGCCATCTCGGTCAACCTGGATGCCTGTATCCAGTGCACGCGCTGCCTGCGTGCCTGTCGCGAGGAACAGGGCAACGACGTGATCGGCTATGCCGGTCGCGGCGTCCACGCACGTATCGTGTTCGACCTCGACGACACCATGGGCGGATCCAGCTGCGTGGCCTGTGGCGAGTGCGTGCAGGCCTGCCCCACCGGCGCACTGATGCCGGCCAACGGCGTCGGCCTGCGCCGGGTCGACAGGCAGGTGCATTCTGTATGCCCATACTGCGGTGTGGGTTGCCAGCTGACCTATTACATCTCCGACAACAGGATCCTGTTCGTCGAGGGCCGTGATGGACCGGCGAATAACAGCCGTCTGTGCGTCAAGGGTCGCTACGGCTTCGACTACGTCAGCCATCGCCAGCGACTGACCGCGCCGATGATCCGTCGCGAAGACGCACCCAAGCGCGCCGCGATGGACATGGACTTCGACAACCCGCTGCGCGACTTTCGCGAGGCCAGCTGGGAAGAGGCCCTGGACCGTGCGGCCGGCGGACTGGCCGAGATCCGCAGCACCCGGGTTCCATCGGCGCTGGCCGGCTTCGGTTCTGCGAAGGGCTCGAACGAGGAGGCCTACCTGTTCCAGAAGCTGGTGCGCACCGGTTTCGGGACCAACAATGTCGACCACTGCACCCGCTTGTGTCACGCCTCCTCGGTCGCCGCCCTGCTGCAGATGATCGGCTCCGGCGCCGTCTCCAACCCGGTGGCGGATGTCAGCGAGACCGAAGTGATCGTGCTGATCGGTTCCAACCCGACCGAGAACCACCCCGTCGCCGCAACCTTCTTCAAGAATGCGGCAAAAGCCGGCAAGACCCTGATCGTCATGGATCCACGCCGCACCCAGATCGCACGCCATGCCGAGTTTGTATTGCAGTTCAAGCCCGACACCGACGTCGCCATGCTCAACGCCATCATGCACTCGGTAGTCCGGCAGGGCCTGGTGGATGAAGAGTTTGTTGCCCGGCGTACCGAGGGCTATGGGGAGCTCAAGGAAGCGCTTGCCGGCTATTCACCCGAGGCCATGGAAGCCATCTGCGGCATCCCGGCAGAAACACTGCACGAGGTGGCCCGTGTATTCGCCACGGCCAAAGGCGCGATGATCTTCTGGGGTATGGGCGTGTCGCAGCATGTGCACGGCACCGACAATGCGCGCTGCCTGATCAACCTCGCGCTGATCACCGGCCAGATCGGCCGCCCGGGTACGGGCCTGCATCCCCTGCGCGGCCAGAACAACGTACAGGGTGCGTCGGACGTTGGCCTGATCCCGATGGTCTACCCCGACTACCAGCGTGTGGACAACGCCGGGGTAAGAGAAAAATTCGAGACCCTGTGGGGGAAGTCACTGGATCCAGAACCCGGCCTCACCGTGGTCGAGATCATGCACGCCATCCACGACGGCAAGATCCGCGGCATGTACATCATGGGCGAGAACCCCGCGATGTCGGATCCCAACCTGAATCAAACGCGGGCCGCCCTGGCAGCGCTGGACCACCTGGTGGTACAGGACATCTTCATGACCGAGACGGCGCACTATGCCGACGTGGTCCTCCCGGCCTCGGCCTTCCCGGAAAAGACCGGCACCTTCACCAACACGGACCGACGCGTTCAGCTGGGCAGACAGGCGCTCGACCCACCCGGGCAGGCCCGGCAGGATCTCGCCATCATCATCGAAATGGCCCGCCTCCTCGGACTCGACTGGAATTACAGCGGCCCGCACGACGTATTCAACGAGATGCGCCAGGCCATGCCGAGCATCGCCGGTATCACCTGGGAAAGGCTCGAGGACGAAAGCGCGGTGACCTACCCCTGCAAGCAGGAAGGCGACCCGGGCGACGAGGTGATTTTCACCGAACGGTTTCCACGCGAGGGCGGCAAGGCACTGCTGGTGCCCGCAGCCTTTCGAAATGCCGACGAACTGCCGGACGACGAATACCCCCTGGTCCTGATCACCGGCCGTCAGCTCGAGCATTGGCATACCGGGGCCATGACACGCCGCGCCAGCGTTCTGGACGCCATTGAGCCAAGCCCGATCGCCACCCTGAATCCAGATCAGCTTGCCAGGCTCGGTATCGATCCCGGGGATCCGATCCGCCTGCGTTCGCGTCGTGGTGAGGTCGTTGTGCGTGCGCGTACCGACAATGGCCTGCGCGAAGGCCAGGTGTTTATACCCTTCTGCTATCACGAAGCCGCGGCCAACCTGCTGACCAATGCGGCACTCGATCCTGACGGCAAGATCCCGGAATTCAAATTCTGCGCCGTCCAGGCCGAACCCGCCTGAGCTGTCTTCCATCAGCCTGCGACTTGCATGGAGGCGTTTCAGCCTGAAACCGGCGGTGCATAGAGCCGCCCACGGCGGACCAGCATCTTTTCCAGTTCCACCGCCACGAGCACCAGTGACGACACGGCGAAGCACACTGCAAGGTCGAACAGCGGCAGCGGCTGGGTCTTGAAGATAGGGTGGAAAAAAGGCACATAGATGACCGCAAGCTGCAAACCGACCGTCAACAATATCGCGCCGAGCATGGGCAGGTTGCTGGTGATCCCGATGCTGAACAGGGAGGCGCGTTCGCTGCGCACCGCCAGTGAATGGAACAGTTGGGAGAGTGTCAGTACGGTGAACACCACCGTCTGCCAGTACTCGGCGCCACGCGCATAGGCCCAGGCCTGCGATGCAATGGAAAGGCCGCCCACGAACAGCCCGACCCAGAGGATATGCTGCCACATGCCGTGGGCGAAGATGCTCTCCTCCGGAGGGCGTGGTGGTCGTTGCATCACGCCCGGTTCGGCCGGTTCAGCGGTGAATGCCAGCCCCGGCAGGCCGTCGGTGACCAGATTGATCCACAGGATGTGGATCGGCAGCAGCGGCACCGGCAGCCCGAGGAACGGGGCCAGAAACAGGGTCCAGATCTCCCCCGAGTTGGAACTCATCGTATCCTTGATGAATTTGCGGATATTGTCGAAGATCCGTCGCCCTTCACGCACCGCGCTGACGATGGTGGCAAAGTCGTCGTCCAGCAGCACCATGTCGGCCGCCTCGCGTGCGACATCGGTCCCCTTCTGACCCATCGCGATACCGATGCCGGCACGCTTGAGCGCCGGTGCATCGTTGACCCCGTCGCCGGTCATGGCGACGAACTCGCCCCGCGCCTGCAGGGCCTTGACGATGCGGATCTTCTGCTCCGGGCTGACCCGGGCGTAAACGCGCACATCCGCTACCCGTCGGTCGAGTTCGGTATCCGACAGGCGGACCAGTTCCTGTCCCGTCAGCACATCGGCATTTTCCGCCGCGATCCCCAGTCGCTTGGCGATGGCACGCGCGGTGCCAGGATGGTCGCCGGTGATCATCACCGGGGTGATACCGGCCGTGCGGCATTCTTCGACCGCCGCATGGGCCTCCGGACGCGGCGGGTCGATGAGCGCGACCAGTCCCAGCAGCGTCAGCGCCTGCTCGGCCTCCTGCAATACCTCGGGCACCGCCTCGAACCGCCGCTGCGCAACCGCCAGGACGCGGTAACCCTGTTCGGCCAGGGCCTGCGCAGCCCCCGCCATTGCCTGCTGATCGAACTCCCGTGTTCCGGCAGCACCCAGCACATCGTTGCAAAGCATCAGCAATGCCTCGGGCGCGCCCTTGACATAGGCCACCACACCATCGTCGCTGTGATG
>CAMYJV010000202.1 GCA_947258805.1 uncultured Gammaproteobacteria bacterium | reverse complement strand
CTGCAGAAATTCCTGCTGCGGGTGCTTGCGGCCGCCCTGGGGCGGCACTGATGCAATTGTGCCCTCGATCAGCTTGAGCAGGGCCTGCTGCACGCCCTCGCCAGACACGTCCCGGGTAATGGACGGGTTATCCGACTTGCGGGAAATCTTGTCGATCTCATCAATGTAAACGATACCGGTCTGGGCCTTCTCGACATCGTAGTCACACTTCTGCAACAGCTTTTGAATGATGTTCTCAACATCCTCGCCGACATAGCCCGCTTCGGTCAGGGTTGTAGCGTCCGCGATAGTGAAAGGCACGTTCAGAAGCCGCGCCAGCGTCTCTGCCAGCAGGGTCTTGCCGCAACCGGTGGGGCCGATCAGGAGAATATTGCTCTTGGCGAGTTCAATCTCGGCCTTGCCACCATCGCTCGCCCTGCTCTCCAGGCGCTTGTAGTGGTTGTATACCGCCACCGACAGCACCTTTTTCGCGCGCTGCTGGCCGATGACATATTCGTCCAGCACATGCTTGATTTCATGGGGCCGGGGCAGCTTGGCGCCGGATTGGTCGGTCCGGTCCTCAAGCTCTTCACGAATGATGTCGTTGCAGAGCTCGACACACTCGTCGCAGATAAATACCGACGGCCCCGCAATTAGCTTGCGAACCTCGTGCTGGCTTTTGCCACAAAAGGAGCAGTAGAGAAGCTTGCCGTCCTCGCTCCTTCCCCTGGTATCGTCAGCCATCGTGACCTCTGGTTGATCGTGGTGGGCGGGTTGCGCGCACTACCCCGCCGCCAAACTGTATATAACACGCCTGAATCGGAAGGTGCAAAGCCCTGGCTCCAATTCTGGCTAAGTCGCCGCCACCGGCTTCGGTTTTTCGCCGCGCTGACCCAGCATCGTGTCGATCAGGCCGTATTCCACCGCCTCGGAGCCGCTCATAAAATTATCCCGATCCGTATCTGCCTCGATACGCTCGATGGGCTGCCGAGTGTGCCTGGACAGGATCCGGTTCAGCCGATCCCGGGTCTGCAACACCTCGCGGGCGTGGATATCAATGTCTGAGGCCTGGCCCTGGAAGCCCGCAATGGGCTGGTGAATCATGATCCTGGAATGCGGCAGGCAGTGCCGCTTGCCTTCCGCGCCCCCCGCCAGCAGGACCGCGCCCATGCTCGCGGCCTGACCGACGCAGATGGTGCTGATGTCGGGCTTCACGAACTGCATGGTGTCGTACATGGACAGCCCTGCACTGACGGAGCCACCGGGTGAATTGATGTACAGGTGTATGTCCTTGTCCGGGTTCTCCGATTCCAGGAACAGCAACTGCGCCACCACGAGATTGGCCATGTAATCCTCGACCGGACCGACGACAAAAACCACGCGCTCTTTCAGCAGCCTTGAGTAAATGTCATAGGCACGTTCACCGCGGGCCGTCTGTTCAACAACCATCGGTACGAGGTTTAATGCTTTGGTTTCCATATTGCGTCTCAGTTAGCGAAATCCATGGGCGGCTTCAGCCGTTCATCAGTTCCTTGAACGACACCTGTCGTTCATTGACTTTAGCGCGATCGAGGATGCAATTCACAACCTGGTCTTCGAGAACGACGCTTTCGACGGAGCGCAACAGGTTCGGGTTCTGGAAGTACATGCTGGCGATTTGCTCGGGCTGGTCGTAGGGTGCCGACACTTCGTCGACTTTTGCCTTCACGAGTTCGCGATCGACCTCGATTTTGAATTCATTAATTACCGCACCCACCAGCAAGCCAAGCCGGGTTCGCCGCTCGGCGGCTTCCATGAACGTCGCCAGGTCAGGTGCCTGCGATGGCTCCTGAATGCCCATCTGGCGCATTGCATCGGCCTGCAGGCTGGCTGCCTCCTGTTCGACCATTACTTTTGGCACGTCAATGGCATTGGCCCCGAGCAGCGCCTCCATGACCTCGCGCTTGGTCTCGGCCCGGATTCGGGCTTCCGCTTCGCGGTCCATATTGCGCCGCACGTCGGCCTTCAGGTCGTCCAGTTCTCCTGATTCGACACCGAAAGCCTTAACAAATTCAGCGTCCAGCTCCGGGAGCACGGACCGCGCCACTTCGTGAGCCTTCACGGCAAATACAACCTTCTCGCCCGCCAGGCTGGGCTCCTGGTAATCCTTCGGAAATTTCACGGTGAAGGATTTTTCATCGCCGGCCTTCAACCCCTTCAGGTTCTTCTCGAAATCCGGCAGCATCCGGCCCTCGCCAATGACGACGGCAATGTTTTCACCCTTGCCACCCTCCAGGGGCGAGCCTTTGTGCTCGCCGTCGAAATCCACACGAACCTGGTCACCGTCACTGGCAGCCCTGTCCACCGGTTCCCAGGTAACGCGCTGCGCGCGCAGGTTGCTGATCATCTCATCGACGTCCGCGTCTCCCATCGACGCCGCCGGCCGCGACACCTTGAGCTTGTCGACGGCACCCAGCTGAATTTCTGGAAACACCTCGAATACAGCCGTATAGGTCAGGTCCTGACCCGGCTCGATGGTGTCAGGCTGAATGCGGGGACCCCCTGCCGGGCGTAATTTCTCCCGTGCGACGGCCTCGGAATAACTGGACTGCAGGACATCCTGCAGCACTTCCTGGCGCACCTGGTCGCCGTAACGCTGCCGGATGACCTTCGCCGGCACCTTGCCCGGGCGGAAGCCCTTGATCTTTGCCGTGCGCCCGACATTCTGCAGGCGAGTGCTGACTTCCGCATCGATGCGGGCCGCCGGGACCTGAACCCGCAGGGCCCGTTCGAGTCCGTCGCGGGTTTCCAATGCAACCTGTAGTTCGCTCATTGACCTGTCATTCTTTTCAACCATTAACAATCGCCCGGTCGCGGGCGATGGTGCGAAAGGAGAGACTCGAACTCTCACGGGTTGCCCCACAGGATCCTAAATCCTGCGCGTCTACCAATTCCGCCACTTTCGCCCGCCGGTGACCTGCGCGCACCAGGCATTATAACCAGGCGCTATTCGCAGACCGGCCCATTTGAATGTCTGGGCCCCTCGGCAAGTCTAGCTTGTTTGCATTAAATAACAATACCTTAAGATATATTCATAAGATCACTTTTAGGGTGAAATCCGGATTCCCGCTACGAATAAACCCGCATTCCAATAGGGCATCAGCTCACCTAGAGTCAGTCGCAACGAGGAGGAGCACCGATGAATACCTGTCGCCCGGGGATCTGGCTTTCAGCCGCCGCTGCATTGCTTTCGGCATCATGGGTCTGGGCCGAGTCGGTAGCGGTGGATCAAGGACCTGCGGACGTCGTCACGTCATTCAATCGCGCCGTCACCAACCGGGATATGGACAGCCTGCTGGCGCATTTTGTAGCTGGCGGCGTGCAGTTCAACCTGCGTCCTTCACACGGTGGCTTGCAGACCGGCCCGCTGACCTCTGAACTGGTTGCCCGGTGGAGCATGGTGGGGCCCGTGCTGTTCAGCGCCACCAGCGCGTACACGCGGGACGCAAAGGTCGTTGACGTGCACACTGCCGGCGACGTGGCGACCGTCTGGGTAGATGTGGCGACGCGAACGGTAATGGCGAGCAACGGAGAGTCGTCGACCGAGAAGTTCACAGAGGTTTACCTGTTGGTCCGGACCGGCGACGGCTGGCGAATCGCCGCCGTTGCGGACAATCGGCAGCCCGACGACATTGGGATTGGCGGGGGCTAGGCGGCCGGAACTTCGCGCTGAATCGAGCGAATGTAGTCCACGAGGTTGCGCACGATGACATCCACGCGCTCCTGGGCGTCGGCATCGGCACCCTCTTCAACCCAGAACTCGTAGCCCCAGACCGGCATGTAGCGCGTGCCGTGATAGATGACCGGCGCCCGACCATCGATGATCTTCTGCAACAGATCTTCGTCAAAGGTGTCACCGTCGCGGGCCTCGAGACGCGTCAGGTCGGGCACCGAGATC
>CAMYJV010000201.1 GCA_947258805.1 uncultured Gammaproteobacteria bacterium | reverse complement strand
GCCCCGAATGCCTCGATGACGGACCCGTCAACAGGCCAGCGCCAGTCGCCTACAGGTACGTGACGGGTGCGAGGCGCTGGCCGGGACCTGGGCTTCGACGTAGAACGACTGCTGGCGGCCACCGCACCGTCCGCTCGGCTCAGGCGCAGGCGTTGCCCGGCATAGATCAGGCTACCGTCGCCTAAACCATTCCATGCCGCGAGCTGGCGTTGATCCAGCCCGTAGCGAAAGGCGATGGAATACAGCGTCTCACCCTCACGCACCGTGTGGTAGTCGGGCTCCCAGCGCAGCGCACTGGAACAGCCGCTCAGACCGGCGGCCACCAGGCCGCTCAGCGCCGCAACAAGAAATAGCCGACGACCAGCAAGACTACAAGAGCCCATCCAATCACGTCCACATACCGTTTCAGGCGGGCCTCGACCCGCGGGCCACCCCACGCGATCAGCGTGGCCACCAGGAAAAAACGCGAGCCGCGACCTACCAGCGAGGCCAACGCAAACACCGGCAGATTCATCGCCAGGGCACCCGCCGAAATAGTGAATACCTTGTACGGTATCGGCGAAAAGCCCGCGGCCAGCACCGCCCAGAAGCCCCACTTCAGAAACCATTCACTGGCACGCTCGAATTCGTCGACGTAACCGAAGCGCTCCAGCAGGGGCATCACCGCATCGATGGCCCAGACACCGATCGCAAATCCAGCCAGGCCACCGAGCACCGAGGTACTCGTCGTCAAACCGGCCAGCCAGGCGGCACGCTGCGGGCGGGCCAACACCATTGGCGCCAGCATCACGTCGGGCGGGATCGGAAAAAATGACGACTCGGCGAAACTCAGCGCCCCCAGGTAGGCGGGTGCGTGGCGGTGTTGCGACCAGCGCATCACCTGGTCGTAGAGGCGGGAAAATATGCGCATCAGCCCCGGCCCTCTAACAGCGGCACGAAAGAGACGTCGCAAAGGTGTTCGCGCTCGAAGCCGGCGGCCGTCCGCGTAATGCGAACCAGCGATTGTTGCCCGGCCGGACCTACCGGTATCACCAGTCGCCCGTCCATGGCGAGCTGTTGCAACAGGATGTTCGGGACTTCCGTCGGTGCCGCCGCTGCAAGGATGCCGTCGAAGGGAGCCTGGCCCGGCCAGCCTTCCATCCCGTCGCCGTGGCGGTAGCGCACGTTGCCAATGCCGAGACTGCCGAGCCGCCCCTTGGCAAGTTTCAGCAGTGCAGCGATGCGCTCAATGGTAAACAGCTGTTGGCAGAACGATGCCAGCACCGCGGTCTGGTACCCGCAGCCGGTGCCGATTTCCAGCACTTTGCCCAGCGGGCGCAGGCCGTTGCCGGTTTCTACCAGCGCCTGGGTCATCAGGGCCACTACGAACGGTTGCGAGATCGTCTGGCCGTGCCCGATAGGCAGAGCGCTGTCTTCGTAGGCCCGGGAGGCCAGCGCTTCGTCAACGAACAGGTGTCGAGGCACGTTGCGAATGCGCTCGAGCACCGCCGGCTCGTGGATACCCTGCCGGGCGAGCCGCTGCACCAGGCGGTCGCGCGTCCGCGCCGACGTCATGCCGATGCCCTGGGGGTCGGGTCCTTGGTTTACCACCGTGCCGTATCTCTTGCGCTCAGGCCGATGCCGGCAACCAGCCAGCCAGGTGCTCCACGGCGTCGTGGCGAGTGAGGTCAATCTGCAGCGGGGTCACGGACACGTAGCCATGTTCCACTGCATGAAAGTCGGTGCCGGGGCCGGCATCCTGACCGGGTCCGGCCGCCCCAACCCAGAAGACAGTCTGGCCCTTCGGATCCTCGGCGGTCACCACCGGCTCAGCCTTGTGTCGATAGCCCAGGCGCGTGGACTGAAATCCCCGCAACTCGCCCACCGGCACGTCCGGCACATTGACGTTCAAAATGGTGTCCGACGGCAATGGGTCGTCGATCAGGCGCGTCAGCAGCGTTCGCACGGCCTGGCCGGCCGTGTCGAAATGTCGCGGATCGGCCCCCAACAGCGATACGGCAATGGCCGGCAAACCGAGGAAGCGACCCTCCACGGCCGCCGCGACCGTGCCGGAGTAAAGCACGTCGTCGCCGAGGTTGGCACCATGATTGATGCCGGCAATCACCATGTCGGGCTCGTCTTCCAACAGCCCGGTGATGGCCAGGTGAACGCAATCCGTCGGCGTGCCGTTCACGAAATACATGCCATCGCGGGTGCGACCGGCCCGTAGCGGCGTGGTCAGCGTCAGGGAGTGGCTCGCACCGCTCTGGTTGCGGTCCGGAGCCACAACGACCAAGTCGGCCAGGCCGTGCAACGACAGGGCCAGGACCGCCAGGCCCTCGGCCTGGTAGCCGTCGTCATTACTGAGCAGTATTCTCAAGAGTGTCGCACCCGCTACCATTCACGCTCGCGGCATGGAAGACCGCGCGACGAGGACCATGAGCAAGGAAAGGCGCAACGATAACAAGTCGAGTGAGGCCACGCTATTCCGCGAGGCCATGCGCGACGTGCAGCCGCTGTCCGGGGTGCGGCGCAACGCGGACAAGCCTGCGCCAAAGGCCCGCGCCTACTTCCGGCGACGGGATGAGGCCCGGGCGCTGCAGGAATCCCTGGAGCCACCGCCCGATGGCGCCGACCTGGAGACGGGCGAGGAAATGGCATTCCGGCGGCCCGGGCTGCCGATCCGGGAATTCCGCAAACTCAAGCGCGGCCAGTTTGCGGTGCGCGACGAACTGGACCTGCACGGTCTGAACGCAGACCATGCCCTGGATGCGATGCGGGAATTCATTGCCGAGGCCTCCGCCCATGGGACGCGCTGCGTGCGCATTGTTCACGGCAAGGGACTCGGTTCCGGTCCGCGCGGCCCGGTGTTGAAGAATCTGGTCAACAAGTGGCTGCGCCGCTGGGACCCGGTACTGGCGTTTTGCAGCACACAGCCCCGGCATGGCGGCACCGGCGCGGTCTACGTGCTCTTGCGGCGCTAGCGGGTCTCTTTCAGCCGCGCCACCAGCTTGTGCATTTCGCTCTGTGTCTGCTCGCTGAACCAGTAGTCCGTAGCCACCTCTGCGTCTGCCGAGCGGGAGAGATTCTGCAGCAGGTTCGCCTTCGCCTGGCGGCGGGTTTCATTCATCGCGACCGGCGGCAGCGCCGCGACTTCGCGACACCACTCAAGGGCCCGCGGCACGACGTCGGCGACAGCCACCAGTTCGTCCACCAGCCCGATTTCCTGCGCCTCGGCAGGGTCGATTAGCAACCCCTGCGTTGCCAGCCGCCGAGCGTGCCGGGCGCCGACTACGTCTGTCAACGCGGCAATAATTGTGGACGGCACCGGCAGCCCCACCCGCACTTCGTTGAAGCCGATCTTGAATTCACCTTCGGCCGCAACGCGATAATCGCAATGCACCGCAATGACCGCACCGCCTGCGGGACTGTGGCCGGTAATGGCGGCGACCATCGGCACCGGGCTGGTGGCCACCGTGCGCATCAGGCCAAAAAACAGCTCCCAGAATTCGCGAACTGCGCTGCGCGGCAGGGGCAGCAGTTCCGGCACGTCGAGACCGCCGCTGAACATGCCCGGCTGCCCGGAAATCAGGATTGCGCCGGCCCCCTGCGCGATGGCCTGGCGCAGGCCGTCCGTGAGATCCATGACGAGCGCCGCATTCAGCGCATTGGCAGGCCCGCGGTTCATGCGTACCTCGGCGATGTTGTCGTGGTCAATCAGGTCCAGCATTCTCGTCCTCCGTTGGCGGCGCCGCGCGCGCATCCCGGAACTCGCCCAGTTCACGCAGCAATACCGTCGCAAAAGCGCCTCGCGGCAGCTGGAAGCGCAGTTCCACGCCGCCTTCACAGGGCCGGCAAGCCAGCTGCGCAGGAATTAGACCCAAGGGCCGGCGCATCATACGCACGCGCTGCTGTTCTAGCAGGGCAGTGGTTTCCGGGAACAGACCAAACCAGGCCTGCTCGAGTTC
>CAMYJV010000200.1 GCA_947258805.1 uncultured Gammaproteobacteria bacterium | reverse complement strand
TTCCTGTCTAGAAGCGGGCCGCAGGCAATGTAGATCACCTTGGCAAGGCACGCGACAACGACAGGGGAAACGCGAGACGCTCCCGCAGGGCGCAATTTACGGGACCTTCGGCGGCGTTACGCTTCTTGGCAAGGTGACCTACATTACCGGCGAAGCGCGCCTTGCCCAAGGCCCCGTAAACTTGCGCTGAGCAAGCAAGAATTAGTCAGAGGTTCCCTAGGGCGTCGGCCGGGTGATCAGAAACGTGCTGATGGCAATGAACAGCACGCCGGTGATGGTCGGCACGATCCATCCCCCGACCTGCACGACCATGATCACCCAGCTCAACCCCATCAGGATACAGGCGGCCCATTTCGCACGGGTTGACACCGCGCGCTTCTGCTCCCAGGCAATGAGGACGGCGCCGAACCGGGGATGCTCGTACAGCCAGCGATGCAGCGCGGGCGAACCGCGCGGCGCGGCCCAGGCTGCCAGCAGCAGAAACGGCGTCGTCGGCAACAGGGGTAGAAACGCGCCGACGAAGCCGAGGCCAACACACAGGTAAGCAAACACCAGGTAAAACAGATTCCGCTGCTCCGGAATCTCCAGCTGCTTTCCTACTTGATCATCCGTTGGGCCGTTAGTTAGGCCGTCAGTTGGGCTGGACAAGCTCGGTCACCGTTACCCGCATGTCGTCCGGCAGCAGCAGCGGGCCGTACTGATTGTAGATGGCCACATCCGCGGCATCCCGGCCGTGGGCAATGGCGATCCGCGCGCTGTCGGCGTAAGGGCCTGATGGATCAAACGTATACCACTCGCCACCAACGAACGCCTCGAACCAGGCATGCACGTCCATGGGCTGCAGATTCTGCAGGTAGCCGACCACCAGGCGCGCGGGGATGCACAGCGCCCGACAAAGGGCGATGCCCATGTGGGCCAGGTCGCGGCACACGCCCTCACCGCGCTGGTTCACCTCGATCGCCGAGACGGGATAGGTGCTGCTCAGCGGCGTATTGCGGATGTTAAGACGCACCCAGTCAGCGATGGCCGTGACCTGTTGGTAACCAGGCGACCACTGGCCGACGATCTCCATGGCCATATCACCGAACCGATCGGACTCGCAGTACCTGCTGGGCAAAAGATAGCCAAGCACGTCGTGAGGCAGTTGTGGCACCTCAATGAAGGGCGCGTATTGCGGCGCCGGCGGGCGCATGGCAACCATGACGTCCGCCGCCGTGAAGACCTGGAAATTGCCCTGCGGCGCCACCAGACGCTGGCAGAGGTTGCCGAAGCCGTCGGTAAACTCTTCCACGGCCACCGCCGGGGTAAGGCGGTACTCTTCGCGGACCACCCACTGGCCCGGGCCGCTGCGGGGCCGCAACATCAGCACCATGGGTGTCGGCAGCTCGACGCTGAAGGACAGCGCGCAGCTCGCCTGTAGCCAGGTTTCGCTCATCGGCGTACATCTACCTGATTGGGCGATTACCCTATCACAGATAGGGCCCTCCTTCCGACGGCCCGGTAGCGGGCGACCGGCAGCGGGCGACCGCTGGTCAGGCGATCGGCGCGACCCAGCAGTCGCGGTTGCCCGACTCAGGCGGCCACTGGTCCGACGACGCGTCCTCCGCGGCTGCCGGTCAGGGCGTCATCGCGCAGGATGACCTTGCCGTTGCAGACGGTGGCTTTGTAGCCTCGAGCTTCCTGAGTGAAGCGCGGCGCGCCGCCCGGAAAATCATTGACGATCTTCGGCATCCGCTCACCCAGCGCGCTCAGATCGATGACGTTCAGGTCGCCACGCATGCCCGGCTGCAGCAGGCCGCGATCGGTAAGGCCCATGACCCGCGCCGGCGCGGCGCTCAGGCGCCGGACGGCCTCTTCCAGCGAGTACAGGCCCCGCTCCCGTACCCAGTAGGCGAGCACAAACGTTGCCCAACCGGAATCCATGATCTGGCTGACATGGGCTCCGGCGTCGCCGAGGCTGGGCAGGCAGTAATCGGTGGTGATCAGCTCGGCCAGACTGTCCAGGTTGCGATTGAAGAACCGCACCACGAACAGGGCTTGCCCATCGGTCTCGTCGGCGAAACGCAGCCAGGTGGCCGCAGGGTCTTCGCCCGCTTCCCGAGCCAGTGTGTCCAGGCTCTGCTCTGCACCCGCCGTGTAGTTGGGAACGTCTCCGGCACCCAGATAGAAGGTCTGAGCCAGCTCCATGCGGGTGGGTTTGTCGGCGGCTTCGGCAAGCAGCCGCGCCCGGGTTTCCGGATCACGGATCATGCCCAGTCGGGCATCCAGCGGGGCCTCGCTGAGCGCCTTCCAGGTCTTGCCAGCCCACAGCGACATGCACTGCAGGCCGGTGACAAAGCCAGAGCCGCGGGGGATGCAGACGGCGTTCACGTCCAGGCCATCGTCACGCATGGTATGCACCGCATCGCTGACCTTGCGGCCGAAGGAGTAGGAATTGCCCGCCGTCAGGCTGAACAGCACCCGACCGCCGCCGGCCTCCGCCTCTTTGCGCAGCAGCGCCAGCTCGCCTTCCATGTCGCCACCGAGATTCAGCACGTTCTGCATCAGGCCGCCGGCATTGCCCACCGCACGGGCAATCTCCACCAGCTCCTCGTGCCTGGCGTGAGTACCGGGCACGTGACGCCCGTCGGGCAGGTAGTGGCCGAGAAAACGGGAGGTGGAAAAGCCCACGGCGCCGTTCCTGACGGCTTCGCCGGCCAGGTCCGCCATCTGCTGGATCTCTTCGGGGGTCGCCTGTTCATCCACGCCGCGCTCGCCCATAACGTAGTAGCGCAGGGCGCAGTGACCGATGAGACCGCCGATGTTGATGGCCGGGTTCAACTTGCCCACCGAGTCCAGGTATTCGCCGTAACTTTCCCAGTTCCAGGGCAGGCCGGTGAGAATGGCTTCCCGGGGGATGTCTTCCACGGTCTCCATCATACCGGCCAGCAGCTCGCGATCTCCGGGTCGGCAGGGGGCAAAGGTGACGCCGCAGTTGCCCAGCAGCGCGGTGGTCACGCCGTGATGGCTGATGGGGGTGAGCATGGGGTCCCAGCCGATCTGGGCGTCGAGATGGGTATGGATGTCGACGAAGCCCGGCGTGACGATGTGTCCCCGGGCATCGACTTCTTCCTGGCCGGCGCCCTCAATGGGGCCGACGGCGGTAACAAGGCCGTTGTCTATGGCAACGTCGGCGCGTACGGCTTCCGCTCCGGAGCCGTCTACCAGCGTGCCGTTCCTTATAACGAGTTCATGAGCCATGCTTTACCCCCAAATTGGTAAATAGTGGTTATGTCGCTTGAGTCAACTCACTACGATGCATGATTTGGCGTAATCGTGCAATTTTCCTGCGTCCTGCCGCGTGGCAGGTGCTTCAGCCGTCCTCAGCGGGCAGCGCGTAGGAGCCGTCCTCGTCGTGGATTTCCCGGCCGGTGACCGGCGGATTGAACACGCAGATCATGCGCAGCTCGGTATGGGACTTCACGACGTGGCGGTCGTGATGATCCAGGGCGTAAACGGTACCCGGGGCCAGCTCGTGCACCTCGCCCGTGGCCACATCGGTGATGCTGCCGGTGCCCGCATAGCAGAAGACGGATTCCAGGTGGTGCTTGTACCACATCCGCAGCTCCAGACCCGGCGGCAGCACCGTCTCGTGCAGGGAGTAACCCATGCTGTCGCTTTTCAAGAGGTAACGGTAGCTGGTCCAGCCGGCCGGGCTCTGCACGTCACGGTCCGTACCCCGAATGTCCTCACGTCTGACGATCTTCACGTTGCCTCCTATCCGGAACGGGCAGCAGCTCAGGAACGAGCTGCCGCGATGCGCTGGACCCGGCAGCCGCGAAACGCCTCGGCACGGTCCAGCAGCGCCGCGCGCACCTCGGGCGACTCGGTCATGATGGATTCCATGGCTTCCGCCGAGGTGAGCGGCTGGGGACACCCGGCCAGCAAGTCTGCCTGGACGGCGACAGCCGCCTTGCCGGCTGCTCCGAAGACCTCGCTGAGGCCCAGTGCGACGGCGCCTGCCTGCTGGTCTGGC
>CAMYJV010000199.1 GCA_947258805.1 uncultured Gammaproteobacteria bacterium | reverse complement strand
CCCAGCCACCCCGCGCCGAGCCACGCAGAGATGAAGCCGTTATGTGCGTTTCCGGCCTTCCAGCTCAGGGACGCGTTGTTCAGGCCCAGGGTTCGTTCGAACGCGGCGAACCCGAAACCCCAGGGCTGGCTGCGGGTCGACTCCCAGATGTTGGTCCATAATTCCAGCCGCCCCGTCATTCCGGTGATATTGTCGCGCGACTTGCCCGACAGGGCGCTGGTGGTGTCGACCATTGCGGTTCCGGGATCCCCGGTCTGCACTACGACGATGTTTGCTCCCGCGGCGGCCAGGCAAATGGCGCAGGAAATCATAATGAACCGTAGCTGCCCCCGGGTATTCATGGTCATCATGATTGCCGCGCAGAACAGCACGAACACGAACGTGGCGAGTGAACCGAAGACGACCAGGGACAGCACCAGCACCGGCAACTTCCAGCCATGGCGCAGCGACGACTCGGTCAGGAAGCGGTGAACGGTCCAGAGCAGAAGCAAGCCTGTCAGCAAGCTTGCGCTGTTGGAGGTTGCGATGCCAACGATAAAGCCGCCTGACGACACGCCCTCGACAAAACCGGCGACCAGCAGCATGCCCCAGGTCGCGTACATGAACCAGGCGACCCACATCAATGACTCGAATTGCCGGGACCAGCCATCGCCTCCGAACATGTGGCAGGCCAGGATCCAGAAAACCGCCAGTTCGGTCACGCGAAACACGGTAAGGGTCGGCCAGGTGGACCATGCCACGCTCAATGTGAAGACGGCGGTGAGAGCCAGCAGCCAGAACCCGGGCCCGGATACGACCCGCGCCATCCTGACCCTGCCGCTCGCGAGCAGGTAGCTGCACCAGAGAGCTGCCGCCGCCACTACGATCACCTGGATCTTGTTCTGAGTCGAAAGGCCCTGCGTCGCCAGTGCGTCCATCGCTCGTGACTGCAGCCGCAGTATGTTGACGCCAAGGAATGTTACGACGAGCAGCCAGCTGCAGCGTCGTTCCCATCGTGGTTCGGGACTGCGGGCGATCGCCAGGGACGGCGGCTTGATCAGGGCCAGGAAAAGCAGCAGGGATGCAACCAGCAGCAAGTACAGTAGGAGAGTGAAGTCCATGGCACTGCGCGGCTAGCGTCCGTTCTCCGCCGTTCGGAGCGCCTGCATGAAGGCGGTCGCGGCGCGGTCAGTATCGTACTTGCGCACAATGTCCAGGCTCTTGCGGCCCTGCGAGATGACCTGGTCCGGTTGCCTGGAGTAAACGGCCATCAGTTCTGCGAGACGGCCATGATCCTCGGGATCGAACGAGTAGCCGTTGCTCCCTTCCTGCACCAGGTCCTGGTGCGAACCGGCATAGCGGGACAGCAGCAACGGCAGACCCATCGTCATTGCCTCGAGTGCGACAAGCGGCCAGTTGTCCTGCAGGGTCGGGAGAACCTTGACGTGTGCCTGCGCGTAGTGCTGCCAGATTGCGTCCGGGTGCACAGCCCCTTCGAATGTCACGATATCGTCGAGGCCCAGTTCCCGGGACAGCCGCAACAATGCCTCACTTTCGGGTCCGTCACCGACGATTGTCACCGTAAAGGGCCGGTCCGTCATACCGTCCTGCCGCAGCAACGCGGCAGCCCGCAGAAGGTGATCAATACCTTTGCCCTTGATGAGACGACTGACGCAGACATAGTTGATCACGTCGCCGTCCGGCCGCTCGAGAGCTTGCGGTACCAGCTCATCGGGCGGATTCGCACAACACAGGCCGCCCTCGAATATGCGGTCCTGAGGTACCGACAGGCGCTCGTGGACGTAAGCCCTGGCGGCCGAACCGTTGACCACAAAAGCGCCGGCGCGCCCGGCCATCCAGCGACGCAGCCGGAAGCGCCAGCCCCGGACCGTACGCTCGGTGTGGTGCGTGCCCTCCCAGAAGATGATTGTTGGATACCCCATTTTGATCGACGCCAGGGTCCACAGGCTGAAATTGTTGGCGATGACGACCTGCGGCTTCAGCTGCATGAGTGCGATGGGCAGGGCGGGCGCTATGTTCAGACCGAAGGGCGTGCCCACGCCGTGCTCAGAGCTGCGCCCGGCAAGCGACAGCCTTCCACCGCGCAGCACACGGCGCTCGAACCTGCCCATGGACTGCGCAAGCCTGGCATTTGTCGCGGACTGCATCGACTGCGTAACGACCGTGAAATGCGAGCCGACGCGATCGGCGATCGCATCGAAGATCTGCACCCAGTAGGGCGCAAAACTCGGGCACAGGTAGACGACACGCCGCTCAGACATTGGCGCCCTCACGGACCTGGCGGCCAATTCCCGGAGCCGTCAGGCCGAAGACGGCGCGGCCGGTCCAGGCCAGCACGACAGCCGTCACGCCGCTGGTGAGAAGCAGGGCCGCCGCGATCCCGGGCAACTCGAATGCGGCAATCATGCCGATGCCGAACGTCAACATCGCGGCCGTTCCGGCGACGGTGGAGAGGAATACGAGGTCCGGGCGCTCCGCGGACCTCAACACGATCATCATCGCGGCCGTTGCGGCGGTCATGACACAGCTCAGACCGAGATAGGGCAGCAGGGACACCAGGTCGAGGTATTCAGCATTGCCGTAGATCAGGGTCAGGAGGCTGCGGCCGAAGAGAAGGACCGGCACTACGTACGCTATGGCCAGCGCCGCGAACCAGGCCAGCAGCGCTCTTGATCGCGCGACGTAGTGGTCGACATCTTCGGCCGCGCGAAGCCTGGACATGATCGGCAACAGCATCAGCCCGAGCCCCGCCGTCAGGTGGGTGAGCGGAAGAAACAGGATCTGCAGGGCTCGGAACTTGCCCGCGTCGCCGACCGTCATGAACCAGGCAATCGCCAACGGCAGGATACTTGCGCCCAGCGCGAACGCAATGGACTCACCGAAAGACCAACGGCCGTATTTCAGGTGCTGACGAACACTGCCTGCAAACGTCAATTTTGACGATGTCGACCGATGCAGGAAGACTCGGACCATGGACGGCAGACTCACGACAAATCCGACAACGCCGATCACGACGAATGCGGAGAACGCTGACAGCGACTCCGTGAAGTGGAGCCAGGCAATTCCGGCCGCCACACCGATGGCGTAGAGCGTACTCAACAGCAATGCCTGACCGGCGTGCGACTCTACGTAGCAGGCTCGCCTTGTCAGCCAGAAGGTCATGGCCAGCGGCACCGTCAGCGGCAGGGCCCATCCTGCCGGTTGCAGGGCGCTGCCATTCAGCAAAAGGCCGCCGATACCGGCGATTCCGGCGAGCGACACGGCAACAAAAGCGTGCATCAGGTAGACGTGGCGAAAGTACTTGCGCCGGGCTCGCATTGCCTTGCGTGCACCAAAGACCGACATCGGCTCAATAATGAGCGCGTTGTGAAACCCGGCGAGTACCAGGAAGAGTGAGAACAGGACCACGAAGACTCCGTACTCCGTGGGTGAAGTCCAGCGCGCGAGCAGGACGTTTACGACGAGCATCGCACCGGAAAACACTGCCTGGTCGGCAAGACTGAGTATTGCCTGCCTGCGGAAGCGGGAAACCACTATGAGTTGTCGCCTCCGCTGCGTTGAGTGGCAACGTTCGCCTTCAGGATCTCCGCGTTGCCGTCGTAGATAGGTCGACCAAATACGCTCTCCATGAGTAAACGCTGCCATTTCGACACCTGCAGCAGGTATCGGGCCACGGCTGCCCGGCACAGGGTCTTCTGCGCAGTCGACATCTCACTTTGGTTGATCACGTCGAGATAGCCGATCAGGTACTGCAGTCGTGGATACGCTGCCCGCGAAGACCCCGGCGTGCACCATTCCTGGCGAGTATCCCGGTCGATACAACTGGACATCGAGTCGGGATGAATCCGGTAGCTGAACAGCTGTTGCGGCAGTTCGGCAAAGCGGCCACGAATGCTGAGTGCCGCCATCAGGACTTTTTCGTAGCCGATATAAGGCCGCAGCAAGCCCGCGTCCTGCAATGCCGCCGTTCGCACGACGCCCCACAGGTCCATCACGGCAGTATTCCCCAGTAAAACATCACGGAATCGGCGCCAT
>CAMYJV010000198.1:4107-6001 GCA_947258805.1 uncultured Gammaproteobacteria bacterium | reverse complement strand
CTTTTGGCGTTACGAGATCACCGAGCACATCCGGTTGCAGGCAGCGGGCCGCCAGGAGTTTGCAGGTGGTCACAGCGGCCTGGTGTTCGATGCCGGCGCAGAGTTAAAACTCGCGCTCAATGCGCCCCTGTTGAAGGCCTATGCGGGTGTGACATACGCCTCTTCAGATTACATGGAAGAGTTCTTCAGCATTTCGAACGAGCAGTCCGCCGCCTCGGGCAAGCGGACCTACGACGCCGACGCCGGCATCAAGAACTTTACCCTCTCGCTTTCCGCCGGTTATGACATTACGGACAACTGGGTGATCGGTGCAACCGTACGCTATGACCGCCTGGTGGGTGACGCCGAAGACAGCCCGATCGTGGACGAGGGCGGCAGCCGTGACCAGTTCACAGGCGGCGTTACCCTCGCCTACCAGTTTTAAGCCGGAGAACTGCCGAACCCAAAGGGCCCCTGCCCGAGTGGGCCGGACCCCGCCACCAGATCACCCTTCACGACGCACCGAAAGCCAACATCGGCGTCCGCTGCCCAAAGCTCTGCGGCGGGGTTCGCGTATAATACCGCGCGAGCCCACACCAAGGTCGCCCTCCGATGTTAGCCGAGCGCCAAGCCGTACTGGCCGAAATCGAGCAACCCCAACGCGCCTCGCCCCCCTTCGATCTCGAACGGCTGGTGCTGGGCGTGCGCGAAGGCGTGTCCCCCAGCACATTACCCCCGGTGCGCATCTTTCTGGGCACCGAAACCGCGCAGCACCGGGCTGAGCGCATCTTTGTCTGGTCCATCGACAAGCTACGCGATCCCTCGCGCGTCTACGAAATCACCTTCATGAAGGAGCTGCCGGGCTTCGACTCGCGACGCTGGCTGACAGGTTTTACCAACTATCGCTTCGCCATCCCCGAGTTGGCCGGGAGCACCGGCAGGGCGATCTACAACGACGTGGACCAGATCTATCTCAGCGATCCGGCGGAGTTGTTCGACCTGCCGATGGACGAGCATGGCTTCATGTCCATCTCCGATCGCGACACCTCGGTGATGTTGATCGACTGCGCGCGCATGGCGCAGGTTTGGCCGTTGGCAGCTGTGCAACGTCTGCGACGCAAGAAACTCGAGGCCCGGGCGCGCGCGATCGTGGGCCTGTGGGGCGCTCTCGACCAGGGCTGGAACGCCCGGGACGACGAATACCGGCCAGGCCAGTCGCATCTGATCCACTTCACGGTGTTGCAAACCCAGCCCTGGCGCCCCCTACCGGAAAGATTCGTCTACCAGGCGAATCCGGTGGCGCCGGTTTGGGATGCATTGGAACGTTCCGCGGACGCCGCGGGATTTCAGACGTTCACTGCCTGCCGGCCGAGCCGGAAATTCGCCGCCATGGCCGCGCAGGCGGCGACCGGCGAGCTGGCCACGCCCGTCCGCCAGGGGAAAATCGATTCCGAGGCCTGGCGCGGTTTGTCCAACATCGCCGGCCGGCCGGATGTCGAGGATATGGTCCATTACACGCTGGCCGGTGCGGCACCGGGCGTGGAAGCTCGACGCCACAATCCGCTGACGGACACCCTGGATGCCGCAGGGCCTGCCGCTTCCGGGATCATTTGCAGCCGACTCCTGGAGTATCTGCCCGACGAGGATGTGCCCTGGATGCTCGATGAGATGTTCGCAGCGGCGGGAAAATTCTTTTTCCTCGTGGTCGACGATCGGGACGAAGAGGCAAAGGCAGAGCCCGGCTGCAGAAGTCGGCGTGAGTCGTGGTGGTTGACGCGGCTCGAAGGCGTGTCGAGACGGCGACCGGGCGTGCATTGGCGGCTGGCTGTCCACACCCGGCACGCCGCCGGGCGGATGTCCTGGCGCCACCGCGGCGGTGGCCGCTGCCTCGATTACCCACCCAAGGTGTGGATCC
>CAMYJV010000198.1:0-4098 GCA_947258805.1 uncultured Gammaproteobacteria bacterium | reverse complement strand
GGTCATGTCATCCAGTCGCGGGCCCTGGCCGAGGCCCTGGGCTGGCCCTTCGAGGTCAAGCAACTGCGTTTCAACCGCTGGCAGCGTCTGAACAACAGGCTGCTCGGCCCCAGCCTGCGCCATCTGGACCGTCAGCATTCCGCCGCACTGCGTCCGCCCTGGCCCGACCTCGTCATCTCCGTTGGCGGGCGCAGCGCGTCGGTGGCGCGCTGGATCGGCGCGCAGAGTGCGGGCGGTAGCCGCCTGGTCCACCTCGGGCGCAAGGGCGGCGAAGTGGCCGATGATTTCGACCTGACGGTGGTTTGTTCCCATTTTCGCCAATTCGCCCATCCGCGTCGCATGGAGACTATCGCGCCGCTGAATCCGCTGGACGACGACACCATCAAGGCCGCCGCCGAACGCTGGCAAGGCCTGTTCGGCGAAGCGCCGCGACCGCGGATTGCGCTGATCGTCGGCGGCAACTCGGCCTTGCACCGGCTTGGCGAGCGTACCGCGCGCACCCTCGGACAGGAGGTGCGCGCTTTCGCCGAGTCTCTGGGCGCCGCGGTTTTTGCGATCACCAGTCCGCGCACCGGCAGCACGGCAGCGGATGCGCTGGAGCAGTCCCTCGGCCCGGGCAGCGATGTTCGCCGCTGGCAGGCAGACGACCCCGACAACCCTTACTGGGGCTACCTGGCGCTCGCCGACATCATCATCGTGACCGGCGAGAGCGAGTCCATGCTCAGCGAGGCGGCGGCAATGGGGAAGCCCATGCTCATCTATCCACTGCCCGGCGTTCGCCCCGGTCTGCGCACCAGGGTGGCCGAGGCAGTACTGCGCCGCTCGCGCAAACCGGTCATCAACAAGCGCGGGACCATCCGGCCACAGCGAGGACTTCAATACCTCTGTGCACGGTTGATCGACCGCGGATGGGTCCGGCCACGGCGGGACTTGGCGATGCTGCATCGGGCCCTGATAGAGGCCGGGGTGGCACAGATGTTTGGCAGCGACATCGCACCCGGTGAACGCCCTGCACTGCATGAGGCGGTACAGGTTGCTGACCGCGTCCGCCACTTGATGGGGCTCGCCGATGGATGAGGCCAATCTGGTGGTCATCCGTCACGGCCGCAGCGAGTGGAACAACGATCGGCGCATGACCGGATGGAGCGACGTCAAGCTCAACTCGCGCGGGCGCACGGAAGCGCGGGCAGCTGCCAGGATCCTGCGTGGGGAGGGTTATCGGTTCGACGTCGCCTTCACGTCCTGGCTGCAGCGTGCCGAGGAGACGCTGACGATCGTGCTCGAAGAGCTGGGACAAGCGAATCTGCCGGTGCAGCGAAGCTGGCGACTGAATGAGCGCCACTATGGCGCCATGCAGGGCATGAGTCGCGAGGAGGCGAAGAAGAGGTTCGGTCTCGAGCAGTTCAAGGCATGGCAGACCGGCTATGTACATTGCCCGCCGCCGGTAGCCGAGAGCGACCCCCGCTATCCGGGAAACGACCCGCGCTATGCCGGGCTGCCTCCCTCGGCGCTGCCGCGGGCGGAGAGTATGAAAGACACCCTGCAACGGGTGATGCCTTGCTGGGAGGAGGAAATCGTGCCGGCCCTGAAGGCCGGCAAGCGGGTGCTGGTCGTGGCGCACAAGACCACGGTGCGGGTCTTGCGTAAACAGCTGGAGGGCATCTCCGATGCGGACATCTCCAAGATGCTCGTATTGACCGGGGCCCCTATGGCCTACCGCCTCGACGCTGATCTAAACCTGCTTTGGCAGAAGTCCCTCAATCCTGTCGGGCTGGTGAAGCGCCTGGCCCTGGACGCGCGGGATCTTTGGAGCGAGCGGACCGGCTCGGTGAAGACCTCCTGACGGCAGGGCAACACCTGAACCACGAGTGGATGGAAAACCTATGATCACAATCGTAATCGGAACCGATCCCAGCCAGTATGTCGCCCAGCGCGTACTTGAATACACCATCGAAAAGCACACCGGCGCGGAGGTCAGGATCATCCCCGGCCTGCAGACGCAGAGACGTCTCGGCGGAACCCGTTTCGGATTCGTGCGTTTCCTGGTTCCGAGCCTTTGCGATTATCAAGGGACGGGCATCTACATGGATGCCGATCAGCTGGTACTCGGCGACGTGGCGGAACTTGCCGCCACCCTGCAACCACCTCACGCCATAGGCATCGTGCGCAACATCGAGGGCACCTTCGGCGGCAAGCCGGTCGAGCCCCGCAACGAGACCAGCGTCATGGTGCTCGACTGCGCCCGTCTCACGGATTGGGATCCGGACAAGATTTTCGATCAGGTGGTGCCCAACGACCAGGAAGCCGGTCCAGGTCAGATTCGCTATAAGGATTTCATCCGCCTGGGCTGGGTGGACGAGGCGCTGATCCAGGCGATCGATCCGCGATGGAATCACTACAACATGGTGCGCGAGGATACGCGACTGATCCATTTCAGTCACGTACGCGAACAGCCGTGGAAGCGACCCGAGCACCCGATGACTGCACTTTGGGAGGAGTGGCTGCAGGAGGCCATGAGCGCCGGCTACATCAAGCGCGCGGACATCATCAAGGCCGTGTCCATGGGCCGCATCCACCGGCATTTTCTGCGCCACGTGCTGAAAGTCGCCTGACCCGATCCGCACGCGGAATCCGCGCTATTTCCTAGCGCGGGAACAGTTTTGCCTTGAGTCGGCCAAGTGGGCCGGCGCGACGGCTGCGCAGTTCGGACTCCAGGTAATCCAGGTGGCGGAGCGCGGGTGCATGGGCATCCAGCTGCGACTCGATGCGCGACCAATCCCGCCACAGCTCCCGGCTGTCGGCCGGCAGCTCATCGGTAGCCAGGCGCCGTAACCAGCGGTAGGCATCCCGAACCAGCGGGTTCAACTTCGGGTCCTGCGCGAGGTCTTCGTCCATGAAACGGGTATGGCGCATACCTGGCTTGAGGAATTCGTTGACGAACACCTCGGTGTTTCGCTGTGTGGCCGCATCCATCGGGATCGACAGACGCTCAGCCATGCGCGCAAGCTGGGTTCGGGGATCTTCCATCAGCAGGTCGTATTCCACCACCACGAAGCCATGCTCGGCCACGCGGCGGAAATAGGGCACCACGTTGACCAGCCACTCCAGATCCGTCTTTTCCTGCACGCCGCGCAGAGCATCCAGCTTGGAGCGGGATTGCGCCACGCTGAGCGGGTTGCGCGCAGCCACGACGAAGTTTAGGTCGATACCGGCGCGCTCCGCCACTGTCTCCCAGAACGGCAGCATGCGCAGCGTCTGGGCATACTTGAAACCCCAGAGCGGATACTGCACGAATCGCTCCTGGATCGTGGCGACCGCCTCGTCAGCCAAGACGCCGATTTCTGCCTTCGACCATTCCGGTGGATCGATCAACGAGATGCTTTCGGTACGCAGGCCCAGTTCGCTGCGCACGCGTTTGGCGATGCGCAACAGGTCCCGATCTTCGAAAAACCCTGTCGGATTCTTGTCCGTCGGTGCCTTCAAATTGTCGCCGAGCTCGACGCCCAGGGCTTGCAGGCCGCGCGTTATCGCACTGGTGCCGCTGCGCCCGGCCCCCACGACGAATATGGCTCGCGAACGGCTCGCGGACCCGGTCGCATTGGAACTTTCTGTTGCCGGCATTGCTGCTGCCTCCGGGCTGGTTCAGGGCGCGGCGGGTGGCCCGGCGGATCCGGACCGGTTCGGTGGTGATTTTATCAGTTTCCGGACACGTTCGACGGCTACCCCGAGCCCATCCTCGAGGTCTTTTCGCGATTCGGCCGGTGGTTCGCCGAGACCGGTGACCAGCCCGCGCTGACGCAGGATGCGGTGATAGGCATCGAAGTCGCGCGCAGGCTTGAACAACCCGAGATAGAGCAGGGCCGCGTGCAGCTGGCGCAGCGGCGCCCGGCCCAGCATCCTGTCCCAAGCGGTCGGCGGATGCCGCCGCGGCCATTCGAAGAGGGCCACCGGCTTGCCGGTGGCACATGCCTCCACCGGCACCGAGGCGCTGTCGACGGTCACGATAAACCGGTCTGCCAGGGCGAGGAAGGCGAAATAGGGATTGTCAGGATCTTCCAAGCGCCACCGGTAGCGGTACGCAGGCACATCCACGGCCGC
>CAMYJV010000197.1:1734-5834 GCA_947258805.1 uncultured Gammaproteobacteria bacterium | reverse complement strand
GGGTTCTCGGTCTCGGCCGGCGTTATGGAGCGCGACCAGATGCTGTTGGGCCTGCCAGCCCAGTTCATCAAGTTCATCAACCCCTGTGTGGCTGGCGACTGCATCGAGGGCCAACTGCCCCCACACCTGGCGGGACCGACGCCACCGGCTAATACCTGCCCCACTTACTGGACCGCGGTGGATGCAGCCTTCGATGACTCGCCCTTCGCGAACGACGGTTATCGCAACCACGCCCTGTGTGTGGACTGGGCGAACCTTGCCAACTCCACCTATACCGAAGGTCCGCTCGTCGTAGCGGGCTCGAACTTCGATCGCTTCCTGGCGGGCGGCGTGGTTAGTCCGGTCCTCGGCGGCGAGGCCCTCGACGCCTTGCAGTTCTTCACGATGTACCGGGCGCAGTACCGCTGGTTCGGCGACAACGCCCGGGTCGTGCTCAACACGACCGTAGACGCTGGCGGCGATCGTGCTGGCATCCGCTGGGCCGAGACCCGCAGCGCCGATGGCGACTCCGGCTGGACCCTGCAGCAGGACGGCACCTACGCCCCCGATGACGGCCTCGAGCGCTGGATGGGCTCGATCGCGCAGGACCAGGACGGCAACATCGCGCTGGGCTACAGTGCGGCCGGCGCCGATCTGTTCCCCGCGGTGCGCTATACCTCCCGACAGGGAGGAGATCCACTTGGAACGATGCCCGGCGGGGAAGTCTCCTGCCACGAAGGCACCGGTGCCCAGGTCGCATCTTCCAACCGCTGGGGCGACTACTCCTCGATGAGCGTCGACCCCACTGACGACTGCACCTTCTGGTACACCCAGGAGTACTACCAGACCACCGGCAGCTTCGACTTCAACACCCGCATCTGCAGCTTCAGCTTCCCAGACTGTGGCGGCGGCTGTGACCCGAACGAGCCCGGTACCGAGTTGACCTGCAACGACGGTCTGGATAACGACTGCGACGGTGATTTCGACTGCGTCGATAGCGACTGCAGCGCCGATCCGGCTTGCGCCTGCGTGCCCAATCCGGGCGGCGAGATTTGCGACGATGGCATCGACAATACCTGCGACGGCCTCGTTGACTGCGACGACCCGACCTGTGACCTGGATCCGGCGTGCTTCGTGCCTCCGGCGCCCGCGAATGATCTCTGCGAGGACGCGGAAGAAGTTCAATGCGGCGACACGATTACCGCCTCGACCATCTCTGCGACGATCGACAATGCCGGTTTCTGCGGCACCAGCAACACCGCTCCGGGCGTGTGGTACAAGCTCACCGACGGTGCTGGCAAGATAGCTACCGCGAGCACCTGTAACCAGGCTGACTTCGACACCAAGCTCTCAGTCTACGAGGGTGAATGCGGTGACCTGGGATGCGTGGCCGGCAATGATGATACCGTCGGTTGTGGCGGCTTTACGACGGAGGTCACCTGGAATGCTGCCGACAACGAGCAGCTGATCCTGGTCCACGGGTTCGGTGGTGCGACGGGCACCTTCAGTCTCGATGTCACCTGCGAGGAGCCTGCAGAGAACGATGTCTGCGAAGGTGCGATCGGCCCGTTAGCCGTAGACTCGGTGACCCCGGGCTCCACCACGAACGCGACGCTTGACGAACCACCGCCGCTGGATTGCGGTACGGCGGTCACGGCGCCCGGCGTCTGGTACACCGTTGTGGGTACCGGCAACACGATGACCGCATCGACGTGTAATGACGGCGACCCCGCGACCGGCGGCGCCAACTACGACACCAAGATCAGCGTTTACTGCGCCGACTGCGAAGTGAACGAGTGCATCGGCGGCCAGGACGACGACTTCGCCAATTGCTCAGGCTTCTCGACGAGTTTCGACTGGCCGACGCAGGCGGGCGCGACCTACAACGTGCTCGTGCACGGCTTCAGCAGCGCCACTGGTGACTTCGATCTGGCGATCCTCGATGACGGTGAACCCGTGCCAGCCGGGGTAGCCAACGACTGCGATGGCATCCCCGCGGCATTCGACTACTGTGCGGATTCGGTTATCCCCGAGTCGGTGCCAACGAGCGGCAGGCTGCGAGCCAACAACTCCGCAGTGACCGACACGAGCGGCTTCTTCACGACCGCCGGGCCCAACCCGCAGGGGCTGCTCTTCAGTCTCGAGGACACGGCGGGCTGCACCTGCGAGCAGATCGTCGAAGCGCAGCACCTCGGCAAGGGCCATCTCAAAAACGGGTGCTCGCCAGGTGCGATGCAGAACTGGGTCGACTTCCTTCAGGGCCAGTCCTGCGGTGACTGCACCGAGGCGAACGGCACGCCGGGCTGCGAGAATGGGCAGTGCGAGGCGGCAGTATGCGCTGTGGATCCCTTCTGCTGCGACGTCGCCTGGGACAGCATCTGCGCAGCCGAAGCGGCCGATATATGCGGTGGCGGGGACATCTGCATCGCGCTGCCACCGAGCAGCGACGCTACCGTGTTCTATGGCGAGGGCCGCGGTCCCGAGGCTGAGCCGATCTCCAAGGACCCGAACTATACGCCAAAGGAGTAAGCACGATTGCCAGGTAGAGGCCGCCCGCACCCTAACCGGAGCGGGCGGCCTTTTTTCCTTCGGGGCCGCATCCGTTGAGGCCGCTGGGTCGTGCTGACATAATGGTTGTTGGCGAGTAATTCGCATGGACCACCGAGATTGTTCGATGAACAGCCTGACAAAAATGCCGAGGTATCCGCGCGGGAGGATTTCGAGCTATGGTCTGCTCCTCCTGGCGACGATCTTTTCGGTCGGTCCTTTGCACGCCGAAACACCGGTGAGCGACGCTGAGACAGGGATCAGGGGGAAGGTTGTGATGGGGCCCACACGTCCAGGTCCGGCGGTGCAAGGGCAAGAATACGAAGCACCGTTCAGCGCGTCGTTTCACGTGCTCGACGTTGACGACAAAGCGGTGGCACGCTTCGAGTCAGACGAGAACGGGCGTTTCACGGTTCTGCTGCCTCCGGGCAAGTACACCATCGTTCCGGACGCGTCCATACCGAACCCGCTTATCAGGCGTCAGAGAAAAACCGTGACCGTGCCGGAGGATGGCTTTACTGATGTCGCCCTCAAGTTCGATAGCGGCATGAGGTAATAATTATCCCGCCGTATTCAGGGCCGCGAAATCCCGGGATCTGATTCCTGCTAACTGTGACGCAGTTCTCAAAATATGCTGGCTAAAGCGAGTGCGATGGGCGTAGCATAGATGTGTCATCGGATACCATCTTGGACCGTTCGCCGATTGCATTATCCCACCGGGAGGAGCATCCCGTGAAATACGCCAAACAAAGTTTTCCCATTATTCTATGTATCGTTCTCGTTGCCGCTTGTTCCGGCAGTGGCGGTGGAGCAGGTGCGCCAGCACCAACGCCGTCGAGTATGGCTAAGATCGACGCAACTAACGCCGAGACGATCGCCGGCGGAGTCGTCGATGCTGTATTCATAAGCGGCAGTTTCAGTGATGTCTTGGAGGGTGGCGCATCAGGCGGCCTGCTCGGAAAAACGGATAATGGATTGTTAAAAGCAGCGGGCTCGCAGTTTGCTGGTGTGCCTGGCTTTTCTGCGAGTGTGCCGATACCCGGAACGACGATAGAGTGTTTTGTCGATGGCAGCATTATTGTAACCGGCCAAGTCGCAGACCCGACTATCCTGTCAGCCGGCGATCAGATCGTGCTCCGGTTTTCTGAATGTGACGATGGTGCTGGTCAAGTCGTGAACGGCATTTATGAAATCATCGTCAACAGTTTTTCCGGCGATCTCCCGGAGGGACGGGTCGATCTCAATGCGGCGGTGACATTCGACAGTTTCAACGTCATGGAAACATCGGAAATGACGTCGCTGAATGGCGTTTTTACGTTGGACCTCGACACCAGTATGCCGCCAATGACGAGTGTTTCCGTGTCCGGTACCTCCGTGTCAGTCAGCGATAACTCGGACTCAGCGACACTGGGCGCATTTTTGACCGACGTAGCGCACGATGGGCGTGTCATACCGGCAGCCTACACGACGGTAGCGTCCGGTACCTTGACCAGCACGCTTTTCGAGGGTGCGGTCAATTACAGCACACCGGTCTCCTTCCAGGGATTTGAAGGCCAATACCCGTACCAAGGCGA
>CAMYJV010000197.1:0-1722 GCA_947258805.1 uncultured Gammaproteobacteria bacterium | reverse complement strand
GGGTGCCGATGGCTCATCGGCCAGGCTGGTGGCACTCGATAACATGAACGTTCGCCTGGAGATCGATCCCGGCGATGGTTCAGGCATCGTTACTCAAGAAACAACCTGGGAGGCGGTAGCCAGTGCTAGTCAATTGATCGGTAATGAGAACGGGATCATGGGGATCGTACTCAGAGGGCCCATCAATCCCGGGCCCGAGATTGAGGGAGAAATTAACGAAGCACCGTTTCGAGCCTTGTTTCACGTGCTGCTCGCCGATCAAGTCGTGGGCCACTTCGAGTCGGACGACGACGGCAACTTCAGGGTGGTCCTGCTCCCGGGCGACTATACGATCATTGCCGACGCGTCAGCGCCTGTGCTGCACCCCGAGCAACAGCCGAAATTAGTAACCGTCCCCGTGAATGGCTTCGCCGATGTCACGCTTGAGTTCGACACTGGCATCAGGTGACGCGAATATCGCTGCTCGGTGAAACAGCAGGTCAGGCAGCCTGAAACCCAGACTTTAAACAAAACGAGGCCGGTGCCTGGCACCGGCCTCGTTGGTTCTCCCGGTTCCTTGCGCTACCGGGCTATTTTTTGCCGCTGGCGTTGCTACTCGTGAGCTTGAACGAGCAGACTCGGGTGTTGAAGTCGAAGCTGCCAGTCGTTTCGTAGTACTCCTGCGTGTACCAGAACGTCGTTTTGTCCTTCGGATCGACGCTCATAGAGGAGTAATCTCCCCAGCGATTGGCTGAACCGAGCTGCGAGCCGGTTCCGGCATGGCACTCGGTCTCGGTGCCCAGCGTGCCCAACGGATCGTTCTTGCGGCGGCCGGCCATCCGTATGGACGGGAACGTTTCCGTGCTGGAGACGCTGTAACCGAGGGCGATGTCGCCATTCTTATTAATCGAGGCAGCACCCATCCAGCGGTTCTCGCCGTCGTCAGGCGCATAGGTTCCGGCTTGGTGCACAGCGTAGCCGCTGCCCGTGTCGCGCAACTCGGCCCAGCGCATGCCGGCCGTGTCGTTGCCGTCGCTGTCCACAGCGTGGCTCACCACGAGCGACTGGTGTTGGTTAACAAAGTGCTGATACGAGGCCCGGTACATGGTGAACTGGCTCAATGTGTCCAACACGTCTGCACCGGTCGCGGGCAGTGGCTGTGGGATACAGTCGTCAAAGTTGCACAGGTTGGCATCGAAGGCATCGCTCGGGATCAATCCCAATGGCGCGAGTGAGAAGTTGCCATTGGTGAAATCTGCCGACACGGCCCAGTGATAGTAGCCGTCCTGGCCGCCGCCATTGCCCCAGGTGTCATCATCGAAGGCCTGCACGAAGACGTTCGGTGAGCCCGCGGGCGGCGCCTTGTTCGACGCTTCCCAGTGCGAAGGCTGGAGGCTGAAATGTACCGGCGCTAATCCGGTGTACGGGAGGGTCCACTTGACGCCTCCGGCCGGGTCACCGGCAAGCATCGCTTGGCGATCGAACACGCCGAGGCTGGCGCCAACGAACTGCACCGGCAGGCCGATCTCGAACTCGTTCACCGAGATGTAGTAGCCGTCGGGCCAGACCGTGACCTTCGGATAGTCATTCAGCGCGGCAAAGCCGCCGAAACTCGGCACGCTGTAGATGAAGTCGTACAGGAAGTAAGCGCCGGCGGGATCACTGGTCTGCGAAACCGCGAAACACTGGTGGCTGACGAAGACGCCGGATTCGGGTATAAAATCGATGACCGCGAACTGGGTG
>CAMYJV010000196.1 GCA_947258805.1 uncultured Gammaproteobacteria bacterium | reverse complement strand
GACGGCCCGGCCGCGGTCGGACCGCCTGGAGTTCGACGTCTAGCGTTCGAACGCCAGCTGCTGGTTCTCCGCCAGCGCGTCCGGGACCTTATCGACATCGACGATGATCTCGTTGCGCCGGAAGAAACTCGGCATGAACGGCGCGTTGTAGCGGGCGAACTCTGGTGCCGTCTGCGGCTCGATACCCATGGAATCGAGAGCGCTCAGCAGGCGTTGTTCCTCTTTCAGGTAGCGCCGCTGGCTCCAGCTTCCGGAATAGCGCAACACGGCCACCGTGCGTTCGGGAACAAGCTTCAGTTCGATACGCGGGTCGCGGGGCTTCGGCAGAGTATCCAGCGTGCGATCCGCCGGCATGACGAAGGTGACTGCCCAGTCGCCGTCTGCTGACGCCTGGCTGACCGGTGCGGTCATCGCGATCTTCTCGCCGCGACTCTGGGCCACGGGCGCCGTCATCGCAATCTTGCCGCCGGCCTCGTTGTTGCCACTGATGTATTTCACCAGGCGGCGAAAGCCTTCGTTGCCCGCGGCATTGGCCGACCAGTCGCCGGACACGCGCGTTTCCGCGACCACGTACGGTGCGTATTGACGATACTCGACGTCGCCGACCGCGCCGATAACTGTGTAGCTGGGTTTTTCGATGGCCATAGCCTGCCCTCCGATAAAAGTCGACGCTGCAACGAGCGTCAGAATTGCGATTGCCTTGTTCATCATGTCCCTCGCGCGCTTTGGTTGCGGCATGGACAAGTATTCGGTGCCGGCGGCCTGGAGGATTCGGCCGGTCACGACGCGTTGCGGCGGCTTGGTCGCCGCCGGCGCCCGGGGTGCGGAGTTGCTGCGACTGGGGGGCGGTGTCCGGTGCCGATCAGCGCGGCGCCGGCGCCGTCAACTGGTGCGGGATTCGGCCTGCAGCGGCCGGGCCGCGGCGTTTCCCAGCGTGGCCGTGGCCGTGTGATCACGGGCCAGCACGAGATACATGGCGGGCACGACGAACACCGTGAACACCGTGCCGACGATCATGCCGGTGAAGATCACCAGGCCGATGTCGAAGCGGGCCTCGGCGCCGGCACCGGAGGCCAGCAGCAGGGGCACCACGCCGAGGGACATGGCTGCCGTGGTCATCAGGATGGGTCGCAGGCGAATACCGGCGGCTTTTTCCACTGCTGCCCGCTTGTCGAGTCCCTGTTCCGCCTGTAGCTGGTTGGCGAACTGCACGATCAGGATGCCGTGCTTGCTGATCAGGCCGATCAAGGTGATCAGGCCGACCTGCGTGTAGATATTCACCGTCGCGAAACCGAGCGTCAGGAAGACCAGCGCGCCGGCAATGGACATGGGCACGCTGACCAGCATGATCAGCGGGTCACGGAAAGACTCAAACTGTGCCGAAAGCACCAGGTAAATCACCAGCAGTGCGAAGAAGAAGGTAATTATCAACGTGCCGCGTTCCTGCACGTACTGCCTTGACGCACCGGCGTACTCGAGCTTGTAGCCGCTGGGGAAAACTTCTGCAGCCTGCGCTTCCAGGAATGTGAGGGCATCGCCCAGTGACACTCCGGGCACCGGTATCGCCGACAGCTTTGCAGAGTTGCGCTGCTGAAAACGTTGCAGCCGCTGCGGCTGTACGCTTTCGGAGATCGAGACTATTGCCTCCAGGGGCACGAGATCGCCGCTGCGGGTCGCGACACGGAATTCGCTCAGCTGCGCCGGGTTCAGGCGATAGCGACGTTGCACCTGCGGGATGACCTTGTAGCTGCGGCCCTCGAGGCTGAAGCGGTTCACGTAGTTGCCGCCGAGCATGGTGGCGAGATCGTCGCCGAGCTGCTCCATGTCGATGCCCAGGGTCGCGGCCTTGTCGCGGTCGATGATGATCTCGCCCTGCGCACGGTCGTATTTCATATCGACATCGGCAAAGGCAAACAGGCCGCTCTGCCAGGCCCGGCCCAGAAGTTCCTGGGCGACCCGGTAGACTGATTCCGGCGGCTCGGAAGAGCCAATCACGATCTGCACCGGCAGGCCGCCGCCGGCCCCTGGCAGGGTCGGCAGGGCGAAGACCGCCGATTGCAGGCCGGCATTAAAATTGGTTCGTGCCTGCACCACCGGCAACAGTTCCTGCAGCCCGCGTTCGCGCTCACTCCAGGGCTCCAGGATCAGCCCGGCGAGCGCGAGGTTATTGGCCGCGGGCCCGCGTCCCGGGCTGCCGTTGAACAGGAAGGTGCCGCCGACTTCCGGGATCTGGTCCAGGTCGTCCACCATCGCTTCGGTGTAATGCGCCAGCTGGTCGGTGGAAGTATTGGCCGTCGCAGTGGCGGCGATGAGAATAATCCCCTGGTCTTCCATGGGTGCCAGTTCCTGGGGCGCGGTCACAAACATGAAGTAGATGCTGCCGAGGACCGCCGCGGAAAAGACCAGCGTCACGGGAACGTAGTTCAGCGTGCTTTTAAGGCGTCGCAGGTAGCGCGTGCGCAGCGCGTCGAAGACCCGGTTGAGCAGCTGTTCGAGCCGGCTGCTGCCTGCTCCCTCAGGCAGCAGGCGGGCACACATGGACGGCGACAGGGTCAGGGCCACGACGCCGGAAATCAGCACCGCGCCAGCCAGCGTAAAGGCGAACTCACTGAACAGGCTGCCGGTCAGGCCGGTGGAAAAGCCGATGGGTGCGTAGACCGCAACCAGCGTGATGGTCATCGCGATCACCGGCGTGAACAGTTCCCGCGCACCCAGCAGGGCCGCCTGCCTTCGCTGCATGCCTTCCTCGATGTGTCGCTGGATGTTTTCGACCACGATGATCGCGTCGTCCACGACCAGGCCGATCGCGATCACCATTGCCAGGAGGGTCAGCAAATTGATGGAGTAGCCGAGCACGAGCATCAACGCCCCGGCACCAATCAGCGACACCGGGATCGTCACAATCGGAATCAGCACCGAGCGGGCACTGCCCAGGAACAGGAAGATCACGGCGCTGACGATCAGCGCGGCCTCGACCAGCGTAATGATGACTTCGCGGATCGCATCCTCGATATAGAGCGTGCGATCGTAGGGAATGTGCCCGCGCACCCCCGGGGGCAATTCGGCTTCGATGTCCGGGAACATGTCCCGGATCGCGCCCATCACCGTCAGTGTGTTGGCGTCGGGCAGGGTGTAGACGCCCAGGGACACCGATACCGCGCCGTCGAAGGACGTCGATACGTCGTAGTCCTCGGCGCCCAGCACCACGTCCGCAACATCGCTCAGCCGTACGATCGCCCCGGTATCTTCCCGAATGACCAGGTCGCGGAACTGGCTCGCGTTGGTCAGGTCAGTGGCGGCCTTGAGATTTACCGTGATTCCCTCGCCCTTGGTCCGGCCGACCGCTGCCTGATAATTGTTGGTTTCCAGCGCGCGGCGCACATCGGTCGGGGTTACGCCCAGCGCCGTCATGCGCACCGGGTCCAGCCACACGCGCATCGCGAACAGACGCCCGCCGATAATTTCCGCCTCCTGCACCCCTTCCACAGCCTCGATGCGCGGCTGCACCACGCGCACCAGGTAGTCGGTGATCTGGTTCTGCGGCAGCGTGTCACTGTCGAAACTCAGGTACATGTCGGCGGTTGTCTCGCCGATCGCAATGTCGATGGTGGGGTCTTCACTGCCTTCCGGCAGATCATCCCTGACCCGGTTCACCTTCGACGTGATCTGGGTCAGCGCATCCCAGGGGTCGTAGTCCAGTTGCAGGTGCGCGGTGATCACGCTCATGCCCTGCAGGCTGCTGGACTCGAGGTAGTCGATGCCGTCGGCCGACGCAATCTCACGCTCCAGCGGCGTGGTAATGAAACCCTGGACCAGGTCTGCATCGGCGCCGGCGTAAACCGTCGACACGCTGACTATCGCGCTCCGGCTCTCCGGGTACTGGCTCACCGTCAGCACCTGGAAAGAGCGCAGGCCAGCCAGCAGGATCAACAGGCTGACCACGGTGGCCAGCACCGGGCGTTCGATGAAAATGTCCGTGAAGCGCACGGGACGCCTCAGGACTCGGGCGGATCGGGCGCGGTGCTTGCGCTCACCGCCACGCTGTTGTCGATGTTGATCGGCACGCCATCGCGGAGCTTCATTTGGCCGGCGGTCACAATCTG
>CAMYJV010000195.1 GCA_947258805.1 uncultured Gammaproteobacteria bacterium | reverse complement strand
CCGGAGAGTGCCCGGAGCCTACGAGTATCTGCCAGTCGTGCTGTCCGATGGTCAGCACGTCGCCGTGCTGCAGGCGGCTGTAACCGGCGGGCATTTCGGGCATGGACATGCCCCCGCTGGAGCGCTGTTCCCACATTTTTCGCAGTTGTTCCAGGTAGTCGACGGGCATACCGGCGCGCTGGTAGAACGTCTGGCCGAGCCAGCTGGACTGATAGGAAGGCCCGCCGCCGGAGAAAGCCCGGGCCTGGTAATACTCGGCTCGGGTCATGTACAGCGGGCAGCGGAAGTGGTCGGTGATCATCTTCGACTGGCCGATGTGATCCGGGTGCATGTGGGTGCAGATCACGCCCTTGACCGGCCGGCCGCCCAGCTCTCGGGAGAAGATTTCCTGCCACAGATCGGTGATCTCGGTGAGCGGAAGCCCGGTATCCACCACCCACCAGCCGTCGCTGTCCTCCAGCAGGTACAGGTTGATGTGATTCAGCGAGCCGCCGCCCATGGGCATGGTCAGCCAACGAACGCCGTCAGCCACCTCCACGGTGGTGCCGGGGCTCGGATGTTCGGCGTAGGGATAGGTCAGCTCGCTCATGGTGCACCGGGGGGTTACTGTGAATGCGCCAGTATAGCGAAAAAAGCCCTGAGACCGGCGAAAGCGGGTCTCGGCGCGTCAGATCGCCGGATGGGTTCCCGATGTCCTCCACCTGATATATTCGATGTGCAATGAGCCGGACCATGCTTTAGATTGAGGCTGCAAAGTAGAGACGGAAGCGGGGAGGGGTCAACATGTCAATGAACGTGAAGCCGGTGCCGACGCTGGACAACGAGATCAACGAGATCCGTCTGGCCACTGCAGAAATCATCAACCAGCAGATCCTGCCGCTGGAAGGCAAGCTCTGGGGCTGGGTGTCTGACAGCGCCAACGCGCCCAACGAGGTGGTCGCGGAAGGCAAGGCGCTGCGCCGAGAGGTTCAGGAAAAGGTCAAGGAAGCAGGGCTGTGGGCGCCTCACCTCCCCCGGGAATTTGGCGGCATGGGCCTGTCGTTTCTGCAGCACGCATACATGAATGAGATCCTCGCTTACAGCCCCGGTGCGGCCTCCCTGTTCGGCGTTGTCGCGCCGAATTCGGGTAACCAGAAAATTCTGGTGAAGTACGGTACGCCGGAGCAGCACGAGAAATGGCTGCAACCGCTTACCGACGGCACCATGCAGTCCGGCTTCTCGATGACGGAGCCCGACAATCCAGGCTCGGACCCGCGTTCCATCACCACGCGGGCTGAACTGGACGGGGACGAATGGGTCATCAACGGGCACAAGTGGTTCACCTCGAACGGCTACGCGGCCGATTTCTACATCGTCATGTGCCGCACGGCAGACCCGGAGGATCCCGGCGGCGCCAACGACAAGATGACTCAGATTATCGTGCCGAAAGACACGCCCGGCGTGAACATCGTGCGCGGGGTCCCGGTGTGGGGCCGTTCGTCCAGTCACTGCGAGATCGTTTACGACAACGTGCGCGTGCCGAAGGAAAATCAGCTTGGCCGCACCGGCACCGGTCATCAAGCGGCCCAGGATCGCCTGGGCGCCGGCCGCGTGTACCACTGCATGAACTCTATCGGCTCCATGTGGCGCGCGTTTGATCTCATGATCGAGCGACTGATGACGCGGGAAGTTCACGGTGGCGAAAAGCTGGAATCCAAGCAGTTCATGCAGGGGTTCATCGCGGACAGCTACATGGACATCCAGAGCGCCCGGCTCATGACCATCGACACCGCGGAGAAAATGGAGAGCGGCGTGGATCCCCGGGCGGACATATCGGCCATCAAGATCTTCGTACCCGCGGCCTATCACCGGGTGGTGGATAGAGCGATACAGGTTTGGGGCGCTGCCGGGGTGAGCGGCGATCTGCCGTTGGCCAGCATGTATCAGGGTGCCAGAACGTTGCGTCTTGCGGACGGGCCCGATGAGGTGCACAGAATCCTCATCGCCAAGCTGGTGCTCCGTCGTTATCACGCGGGAGAGACCTGGGACTTCGGCAACTGATCGGTGACGCGGCCCTCGGCGTTCAGGCTGGCTGCGCCTGCTCTTCGCGGACGAACAGCATCATCACGAAGCCGAGGCTGAGCAGGATGATCAGCGAGGCGAAACCGGCGCGCTGGCTCTGAAAGGCGCTGGTGAACGCGCCGACCAGCAGTGGGGCCAGGAAGGCGGTTGCCGTCCCTGACAGCGCGTACAGGCCGAAAAACTGAGTCATCATGGACGGCGGTGCAATGCGCGCCATCATGGTTCGCGCCGACGCGAATCCCACGGTGATGAACATGGCGAAGATCTGGGTGTTTGCGAAGTACAGAAGCTCGGGAAGGGTGTTGAAGTAGGGCAGGGACCCTCTGCGCATGAAGGTGCGGCTGATCAGTGCGTACACAACAGACCAGGCCGAATCATCCATTTCGCTGCCTTTCAGGCGACGAAATCGTATGCCGTTTTCCTCGGCTCGGCGTCTGTCGCGTTTTGCTTTTTTCCGCTTTGCCGCGTTAAAGGTCGCCAGGAAATCGTCGAAGTTCTCATAGCCACGATTGTGCCAGTGGAACTGACAGTCCTTGCGAATAAGCAAACCGGCGGATTCGAGCAGCGGTATTTCTTCAGCCGTCGGAAACAGAATGTGAAAAGAAGAGCATTCTGACTCGCCTGCCAGGGCGATCGCAGCTGCGATGAGCGCATGCGCGCCTTCGGTATCTTCAGGGTCGGCGAGCAGCAGGCGACGGCTGGGTGCAGGCGTAAACGGGGCCGCTGAGACCAATTTCGGGTAATAACGCAAGCCCGCCTGTTCGTAGGCACGCGCCCAGGCCCAATCGAACACGAACTCTCCCCAGGAATGGCTCTTCTCGTACAAAGGCATCGCCGCGCGAAGGTGGCCTTTCTTGCCGATGCTCAGGTGGCGTGGGGTCCAGCCCTGGGCAGGCGTGACGCAGTGGGTTTGTTCGGCGAGGTTCAGGAACTCGTGACGCAGGAACGGGTACGCGCTGCCGGCGAGTTGATTCCAGTCGTTCGCCGCAATATCGGCAATGCTGTCATGGACGGTGACCTTCATTGGGCACCACAGCCTTACGCGGCAGCGTCGTCCGCCGCCGCGTTCTGACTCGCGAGTGCATCGACGTATTTCTCTGCATCGAGGGCGGCCATGCATCCGGCGCCGGCGGACGTGACGGCCTGTCGATACACCTGGTCCGCGACATCACCGGCAGCATAGACGCCGGGCACACTCGTGGCCGTTGCGTCACCGGCAATACCAGACTTGACGATGATGTAACCGTTCTTCATGTCGAGCTGCTCTTCGAACAACGTCGTGTTCGGCTTATGGCCGATCGCAATAAACACACCATCGACGTCGAGATCCGTGGTCTGCGATTTGTCCTTGGTGCTGCGGATACGAAGTCCCGTCACACCTGAATCGTCGCCAAGAACTTCGTCAACGACATGATCCCACCGAATCTCGATGTTGCCGTCGCGTTCTTTCTCGAACAGGTGATCCTGCAGGATCTTCTCTGCACGAAGCTCATCGCGGCGATGTACGAGAGTCACCTTGGATGCGATGTTGCTCAGGTAGAGCGCTTCTTCGGCGGCCGTATTGCCGCCTCCGACGACGGCAACGGGCTTACCGCGATAAAAGAAACCGTCACAGGTTGCGCAGGCGGACACGCCGCGGCCCTTGTAAGCTTCTTCTGAAGGCAGGCCCAGGTACATCGCCGTTGCGCCGGTGGCGATAATCAGCGCGTCGCAGGTGTAGCTGCCGTAATCGCCGTCGAGCCGAAACGGCCGCTGCGACAGGTCCGCTTTGTGAATGTGATCGTTGATGATCTCGGTATCGTAGCGCTGCGCGTGACGCAGCATTCGGTCCATCAGTTCGGGGCCCTGCAGGCCCTCAACGTCGCCGGGCCAGTTGTCGACGTCGGTCGTCGTCATTAGCTGGCCGCCTTGTTCAATGCCAGTGATTATCACCGGGTCGAGATTAGCCCTGGCGGCGTAGACGGCTGCGGAATAGCCGGCTGGCCCGGACCCCAGGATCAGAACCCGGCAATGTTTCAAGTCACTCATGTATAATTTATCCGTAAATTTGCGATGCACT
>CAMYJV010000194.1:2692-9614 GCA_947258805.1 uncultured Gammaproteobacteria bacterium | reverse complement strand
CCGCTGAACCCGTCCGGGCGGCCGAGCGTATCAACGACGCGCACAGTGCCGACCTCCAGGGCTTCCTTCAGCCCGGCACCGATCTGGCTGGTGGTCAACGCGCTTGACGTCGCCTGTTTGTCTTTGCCCTTACCCAGCAGGTCGTCGAGCCAACCGGCGCCGGCGGGCTGCGAACTGCCAAGCAACGCGACGAGGGCAGCATAGACAGCGGTCTTCGAGATCCGGTTCATGATGGAACTCCTGTATATATCCCTACCATAGCAGCAAAGCTGGCTGGCGCCGCGGCGCCTGCGGGCCGCCTGATTCACCGGCTGACAAGCCGTTCACAGGGGCTGCGTCAGGGCCCGGCGAATTGCCGCCTGCGGCGCGTTGTCGTTGTAATCGATTGCGTCGCCCTGCTGCGAAACACCGAGGCTGGCCCACAGGCTGTCGATTTCTTCCGGCAACGGCTGGTCGCGCATGGCGGCGTACATATCCGTGAGTACGGGTACGCCGGTAGCGTCATCGGCGATGGCCAGCACGTCACGCACTTCGGCAACTTTCATCATGTGATAGTCGGCCGCCACTATCGCCCGCAGCCCGTCCTGCAGACTTTTTATGCCCGCCGTCTGCGCGCGGATCTGGACGTCGGCTAGCAGGCAGAACAATGCGCCGCCCCAGTAGGTGCGGCCCCAGGTAGGCGTGTAGTCCAGGCCCTTGTCGTCGGCACGCGGCAGACCCTTGGGCATGCCGTCGAGAAAGCCGAGCCAGACCTGGTCGGCACTGAGTGCGCCGGCCTGGGCCCTGGCGATGGACTCCACGTAGGTCGCCAGCCCTTCGGTCAGCCACTGGTGGCGCCGATGCACGCTCGGAAACGCCAGGTGGATCAATTCATGAATCATGATCCAGTCGCGAGCGAGTGCCTCGGGTGTCGCAGACAGGCCGACCAGCACATGAACCACCGCACCGTTAGTGGTCGGATTCGCCTGTCCCGTCATCACCTCGGTGCCGCGCGCGCCGCGCAGGTTCACCCAGGCCTGGGGTATCGGGAACACGCCGTAGTACTGCGCGACGATGTCTGCCGAGCTTCGCACCCAGCTCTCCAGCGCCTGGGTCGACAGGTCGAACGGCCGCCCTTCGATAGACAGGTCAATGCGGGCGTCGCCTACCATGACTGTGGCCGCAGTGCCTTCACCTTCCGGCGGCGGCAGCCGCGGATAGCGCGACGCGGACGACACGACGTCGGCCGCAGACGACAGCTGCGGCAGCCAGGGCAGTGCCCCTAACAGGCCTCGAACAATACTGCGGCGAGAAACAGGCATTCTGATTCCGACCGGCGGCTCCGCCGGGCGTTCTCATTGTTGCACCGGCAATCGACGGTTGGCCGGGTGTTGGTTGGTGGGCGGACCACGGACTATTTCACAAACAGCAAGGTGAAGCGGTCCGAATTGCCACGCACAGTCTTGCGGCCAACTTCGTAGCGCAGTTCGTCGTCGGGGCGATAGTGCAGCGTTGAGTAGTCCGCGAACTTGAAGCCTTCGGCAGTGATTTCCATGATCACCTGCACCGGGTCGAGACGGCGCCAGGTCTCATCGGTCTCCTGCGCCATGTGGCGCCGGGTGTGGTCGATGACGCCGAACTTGCCGCCGTTCTTCAGCGCCGCATAGGTGGCCTTGTACAACTCGCTTCGTCCGGCGGGCGAAAGATTGTGCAGATTGCGAAAGGTCAGCACGAGATCGACGTCTTTCACGCCGAAGTCCAGGGGCTGGACATTCATGATGCCGCGCCGTTCGGTGGTGCTCAGAGACCCCGAGATGTCGACGATGTTCAGGTCCTCAAAGCCGTCAAGTTGGGAGACACTGGTCAGAATCCCGCCAAAGCCCATGGCTTTGCCGAGGCCGCCCACCGCGATGTATTCGCCTTCGTCACGCAGCACCGGCACCAGGATTTTCGTATACCAGCCGCCGCCCGGCAGGATTTCGATCACTCGCATGTCCGGTTCTAGCCCGAAGAACTCCAGCGTGCGCTTCGGCTGCCGGTTGGCGTCGCGGGCCTTCTCGTCGGCCGTGCGGATGTCTGCCGCCAGCGCGATGTCGATGGGGTCTTTCGAGGCGCGCTGGTGGCCGCCGGCGAAGCTCAGCTGGGGCAGAGCGACGGCGATGACCACGGCCGCTGCCATGATCGAGAGGGCTTTGTTCTGGTAGTTATTCACGGCTCTAAACTCCTCGCGGGAAGACGGAAAAGCCAAGCATAGAGCAAATCCCGGCCGGCGATTGCCGCCGGCGCCCGGGCGCAGATGCGGGCCGCGAGTCGACGGCTGACGACCGTTACTGCTGCGGTGAGTTCAGCAACACGCGCACGCGCTTGGTATCGGGAAGCACCCTGCGAACCCGGGCTTCGAGATCGTCGAGCACTGCTTCGATTTGCACCGTGTCGAGGTCTTCGGCCAGGTCCAGGTCTGCATCCACCAGCACTGCGGCGGTGCCCGAATAGATGGCGGCCAGGTGATTCACCCCGTCGACCCCCGGCGTGTTCAGCACGGTGGCGCGCAGGCGCTCGAGCTCGCTTTCGGGCAGTGCCTGGCCGGTGATCAGCGCCCGCGCCTGGATCATCAGCGCGAGCGATGCGATGAGCATGAGCAGGGCCGCGAACAGGGCGCCGAGTGCGTCGAACAGCAGCAGGTCAAGGGCCTGGCAAAGAATCAGGGCAACCAGGCCAACCACACTCGTGAAGGTGCCGATGGCATCACGCATCAGCGCGCTCTTCACCAGCGGCCGGTTCATGATACGAAACGCCTTGCGCAGACTGCCTTCTTCGGCAACCAGCTTGCGCACGCTCAGACTCACCGCGTAGCTGTTCGTCACCACCGCGAGCCCGACCACGGCCAGGGCCAGCCAGGCCGTGTCGAGCGGTTCGGGGTGCACGAGTTGCTGGTAACCGCGCCACGCTGAAAGCCCGGCGCCGATCACCAGCATCGCCACCGCGGACAGAAGCCCCCAGAAGAAGGCTTCGCGCGCGTAGCCAAGGGGATGATCGGCGTCACGGGGCCGCCGCGCGCGGCGTTCGCCGATCACCAGCAGGGCCGAGCCGGTGCTGTCGGCCAGCCCCTGGGCCATTTCCGCGAACACGACCGCGCTGCCCGTGAGCACCGCCACGACCAGGTTGCTGACGACATCGAACACGTCAACCAGGAACGAGACCACGACAACGCGGCGGGTGGAAATTGAAGTACCCATAGCGCCGCAAAGAATAACCGCACCAGACAATCGGTGTCGGGCCCGAGCGACAAATCGCTGCAGGTACCAACAAGCTCCGGTGCCAGCGTTACAGGGGGCGGGAATCCTGCGGTTGTCGGGTGCGGTTGCGCAGCGGCTGTGCGAGTATCGGTCCGGTGGTGAGCAGCGTCTGAAACCGGCTTGGGTGTCCGATGATTGCAGGTCAAGGAGCGAACGGCGGCCCGCGTTTTCTAGCTCACCGTGGCTACCAGGCGCATTACCCGGAGAATACCCGGGAGAGCCTGCAGGCGGCGGTGGAGGCAGGCGCGCGCCTGATCGAGTTCGACGTGCAGTTCAGCCGCGACGGGGTGCCGGTACTGCTGCACGATGCCAGCCTGTTGCGCACGGGCGGTGTGGATCGCCTCGTGTTCGACCTCGATGCAGCGGAGCTCGCCACCGTGGAAGTGAATGAAAGCGAACGACTCAAGGGCGAGTTCACGGGGGTCACCGTGCCGCTGCTGGCAGATATTGCGGCCGAACTCGACGGCTGGACAGGCGTGACGGCCTTTGTGGAATTGAAGCGCCACAGTATCGAGGCTTTCGGCAGGCCGACGGTGGTGAGCAAAGTGCTCGACGTGCTGGCCCCGGTGCTGGAACGTTGCGTATTGATCTCTTTCGATCACGACGTACTCGAGGAGACGCGGCAGCAGGCCGCCGTGCCCGTGGGCTGGGTGTTGCGCGAATGGAGTTCGGCCACCCACGCCGCAGCCGACGCGTTGCAGCCGGAATACCTGCTGGTGAACAAGGTGCGCTTGCCGCCCTACGGGCCGGTCTGGCCGGGCTCCTGGAGCTGGGCCTGTTACGACATTGTCGACTACCCTCAGGCACTCGAGCTGCACGCCCGCGGGATACAGATACGGTGTCGCGCAGGCGGCCGCCGCTGCGGGGCACAAGGTGCTGCTGCTCGAGAAACGGGCCATTGCGGCTGGTACCTCCAGGGGCTCCAGCAAACTGATTCACGGTGGTCTGCGGTATCTCGAAACCTACGAGTTCGGCCTGGTGCGCGAAAGCCTGCAGGAGCGCGCCTTGCTGTGCCGGATTGCGCCCGATCTCGTGCAGCTGAAAGATTTCTATATTCCCGTGTATCACGAGACGCGCCGGGGCCCGCTGTTGTTGCATGCCGGGCTCACCCTTTACTACGCGCTGAGCGGCTTCAACCGCCCGGCGCGCTACGGCACCGTGCCCCGCCGCGAATGGGATTCGCTGGATGGCATCAGGACAGACGGCTTGCGGGCCGTGTTTCATTACCACGACGCGCAGACCGACGATCGCCTGCTGACCGAAGCGGTGGTGCATTCCGCGCAGACACTCGGTGCCGAATTGGTGTGCCCCGCGCGTTTCGTTGGCGCGCAGCTTGCGGCCGGCAGCACCGAGGTGGTGTACGAAGCCGGCGGCCAGCAACATACGGTCACGGCCGGCGTGCTGGTGAATGCGGCCGGACACTGGGCGAACGAGATGCTGGCGAACATCCAGCCCGCGGTGCCGATCATGCCGATCGAGCTGGTGCAGGGCTCACACATCGTGGTGCCCGGCCGGCTGACCAAGGGTTTCTATTACGTGGAAAGTCCCCGCGACGGCCGCGCGGTGTTCGTGATGCCGTGGTATGACGACATCCTGGTAGGCACCACCGAAACCCGCTTTCACGGTGACCCGGACAGCGTGCGACCGCTGGCCACCGAGATTCGCTACCTGTGCAAAGTGCTCGGCCACTATTTTCCGGCCTACCGGGATTTCAAACCCGCCGACATCAAGGGCACCTGCGTGGGCGTGCGGGTTCTGCAGGCAGGCAAAGGCCATATGTTTCAGCGCTCGCGCGACGTGATCATGCACGCCGACCGGCCGGCGGCAGACGGCCCGCCGCGCGTATTCACGCTCTACGGCGGCAAGCTGACCACCTACCGGCGCATTGCGGAGCAAGCGATGCAGCGTATCGGCCCGGCGTTACCGCGGCGTGAGGCCGTGGCTGACACCGCGAAGCTGCCGCTGCGCCGGCCCTGAAGGCGCCCGCGTGGCCAGCGTTGACGAACCGCTGTACCTGGCCATCGACCAGGGCAGCCACGCGTCGCGGGCCATCGTGTTCGACCACCAGGGCGGCGTGCTGGCGCGGGCTCAGGCCGAAATTGACACGCTGCGCCCGCGCGACGACTGGGTAGAGCACGACCCCGACGCGCTCCTCGACGCCACCCGCCGGGTTATCGCCGACAGTGCGCGTGCACTGGGTGGCGACGTCGAACGCGTGCAGGTCGCCGGCCTGGCGACCCAGCGCTCGAGCATCGTGTGCTGGGACCGCGACAGCGGCCGGCCGTTGTGCAACGTGTTGTCCTGGCAGGACCGGCGTGCGGCCGACTGGCTGGCTGACTTCGAGGCCGCTGCGGATCGTGTGCACGCGATCACCGGCCTGGTGTTGTCGCCGCACTACGGGGCCAGCAAGTTGCGCTGGTGCCTGGACAATGTGCCGGAGGTTGCCGCGGCGCTCGATGCGAAGCGGCTGGCGCTGGGGCCCTTGTCGAGTTTCCTGGTGCACCGCCTGACTGACGGTCAGCCGCCGCTGGCCGATCCTGCCAACGCATCGCGCACCCTGTTGTGGGATTACCGGGCCCGCGACTGGTCGCCCGAACTGCTCGAGTTATTCGGGGTGCCCGAAACCGCGCTGCCCATGAGTGTGCCCAGCCGGCACGACTTCGGCACGCTCGCGCTGGGTGCGCACCAGTGCCCGTTGACGATTGTGACGGGCGATCAGTCGGCCGCACTCTTTGGTTTCGGCGAACCCGCGACCGACACCGTGTATGCGAACCTCGGCACAGGCGCCTTCCTGCAGCAGGTGGTGGGCGGCGAGCCCGTGGCGGCAGCGGGTCTGTTGAGCAGCGTCGTCTACCAGGATGACCAGCGGTCGATGTATGTACTGGAAGGCACGGTGAACGGTGCCGGCGGCGCCTTGCTGGCCGTGGCGGACGAACTCGGCCTGGACCGCGACTACATGAAAGCGCACAGCGCGCAGTGGCTGGCGAGCGTGCAGGATCCGCCGCTGTTCCTGAACGGCGTCGGCGGCCTGGGCGCACCTTACTGGGTGCCGGATTTTCCGACGCGCTTCGTGGGTGACGGGGACGACGCGGCAAAGATAGTCGCGGTGATGGAAAGCATCGCGTTTCTGCTTATCGTGAATCTCGAAGCCTTCGCTGAATGTGCGCCGCAACCCCGGCGCCTGGTCGTGACCGGTGGTCTCGCGGCCGTTGACCCGTTGTGTCAGCGGCTGGCCGAACTCAGTGGCCTGCCGGTTACGCGCCCGCGGATCAAGGAAGCCACCGCGAGAGGGCTCGCCTTGTTGTTGTCGCCGGGCGCGGCGACGTGGATGACAGCGGGCGGGCATAGCGACTTCACGCCCGCCGCCAACCCGGCACTGCAACAGCGCTACCAGCGCTGGCAGCAGGTCATGGTAGATACGATCGGCGCGGCCTCGCTCACGACTGCTCGATGAACTCGATCGTCTTCGCGGCCAGTGCCTGCGGATTTTCTTCGATCAGGAAAAACCCCTTGTCCGGGTAAATCTCGTGGGGCTGGCCCCTGGTACCCGGGATCTGGTCGTGAAATACCCGCGGATTGAAGCCTTGTGTGGCGAGGCTTTCGCTGATCAGGGTCAGCGTGGGCTTGTTCCAGTCGGCCAGCGCGTC
>CAMYJV010000194.1:0-2664 GCA_947258805.1 uncultured Gammaproteobacteria bacterium | reverse complement strand
AATCAGCATCGGCAGGCGGCGCGGCCCGCCTTTGTAGGACTCGTCGGGGTAGGGCGCATCTAAACCCCGGCGTGTGTCTGCATCCAGTTCCCGGGTGGTCATGTCCGACACCATGCCGCTGATCGGGAACACGTCCGGCTTCAGGATGTAGCGCCGCCAACCGGCGACCCATGCTGCACCCATCACGCTGTTCGCGCGCGGCACGGTGGTGGTGTTCAGCACCAGCCGCGCGAAGTATTCGGGATGTGCAACGGCCACGGGCAGGCCGAAGTAACCGCCCCAGTCGAACAGGAAACCTGTGGCATCGCGAATGTTCAGTGCGGCCAGCGCCGCCGCGAGCCAGTCCACGTGCTTCTGGAAGGTATGGGCTTCCCAGTCGGCGGGCTTGTCGGAGCGGCCGAAGCCGACCAGGTCGGGCGCGATCACGCGGTAACCCGCCGCCGTCAGGATCGGGATCATGTCGCGGAAGGAATAGCTCCAAGTGGCCTGCCCGTGCAGCAGCAAGATCACGTGGCCGTCGGCCAGCCCTTCGTCGAGGTAGTGCACGCGCAGCGTGCCGAGGTCCGGGTCCTGGATTTCGACGTAGTGCGGCGCAAAAGGAAAATCGGTCAACGCGTCGAAGCGCGCAGCCGGCGTGCGGAGAACGGGGTCGCCCGGGTTGTACCAGTCGCCGTTGCCGCGCGCCTGCACATCGTAGTGGTTCCAGAGGATCAGTCCCGTCACGACAATGACCGTGACGGCCAGCGCCAGCAGCAGCCTGCGGACGAATTTCACCATCTGGCGGCCCGTTGCACTGGCGGCAGACAATCAGTGCCTGGCACCGCTGTCTACCGGCTCCCGAATACCTGCTGCAGCAGTTCGGTGGTGCGCTCGACCGGATCGTTGCGGATCGCGGCCTCTTCCTTGGCCAGGTACAGGAAAATGCCATCGAGGCCCTTGCCGACCACGTACGTGGTCAGATCGGCCTCCACTTTCGGGACGAAAGGCAGCGCGTTGTACTGGCTCATGGCCGATTCATACGTCTCGGCGGCACCCACCTGGTCCAGGCTGTCGTCCACGATCGGTTGCATGGCTGCGTCGAGCGGGTCCGACATCTGCCCGCGCAGGTACTGGGTGGCGGCGTCGTCCGGCCCCTTGTAGATAGCCATCACGTCGTCCAGCGTCAGCGCGCGAATTGCGTCGATGAACAACGCCTTGGCCTGCGGGGTGGCCACTTCGGCGGCGCGATTGAGTTCGAGTTCCAGGTTGTCGAGCGTCCCGGCCATGCCGACTTTCGACAGTGCCGATTGCACGGTCTTGAGGCTGTCGGGCAGCGGAATGCGGATCAACGGGTCGGCGTTGAAACCGTCTTCGCGGCCGAGCGTATCGACCACCCGCACCGTGCCGACTTCCAGGGCCTCCTTCAGCCCGGCACCAATCTGGCTGGTCGTTAACCCGCTGGCCTCGGCGGGCTTGTCGACGCTCTTGCCAAACAGGTCTTCCAGCCAGTCGGCGCCGGCCGGCGGTGAACTGCTGACGAACATGACGAAGGCAATCAGAGTGACGGTGCGCGTGAACCTGTGCATGGTAAAGCTCCGCAGTGTCGCTATACCTTAGCAGCTATGCCCGGGCGCGGGTCGACGCCGGCGTGCCTGGCCTCGGGCCGGCCCACAGGCTGATGACATCCCTGGGCCGCTATCTGGCGCGCATCGCAGCGGTGAATCGGCGTCAGTCCGGCCGTGCAGTGAAGGGCGGCGCCTGGATGGCGGCGCTGGCGTCTGCTTCGGCGGGCGCCGGCTTCGGCCGCCGGCTGGTGGGCGACTACATGGTGCCTGCAGCCCTCACGGCGAAAGCCGTCGGCAAGCCGGTCAAGCTGGTGTTCACGCGCGAAGACGACAGCCGCTTCGACTGCGTGCGCTCACCCAGGCCCAGGGCGCGGCGTTGTGGGGGCTGAGCCTGGCGCTGCACGAAGGCACGGCCTTCGAAGCCGGCCAGGTCGCCGACCGCAACCTCAACAGTTACACGCCGCTGCGCATGGCCGACGTGCCCGCGATCGACGTGGAGTTCATCGACAGCGACGAATTTCCGAGTGGTTTGGGCGAACCGCCGCTGATCTGCGTGGCGCCGGCTATTGCGAATGCGATCTACCAGGCCGTCGGCGTGCGGGTGCGCGACCTGCCGATCAGGCAGCTCGCCTAGCCTCGATCGAACTCAGACACCGATCCGCCAGGGCGTAACTCGGAGCGCTCCGGTGCCCGTGTGTGCCGTTCATCCTGTCGCCGGGTAAAGGCCATGTCTGGCGACCCAGGCCGGGTAGCGTTTCGATCGCCAGGTCACTGCATGTGGCCTCGCAGATGCGCATTTCGGGAGGCACGTCACGGGCGCCGCTCAGGATTCTCTACATAATTCGGTGGGGTCTGTTTTGCGCGCAGCCCATTGTTGTTGTGTTGGGCTGATTTGGGGTCGTCGCGATCGTGACAGGCATTTCTTCATTGACGCTGGCATTGCTGCCGTGGCTGCTGGGCGCATCCTTGCTCGCGGCCGCGAGCGATGGAGCGTCTGTTCGCGGCCAGTCGACCATTGCCCAGCGCCCGGGCGCTCACACCGGGGCGCTCGATGCGGCCCAGCCTCAAACCCTCGTCTTTGTCGATGAGCGCGTACCGAACCCGCAGTCCTTCCTCGGCG
>CAMYJV010000193.1 GCA_947258805.1 uncultured Gammaproteobacteria bacterium | reverse complement strand
GTCGTGAGTCGTGAGTCGTTCCAGGCCCTGTGTGAGCGGTCCGGTGTGCGAAAGTCTGGCCAGCGGCGAAGGAAGAGGCAAGCGAAGAGCGCTGTGAGCAATCAATCTCGAAGCAAGAAGGCGACCCAGGACTAAAACGCAAGTGAAAATCACTGGGCCTATTGACGGCCCAATTCCAACGGGCCTCGGCCTGTTTGAACTCGGAGCCCTCGGGAACGGAATGAGGCGGCTTGATCTGCCCGGTAAGAACCTGAATGATTGCCCCGATACGATGGGCCGGCTCATCGGGCGTCGATGGGCGTGACCACAGCCGGGCCCAATTTGCAGTCAATCGTCATTTGCCGTGGGCGCTTTGTCCCAATTCCAGTTTGCTATCTGCAAGCCACTGGACGCGCGATAGCCTGAATTGGAGCTTTTGATGATGCCCTTTTCATCAACCAGAACGAATCGTGGGGTTCCACTCACTCCGTAAGCCAGAAACGAACGTCGTCTCTCGTCCAGTATGATGGCCTCTGGAAAAAGCCCCTTGTGTTTGTGCAGGAAGGACTCGACCGTCTCGGCCATTTCGTCGGTAATTGACACCACCGGGACCATTCGTTCCCGTTCAAAGGCCATGAGTTCGGGGAGCGCGGCCTTGCACGGACCACACCATGTAGCCCAGAAAAACAGGAGATAAGGCCCTTGCCGGGTCAATTCTCCAACGGGCTTTCCGCGGAAGGTCTCCAGGCTGCCAATGGCAGGCGCCGGACTACCCACCTGGTCAACGTCTTGAGATTTTCACCTCGCAATACGTGCATCGGGTGCGCCTCTCCAATAGTAGCGGTCATGACCCATTCGCGAACGAAATTGCGTTCCGTAAAGGGTTGACCGGGAAGCCCAACGATGACGTCACCGGTTTCCAGGCCGGCATTTTGAGCCGGAGAGTCGGGGTAGACAGCCAGAACCGATACCGCCCCACCCTCGAGTTGGTACTTGTTGCGTTTTTCGGCCGAGACCGGTCTGAACTGTATTCCCATCCATCCCGGCAAGGCTGAATCGGTGATTTTGATTTCATCTTCAAAGGGTGGGAAAGGCTCGATATCGAGCTGATGATCACGGGAATCGTCCGCACCACCCAACACGAACGATTCGTGTTCAAGCAGATTACTGTAGGCCTCGCGTTGAACTTCCGAACCGCTCCCGGAAAGGTACTGACGTCCGGCTATGCTGATGAGCATGATTCGCATCCGGAGGACAACACCCTCACGCACCTGGGCACGGTAACGTGCTTTACGGGTGGCTTCTGCCTTCTCCCGCAACAGTTTCATGCGGCTATGTGCCGCGAAATTATTCTTCGTATACGCGGCAAGCTCAATGAGCAACTCCCGGGCAAGATCGCTCCTCTGGTCTTCCAACAGAGACTGCAGCGTGTCCGCCTCAAGCCTGGATGCCCATTGAGGATTACTGTCAAGGAACCGGTCCAGATTTTCCCTGTTGAGGGAATGCTGGGTTCTCTTCCAGACAGTGGCGTAGTTGTCGAGCTGTTCACTCAATGCGGAAAGCGCGTCCGAGTGCAAAGCAAGTTCCGAGAGGAACCGTGGACTGAAATACCCGAAAGCCTCACCCATCCGGTCCATCAGCCGTATCTCCGCCTCCCAGGCCTTCCTGTCTCGCCAGGCTTCCTGAAGCAATTGATCCACAAATTCGTCCAACTCTTTGCCGAGTGATTCGGCCCGTGCCTCGAGTAGGGCTTCGAGATAGAAATCCGACGCTTTGAGCGGCACATCCGGTGTCCGGTCAGTGACCAGCACTCTCTGATGCGCATCGGAAAAGCTGCCGAGAGATTCCAATGCATCGAAAAACCGGAAGGAATGGCCAACCTGGTACTCTTCACGATTTTCCGGATAGCAGCCGTAGGCAGGACGGTCTGCGGTTGAAGAGAAAAAACCACCCAGATTCACCCGGGGAAGTTCGGCACTGGCCTGTCCGTACATGAGATTGGCAAAGGAACCCGAGAAACACTGAGACATCAATATGAGCACCCTCACCGACGGCTGCAACTTATTGATCAACTCCCGCAGTTCGTCGACATTGATGTATTCTTCCTCACCCCACAGGACGATCTGGTTGTTTGAAGGATCGTCTTCGTTCAGGTTTCCATGATCGGTGACATAAACCAGCAAAGTATCCCCTGAACCCAGTGAAGTTGCTGCGCCCTCGAACCACTGCCGTAGATTTTCCCGGGTCGCCGCCTGCAGCGATGCGCCCTGAATCTCTGAATTGGTGTAGGTGATCTGAGGCCGCAACCGTGATTTCAACCGGGTACCGTCCAGCATCCAGAAATCGGCTTCCATCTGCATTTCACGCGTTGCAAGGTCGGTGGCCGGATCCGAACCGTCGGCGCTAAGGATGGTAATCTGATTCCCGGGAATACCGGCTTCGCTCAAGAGACGGTGCAGCCTTTTCACATGCAGGAGATGCGTGGCCAAAAAGGCAGGCCAGGAGCAGACAGGCCATCAATGCATACAAACGCAAGACGAACAAACGAATTGATTTACTCAAGTTCACGCCCGCATTAACCATCGATATGCCCCTGTTCGATATCACCCCTGCTGCAGTAGTTTCAAGTGGATTCTGATCGCCTTTTTCCACTGGTATCCAGTAATAATTCTGTCCTGCTTTTGATATTACCCCACCATCTGCTATTCAGCCAGAATGGCGGCGCTGTGCCGTTCCCCAATCATTTGACCGCAGTGGATTAGCGATTGAACCACTTATACTCCGAATAGCGATTGACATGGAGATATTCAACGCGAAATACTTCGTGATATAAAGTTAATTACACCACACTCTTTCAAATTTACTGCGGCTGGCGCTTGACACAGGGTTGTTCAAGGCGTAATACTTCGTGCAATAAAGTTAAATACACTATGACTTTTGACTTTGACGAAATGATCAGCGCCCCCTGTCGCCTAAGTATCCTGGCTACGCTCGTACCGGGCGTGCCCGTCTCTTTCACTGAGATGAAGGCCGCAACCAGCCTGTCCGACGGCAACCTGCACGTGCAGACCCGCAAGCTCGCCGATGTGGGTTACATAGAAATCAACAAGAGCATGAAGGGCCGGCGTTCTGTAACCAAGTTTCGTATCACCGAGCTGGGGCGCGAGCGTCTTCGACTTCATGTTATGAAGCTCCAAAGGATTCTCGACGCAGGAGCGGACGCCAAACGACCTGTTCAACGTGCCGGGCGACCGAAACCACGCTCAACGCAACCCGACGACTCGGCGGTTTGGGCATGATTAGCCCGAAAAAAATCGCGCTCGGCGCCGATCACGGTGGCTTCGACCTCAAAGCCGGGCTGGCAGCCCATTTACGGAAGATTGGGCATCAGGTGGAGGACATGGGTACTTCATCCCGTGAAGCTGTCGACTACCCGGTCTTCGCAAAGGCGGTCGCAAATGCCGTAGCACTGGGTACAGCGGACGTTGGCATCATGATCGACGGCGCCGGCATCGGTTCATGCATGGCCGCGAACAAGGTGCCCGGCGTGCGGGCGGCGCTGGCCTATGACATTTCCAGCGCGCGCAACAGCCGCGAGCACAACGACGCCAACGTATTGACCCTGGGCGCCGGCATGATCGGGCCCGGGCTCGCGCAGCAGATCGTCGAAGTCTGGCTGGCCACGGAGTGCACGGAACCGCGCCACAAGAAGCGGGTTGCGATGTTTGGCGAGCAGGCCGCCGGCTTCGATCTGTCCGACCAGGACATCGAGCGGGTCGTGAGCCGGCTGCACGATATCATTGGCCCGCTGCCGGGTACGGAGCCAAACGCCGCCGCTGTGGGCGATGAGCCCGAGCTGGCCCGTGAATTCATTCGCCTGGGCGCTACCGGGCTGACCAGCGTCACTTCCGGGGAGCGGCCGGGCCGGATTCCCGAGGACCTGGCGCGTTACATCGACCATACCCTGCTCAGGCCCCACTCGACCGAGGAGCAGATTCGCAAGATCTGCGCCGAGGCCCTCGAATTCAATTTCCGCTCGGTCTGTGTTAATCCCACCTGGGTGCCGCTGGTGGCCTCCCTGCTGCGCGGCAGCGACGTGTGCACCTGCGCGGTGGTCGGTTTCCCGCTCGGCGCCAACGAGCCGCAGGTCAAAGCCATGGAAGCGCGCCGCGCGATCCGCAACGGCGCCAAGGAGATCGACATGGTGATCAACATCGGCGCGCTCAAAGGCGGCGATGACAACCTGGTGCTGCGCGATATCCGTGCCGTGGTAGAGGAATGCGTCGACGGCAACGCACTGTGCAAGGTGATTATTGAGACCGCGCTGCTGACCGACGAGGAAAAGCGGCGCGCCTCGGAGCTGGCGCGCACCGCCCGCGCCCACTTCGTCAAAACATCCACCGGTTTCTCGACCGGCGGCGCCACCACGAGCGATGTGGCCCTGATGGCCGAAGTCGTGCGCGGCGCGGGCATGGAGGTCAAGGCCTCCGGCGGAATCAGTTCCTACAGCGATGCCAGGGCCATGATCGAGGCGGGCGCCACCCGCCTGGGCGCCAGCGCCAGCATTGGCATCGTGCAGGAAGCAAAGGAAACAAGCGTCAGCGCTTGAGGAGTTCTATCGATGGTCGATCTGAGAGCTTACGTATTTCTGGACTCGCTGCAGCCGCAGTTCGCCTCCTTCCAGGCGACGATCTCCAAGGGCTACCTGCCCAAGGTGGGCCAGGCGAGCCTGTTCGTTGAAATTTCCCCCGGCATGGCGATCAATCAGATCCTCGACGTCGCGCTGAAGGCAACGGACGTCACGGCGGGCATGCAGATCGTCGAGCGCCACTACGGCATGCTCGAAGTGCATTCCGAAAGCCAGGCCGATACCCGGCAGGCGGGGCAGGCGGTGCTCGACTACCTGGGCCTGCGGGAACAGGACCGCCACAAGCCGCGCGTGGTCGCCAACCAGGTGGTGCGCCACCTGGAAGACACCCAGACCATGCTGATCAACCGTTTCCGGCACGGCAACATGATCCTGGCCGGCCAGACCCTGTTCGTGCTCGAAGTCGAGCCGGCCGCCTATGCCGCGCTGGCCGCCAACGAGGCCGAAAAGGCGGCGGATATCAACATCCTGGAAGTACGCGCCATCGGCAGTTTCGGGCGCGTCTATATCGGCGGCGAGGAACGGGACGTGGTCGTCGCCCAGGAAGCGGCAACGCAGGCCATCGAGGCGGTCACGGGTAAGACCATCAAGGGCAGGACAAAGGACACGTAGTTATTGAATTAACCGGGCGAGAGCGCTCGATTCGCGAGGAGCAAGGCAATGTCAGAAGCACTGGGAATGATCGAATGCCGGAGTTTTCCGGCCATGGTGGAGGCGGCCGACGCAATGGTCAAAGCGGCCAAGGTCGAGCTCGTCTCCTATGAAAAGACGGGCGGCGGCTACACCACCGCGGTCGTGCGCGGCGACGTCGCGGCCGTCAGGGCGGCCTGTGACGCCGGACAAACCGCGGGTGCCCGCGTTGGCGACGTGGTTGCCGTGCATGTGATCGCACGTCCCCACACCGGTGTCGACATGGCGATCCCCCTGGGCCGCAACCCGCCGCGGGCTCCTCGGCCCGCCAGACCGAGCGCACTGACCACAAACCGGTAGACGCGGTGGTCATGGCGATCGTCGACAGCTGGGAAATCGAAGGCGATGAGATCTACAAGAAGGGGGAGACTGACGCATGAGCCCTGTGGGCGGGAACACCGGCCTCCTCAGCGACCGCCAGGTCGACATCATCGCCACGCGCCTTGCCGAACGCCTCTCGGCGCCACCGGCTGCACAATCCAATATCACCGAGGCAAATGTAACCACGGCGGAAACCACCGCAGCGCCCATCGCACCGGTCATCGCCCCTTCTATTGCTCCCCGTGAAACGCTCGGCGAAGGGGTTTTTGCCACGGTGGACGACGCCGTTGAGGCGGCGGGCATTGCCTTCCGTGAACTCGACGGCATGTCGCTCGAAGGACGGCAGAAGATCATCGCCTCTATTCGCGAGTCGATGCTGGACAATGCCAAGGCGCTGGCCCGCCACGCACATGACGAAACCGGCCTGGGGCGCGCGGAGCACAAGCTGATCAAGAACCGCCTGGTCACCCGCAAAACCTCCGGCACCGAGGTGCTCACGCCGCATGCGGTGACCGGGGATAACGGCCTGACGCTGACCGAATATGCACCCTACGGTGTGATCGGCGCCATCACGCCGACGACCAATCCAACCTCCACCATTATCTGCAACACCATCGCCATGCTCGCCGCGGGAAACAGCGTCGTCTTCAACGTGCACCCGAACGCCCGCGGGTGCTCCATGGCCAATATTCGCCTCCTGCACCGCGCCGTCATTCGCGGCGGCGGCCCGGCCAACCTGGTCACCGCCGTCGCCGAACCGACCATCGAATCCGCACAGGAGCTTATGGGCCACGCGGGTGTTCGTCTGCTCGCCGTAACCGGCGGCAGCGGCGTGGTGCGCCAGGCGATGACGAGCGGCAAACGCGCCATCTGCGCGGGCCCCGGCAATCCGCCCGTGGTGGTCGATCAGACGGCCGACCTCAGGCACGCCGCCCGCAACATCATTGCCGGCGCCTCGTTCGACAACAACATCGTGTGCACCGACGAGAAGGAAGTCTTCGCCGTCGAGAGCATTATCGAGGAGCTACTGCGGCACATGGGCCGCCACGGCGCTTACCTTCTGACGGACGACGAGCTTTACCGGGTGGAAGAAGCGATCTTCAGCGAGCAGCGCGGGCCTCGCCGGCACGCGGTGGTCGAGAAGGACCTCATCGGCAAGAATGCCCGCGAGATCCTCGCGCGGGCCGGTATCGCTTGTACCGGCGATCCCCCGCTGCTGGTAGCGCGCGTGCCGAACGAACACCCCCTGATCTGGACCGAGCAGATGATGCCAGTGCTACCGGTCAGCCCGGTGCCCGATGTGGATACCGGCATCGCTCTGGCCAAGGAAGCCGAACACGGCTACGGCCACTCGGCTGGCATGTACTCGCGCGATATCGATGCGCTGAGCCGCATGGCGAGGACCATCAATACCAGCATCTTCACCAAGAACGGCCCATTTTATGCCGGCTTGGGTGAGGGGGGAGAAGGACATTCCAGCTTCACTATCGCCAGCCCAACCGGGGAGGGCCTCACCGGGCCGGTCGCCTTCAGCCGGCTGCGGCGCTGCGTCCTGGTCGATCACTTCCGGATCGTCTGAGGCCCACGGTGCAGAAAAAAAGACGACACGGGGCCATCGCATTACTGGAATTCGACACCATTGCCACCGGCGTGCTGGCGAGTGACCTCATGGTCAAACGGTCGCCCATCGCATTACTGCGGTGCGGAACGATCCACCCGGGTCGTTTCCTGATCCTTGTCGGGGGAAGTGTTGCCAGCACCGAGGAGGCCTATGCGGCCGGATTGCAGCTGGGTAAGGCCGAGCGCGCTCTGAGCGACAGTGTATTCCTCGGCGACGTTCACCCGTACCTGCATGACGCGGTTCTCGGCAAGCGCCGGGAACTTGTGGGCGATGCATTGGCGGTGGTGGAAACACACTCTTCGCCCGCACTGCTGGCCGCGGTGGATGCCGCAGTCAAGAGCACCCCCGTCATGCTGTGCGAGGTTCGGCTGGGCGATGACCTGGGCGGGCACGCAATAGCGTTGATGAGCGGCGATCTGTCCGATGCCGAGACCGCGCTCGATATTTGCGCCGATCGGGCCGGGGACCAGCTTCTTGCCCGGACACTATTGCCACGACTCGATCCTGACCTGCGCTCGCTCCTCGACCAGGGCACGCGTTTCGGTCCTTGCCCAGCCTTTGAACCCGCCACAGCTGAATATCCCGAGGAGGTTGAATGCTCCTGGGACGCGTAATTGGCACCGTGGTGCCAGCGATGCTGGTGGACGAGCTGTCCGCCACGCCGCTGCTCTGGATCCAGCCACTCGACCGTGAGGGCCAAGCCGAAGGGGAGCCGCTCGTCTGCGCCGACGGCACTCGCATGGCAGGACCCGGTCAGATGATCTATTGGGTTGCCAGCCGTGAGGCCTCGCTTGCACTCGATCCGTGGTTCGTTCCGGTCGACGACGCTATCGTCGGTCTGGTCGACGAGGTGAGGAACTACGCCCCGGAGGATCTGGCCCGCGAGGACCCGGCCTGATGATCCTCGGCCGCATCACCGGCAGCGTCGTGTCGACCATCCATCACCCCATCGTCGATGGCCGCAAGCTGCTCCTTGCCGATCGGCTCGACCTGAACGGCAAACCCACGGGTGGCTATGTCATCGCTTTGGATGCTATCGGCGCCGGCAAGGGCGAGACTGTGCTGATCCTGGATGAGGGCAACGGCGCTCGCCAGGTACTGGACGACAGCAAAGCGCCGGTGCGTTCAGTCGTGGTCGGCATTGTGGATGCGGTCGAGCTGGAATCGAGCTGACTCAAGAAAGCCGAAGAGTACGGGCGGGTTCAAATCCACCCATCACCACGATATGAATTATAGGCTTACGCACTACGTGAGCCTTTTTCTTTTCAGAACCAAAAAAATGGCGCACTAGAATTGAACAAAAATCAGTACACTCTAGAGAACTTGGATACTTGGGGAGTCCGTTCGAAAGATTATTTTAGACATCCGGTCGACAGAATTCCTCATGATCAGTCCGCATACAGCCCCAACACCACGCCGTCGCGCAGCACGGCCAGCACGCCTGAAGCCATCGGCTGCCAATCTTCATCCGTCAGCGGCACACTGGCTGCCAGCGTCATATCGTCAATGATACTTTCGCTATGAATTCTGAGGCCATGAACCTTTTGGTGGTCGTGGTCATGATGGTGGTCCTCCCGCTGGAGCAGATAGAGTCCGGGAGGCCGTTTGACTCCGTCTTCCTGCGTCCGCTGGTGACTGTGCACGAACAGGAACTCGCCGTCAGAGTAGAAAAAATTGAAAGTGCCCTTGTTCCTGAATTCTCTGGCAAATTCGCGAATCAGGGCAATGCGCTCATCAAGGGAGGGGGGACTTCCCTGCTGGCCGGTGGCGCGTTTGAGCCGGCTCAACAGCGTGCAGAATGCTAGTTCCGAATCCGATTCGCCAATGGGTTGAAAATCAAGTGGCCCGTCCGGGGTCGAGTCGAATTCGAGGTCGCCGTTGTGTGCGAAGCCATTCAGCCGGCCCCATAACTCACGCACAAAGGGTTGCGTATTGCGCAACGCGACGCCGCCCACTGTTGCCTGACGGATATGGGAAATCACGCAATGGGAGGGAATGTTGTGATCGCGTATGAAATTGAAATAACTGCTGTCACGAGCGGCACAGGTATCGCGTAAAATCCGAGCGTCCGCGCCGTCATAAAACGCCATCCCCCAGCCGTCGCCGTTCAGATGATGCCTGCCACCGTGCATTTGGAACTCTTTTAGTGCGAATGTAACCGTTACCGCACTGCAGCTGGACATGGCGAATAACTCACACATAGTCTATCCCTCAAAAGCCTGAACTTCGTTAAAACCGTGGAGTCTCAAACGCCCCGCAAGGGAGTAAAAGCCATCTCCAGGGCGTCAGTGTATAGCAACAATCATCATTGGTAAGCCCGCGGCGCAATGCCGATGTCAAAAGTTCCTGCGGCCATCGCATTATAGGGAAAGTCATTAACGGTAGACTGAGCCATCTACGATTCAGAATGTGTTCTCGAATCCATCGATAAAAACGAGATCGCTCACCTTCTCTACGGCACCGACATCGCACTGGCTGCCGGCGGGGCGGGTGACG
>CAMYJV010000192.1 GCA_947258805.1 uncultured Gammaproteobacteria bacterium | reverse complement strand
GTCCGCGACGCTCTCTTCGAGTACGGTCTTCAATGCGTGCAGGGCCTCCAGGGCTTCTTCCCGGGCCCTGGCATTCAGCGGCTCGATGCGACCACCCTGACGGGTGCCGATGAGCTGGGCAATCTGCAGCTGCTGATCGCGCAGAAACGGATGTTCCCGGCGCACCTTCTGAGCCCGCTTCAGGCGCACGTACATGATCTTGCCGAAGGTCATGCGCAGGGGCTGGGTCAACAGCTCAGCGGGCAGCTGATCCAGCAGCGCCCAGCAACGGCGGATGGCGAGGCTCTCGCGGGAAAGTATCTTCAGCTGGCGGATGCTCCAGGCCTTCAGAACGAACCTGCCAATGAGCGCGCAGAGACCCGCCAGCGCGCACAGAGCCGAAATGGTGAGCCAGGGTTGTTCCATCATCAGGGTGCTTTCGAAACCGTTCACTATCAGTCTAGTTCACGGCTGCACCTTCGTAGCCTTGGCTGGCTTGACTGCTTTTATCGGCATCCATAGAATGCCCCGCTCTCCAAGTCCCCTTCGTCTAGAGGCCTAGGACTCCAGGTTTTCATCCTGGCAACAGGGGTTCGACTCCCCTAGGGGACGCCACCTTCTTCGTCAGCATGCGCTTTTTGGTCCCCCGTCCGGTCAGGGAACGGATGGGGCCGGTTGATGATTGTGTGCCCCCGTTCTCAGCCTTTATCCGGAAGCCGTCTAAACTTTTGTCATGGGCGGTGAACGTGCAGCTATGGATGGCGGCCTCATGGAAGTTCCCGTGGGGAGCCTGCAGCTGGGCATGTATGTCTCCCAGCTAGACCGGCCCTGGCTCGAGACCCCCTTCATACTTCAGGGATTTTTCCTTGAAGAACAGGCGGACATCGACCTGGTGGCCGAGCATTGCGCTTACGTCTACGTCGATCCGAGGCGGCGAACGCTTGTCAAGCACACGGCTAAGGTCGTCAAAGAACCGACACGAAATCGAACGTACAAGGACAAGAGCTCTCTGAAGAGCGAGTTCTCGGTCGCGGTCGAAGAATACGAGAGTGCGGGCGTTGCGGTTGGCAAGGTCTTCGACGAGCTGCGTCGCGGCCGGCTGCTGAATCTGAAATCCATGCGGTCGGCCATCGACCCGCTGATCGACAGCGTCGTGCGCAACAGCGAGGCCATGGCTGCGCTGGTGCGGCTCAAGTCCAAGGGCGACTATCTCTACAACCACAGCCTGGCGAACGCCGTCTGGGCCGCCGTGCTGGGCAGACACCTCGGGCTCGAGCCCGCCGTGCTGAAGCAGCTTGCGCTGGCCGCGGCGGTCATGGACGTGGGGATGACTCAGCTCGACCAGTCCGTGCTCGATACACCAGGCGAGCTCGATCACTTGGACACAGAGCGGATGCACGAACACGTGGGTCTCGGCGTAGAGCTGCTGAAGAAGAGCGGCGAGACGGACCCCGAGGTGCTCGCCGTGGTGTCGGGTCACCATGAGCGGCACGACGGGTCGGGGTATCCGAAAGGGCTGAAGGGCGCCGAGATACCGCTGCTCGCCCGGATCGCCGGGCTCGTCGACAGTTACGATGCCATGATCACGACGCGATCACACGCGCCCGCGCGCTCGTCATTCGAAGCCATGCAGGAGCTCAGCGACCGCAAGGACGAGCTGTTCCAGGGCGAGCTGGTGGAGCAGCTCATGCAGGCCATCGGCCTGTTTCCCACGGGGTCGGTGGTGGAGCTCAGCTCCGGAGAAGTGGCCATCGTCGTCGCCCAGAACGACACCCGCCGTCTGCGGCCAAAAGTGGTCGTGGTGCTCGATGAGAACAAGCAGCGGTACCCGCGTCTCGTCATCATCGATCTCGCCAACTACGACGCGAGCAGCCACAAAAGCGATATCTGGGTGAAGAAGGAGCTTCAGGCGGATGCCTACGGCCTGCGCCCCGATGAGTTCTTTCTGTGAGTGAACTCCGGTGAGCTCGCGCGCAACGCTTGCCCTGATAGAGCTCGAGAACATCGACACGATCTCGGCAGAGCTCAGCGAGCACAGCCTGCAGCTTTATCTCGAGGAGTTTCAGGATCGGGTCAGGTCGCTGGCGCGCCCGCAGGACGATGTGCACGACGTCAAGCCGCACAAGATGTGTGTCATCCTGAAGGACATTGATGATCCGCAGCAGCTGGAACTGGCCGGCGCCAAGCTCGGCCGGCTGTTCGAACCGCCGATCGCCGTTCTCGATCAGGAGATGCGCGCCAATGTGGTTGCCGCCTTCGTGCCGCCGGGTAGAGATACGCCCAGCACGAAAGAGCGATTGCAGGTGGCCGAAGCCGGGCTGCGGGAAGCCCGCCGCGAGTCTAAGCCTTACACCATCCTGCAGCAGGCGAAAGCCGAAGACAGCACCAACCGCATCAAGCTGATCCGCGAGGTGGAAGCGGCCATCGAGCGTGGCGAGATGGTCCTGCACTATCAGCCGCAGATTCATGCCGGCTACCAGAACGTGGTTGGGGCTGAGGCGCTCATGCGCTGGCAGCACCCGAAACATGGGCTGCTGAGCCCCGCTCGTTTTCTCCCGTACGCAACCGGGCCCGGGGTGATGCGGGCCCTGACATGGTCCGCGCTGAAGTCGGGGATAGGTACCTGTGTGCGCTGGCCCGCCAGCGTTTCAGTCTCGGTTAACGTACCCCCATCGGTTCTGCCCGATCCCGCGCTCAACGACATCATCGGGGATTCGCTGGCCATATTCGGGCTTGCTCCTGAACGGCTGACGGTGGAAGTCACCGAGGACGCCATGATCGCCGATCCCGCGCAGACCATGGACCGGCTTGCCGCTCTGCGGGCGCTCGGCGTTCGAGTGGCCATCGACGACTTCGGAACCGGCTACTCGTCGCTGTCGCATCTGCGCGATCTGCCGGTGGACGAGCTGAAGATCGACAGATCCTTCGTCCAGAAGATGCTGCGCGATTCAAGGGATCGGGACATCGTCAAAGCGGTCGTCGATCTCGGCCACACCTTTGCCCTGAAGGTGGTCGCTGAAGGCGTCGAGGATGAGGCGACCGCAGATGCTTTGCGGGAGCTCGGCTGCGACATTCTGCAGGGCTATCTGTTCGGCAAGCCGGTTTCCGTCAGAGAGTTCGAAGCTCAACTATAGAAGCGCGTATCGGCGATAATCCTGCTGCAGAAATCCGGAACCCGTCCGGAGGCATGAGGAGGATCCTATGACCGGATACCAGACCATCGATCTGCGGGTCGAGGGCCCGCTGGCCACGCTGATCATCAATCGTCCGGACCATCGCAACGGCATGACCAACGGCATGGTGCGCGAGGCGCACCAGGCGCTGTCCCAGGTCGCTGACGACGATGCCGTACGCGTTCTGCTGCTCACCGGCGCTGGGGACACGTTCTGCCCGGGTGCGGATCTGAACTGGATATCCAACGCCGAGCGCGACCCCGAAGATGGCTGCGAGCCTTATCATTTTCAGGTGCCCGCCCTGCTGCACAGCATGCCCCAGCTCACGGTCGCCGGAATCAACGGCGCCTGTGCCGGCGCCGGGTTTGGTTGGGCCTGCGGCTGCGATATCCGCGTGGCGACCCGGCGCGCCATGCTGAACACGGCATTTCTGAACGTCGCCGTGGCCGGAGACATGGGCCTGCCTTGGAGCCTGCCGCGCCTGGTTGGCGCCGCGAAAGCGCGCGAGCTGAGCTTTTTCACGGAAAAGTTTTCCGCTGACGAAGCGCAGAGAATCGGCCTGGTGGCCCGGGTCTACGACGACGCCGACTACGCGGCCGAGGTGGCCGGGCTGTGTGATCGGCTGCTGGGATTTTCACCCACGGCGTTGAAGGCCATGAAGGCCCACTACGTTGCCGCGGAATCCCTGTCGCTGGAAGCCTATCTGGACCTGGAAACCGCCGCTCATCTGAGCATCGCGGCTGGTCCTCATGCAGCGGAAGCGTTCAAGGCCTTCATCCAAAAGCGCAAGCCGCAGTTCGACTGAACGTCAGGCTCTTCGTTCAGCGAACGCTCGCCAGGAACCGGTCGTAGTGATCGCAGAACGCCTGCGTTTGTTCAAAGTGGGGCAGGGCGCCGGTCTGGAACGGCTGCATCTGCCAGTTGGCGCGTGATCGAACCCATTCTGCGCCCCGGAAGTCGCGAAAATCGCCGCGGGTGCCGTGGGCCAGCCAGACGGGTAGGGTGAGCTGCTCGTAGACGGTGCGGATGTCCCGACTGAACAGCCGGCCGGACAGAAACGCCAGGGGCGCGTGCTCGGCCCCGGGCTGGTGGGTGGTCAGGTCGTCGTAGCGGGCGAGCGCCTCGTCGATGTCGGCGGACCCCCAGGTTCGCTTGAGGAAGT
>CAMYJV010000191.1:5085-9448 GCA_947258805.1 uncultured Gammaproteobacteria bacterium | reverse complement strand
GCCTCGCGCGCGACGGCAAATACGGAATATCGTCCCATTGTCCCAACCCGGTTTCAGAGGCCGGGGCCCAAGGGCCGGACCCAGGCGAACGATGACCAGCGCCCGCGACGGCACGATATAAACGCGCTGCGCGCCGCGGCCGGAGAAATAGTAGACGTCTTCGGCGAGAAAAGCCTCGCTGCGGGCGTAGGCGCCGCCGGCAGAAGCCAGCTCCGCGCGGGGATTGACCTCTGGTACATAGGCGAGCCAGGTCTGCCAGCCGTACCACCTCGACACCGGCGCGGGGCTCACCATGCGGTCGATCCATTCCGCGCTGACGATACGCCGGCCCGCATATTCGCCCCGGTTCAGCATGACTTGCCCGAGCCGCGCCCAGTCACGGGCCGTGGCCATCAGGCAGCAGGACGTGAAAGCGTCGCCGTCTTCCCGATCCAGCCACACGCGAGCCTCGCCGCCACCCATAGGCTGCCAGAGCTTTTCTTCCAGGTACCTGGCATAGCGCTGACCGGTCGCCCGTTCTATCACCAGGCCGAGCAGTTCGGCATTGATATTGTTGTAGTCAAACTTGTCGCCGGGCGCCCAGTCAGCTTGCGGGTTTCGCAGCACGGGACCCAGCGTGTCACCGGAGTAGAGCCAGCGGTAATCGTCGGTGAAAGGATTCAGTGTGAAACGGTACTGCGCGAGCCCGGACGACATCATCATCAGCTGTTCCAGCGTGATGTCTCCACGAGGATCGTATGCCCACTCCGTCACGTAGCGGCCAACCGGGTCTTGCGGCGACTCGATATCACCGGCCTCGATCGCCACACCGATCAGCAAAGCCTGCAACGACTTGTGCATGGATTGCGATTGGGTGAGGCTTTCCGCGTCCCAGTCCGGTGCATACCACTCGTGCTGAAGAAGCCCGCCCTGCAGAACGACCAGCGCATAGCTGTCGAAGCGCCGGGCGAAGTCCACCGCAGCTGCGAAGGCCTCGTCGCTTACGCTGCGTTCGTCTGCAGCGGCAATATCGAGCACGGGTTCGCCGCTGCCCTGTATGACTTCGTTAGGCGTCAGCAGTCGCGGTGCGCTGCCGGCGAGTTGTGCAAAGGTGCCGGCGTAACGTCGCCAAAGCCACGGGTCCTGCCAGTAGACCAGGCTGATAACGACGGTCAGGACCAGCAGGATTTCGGCGGCGCGTTTCATTGTCACCCACAACAGCAACGGCGCGTGTAGCTTATCCGGGAAACACTATCTGCGGCCAGATCAAGAAAAAGGGGGCCTTCCGGCCCCCTTGTCTGGTTTGCGATGATCCAGTGATCAGTAGGCCACCTTGAACGTCACCATGTACGTCCGCGGCGGCAGCACCGTGCGGATATTCGTGAACCCCTGGGCGAAGATGCCCGACACGTTGTCGTTTTCCTGGCTGAGATTCTTGCCGGTCAGCACCAGTTGCCAGCGCCCTTCCGGCTGGCCGATGCCGATGAAACCGTTCGCCCGCATGTAGTCGTCGATCCGCAGCGCGTTAGTGACCTCGCTGAAGTAATCGTCGGAGTAGTTCATGTCTGCCCCGAAGAACAGCGACAGCGCGCTGGTGAGCTCGCGCGTGTAGTCGAATCCCAGCCGCACGCCGAGGTCCGGATTCGACGGCAGCTCCCGGCTCACGCGGTTGCCCGCGTTGTCCGTGAACTTGACGTCGTCCGCATCCATGTAGCCGAGTGTGCCAAAGACATTCAGGCCGTCGATGGGCGTCCAGTTGGTTTCGAGTTCGATGCCCCAGACATCCACGTCGCCGACGTTATCCGTCGGGAAGGTGACGAATCCGGGGATCGGTGTCCCGGTGCCGTCCAGTACCGGTGTCAGCACCGTCTGCTGGATATCGTCATAGGCCGCATAAAAGACCGCCGCGTTCAGCCGCACGGTGTCGTCCAGCATGTCGCCCTTGAAGCCCGCCTCGTAGGACCAGACGGTCTGTGGGTCGTAGTCGGAATCGGCACACTGCAGGTTGCCGAAACACAGGGTCTGGAAACCACCGGCCTGGAAGCCTTTGCCCACCGTCAGGTAAGACAGCCACTTGTCGTTGATCTGGTAGTCCAGGCCAAACTTCGGCGTCCACTCGTCGTAGTTCTCGTCGAGGCTGACCGTCGTGCCGGTGGTCGTGGGCACGCAGGTGTTGCCGCCGCCGGGACCGTCCAGGCAGGCGATCTGGTAGTCCTTCTCGTCTTTGGTCCAGCGCAGGCCGACGGTGGCGCCAAGACGGTCCGTGAATTGCCAGGTGCCTTCGCCGTAAACCGAATAGCTGTCGGTTTCGGTGTCCGTGTTTTCGAGAAAGTCGATGACGGGGCCGGCCACGCCAGTGTATTTCTGGTCGCCATCCTCGTTCAGGTAATAGAAGCCGGCTATCCAGCTGAGCTTGTCATTGAAGTTGTTGCCCAGCACCTGCAGTTCCTGGCTCCACGTGTCCATGTCGGAGTCAGACCCGACCAGCAGCCCGGGAATGCCGGCGGGCACGATCTCCGGTGTGAGGGGGTCGAGGTCGAACCCGCCACCTGCCAGGTCGAAGGCGAAGTCGTCGTCGATACTCGACAGGGCCGTGAGGCTGCGCACGGTGATGGCGCCGAAGTCATAGCTCAGGTCCAGCGAGAAACCGTGCTGTTCCGATTCGCCGTCGCTGGTGCCGCCCGGTGAGAAATTGTCGTAGAACTTGCCCAGGGGACGGGACGGTTTCGACTGGCCGAAAGGCTGGTAGGGGATGCCGTTGTAGCCGTCATTGTCGGCGTCCACGCCCCAGGCGCTGATCGTCGCATCCAGGTTCTCGATCCCGTAGTAGTGCAACTTGACGCGGCCGATCTTGTTCTCGTACTCGCCCAGTTCGTCGCCGGTGATCGGATTGTCAATCCAGCCCTCGTCGCGCTGGTCGTAGACAAAGGCCACGGATCCGGCCAGTGCGCCTTCGATAATGGGTCCGCCGCTGGCGCCTTTCACCTTGGTCGTGTCGTAGTCGCCCACACCGACGGATGCGCTGGCATACAAGTCGTCGCCGGGCGCGCGGGAAATAATCTTGACGGCGCCGGCCATCGTGTTGCGGCCGTACAGTGTCGCTTGCGGTCCGCGCAGGACTTCGATGCGCTCGATATCGTTCAGGTCCAGGTTAATGGACGCGAGGCGGCCGTGATACACGTCATCCACGTAGAAGCCCACCGGGGATTCCGAGGTATTGAAGCCCGGGTTTTGCACGCTCGCACCGCGGGCGTGCAATTGCAGTGCCTGGGCGCCGGCCGTCACCGCGTAGGTCTGCAGGTTCGGCACGTTGTCGCCGATGTCCTGCGTCGCATCGATCTGCAGTTTCGCAATCTGTTCGGTGCCGAGCGCCGTGACGGCGAGGGGCACCCGTTGCAGGTCTTCGGTCCGGCGGGTGGCTTCGACCAGGATTTCGTCCATCTGGGCCATGGCCTGGCCCGCAGTCAGCACGGCGGCGGCAGCAGCCACGCCGATCAGGCAGCGATACTTCATCTGAGTTCCCCCTGTTTGGTCAGGCTAATGTGGCGGGCGCCCAACGCTCCTAAATGGCGAAGACCCGCGTGTCTTGGCCGCGGAGCTTAGCAATTATGAGGTACAAATGCAGCGGTTGTGAAAACACAACATCGTGGGGATGCCTGGGGCCGCGCCTCAGGCTGGTGCCGCATCCGGGGCGCGATAACCGGTCTGAAGCCGCACCCGGATGGCTGCGAGCATGATCGCTGCGTTGATAACACCCACGACGACAAAGGGTGCGCCCGGCATCCAGTAGTCGAACAGCCAGCCGCCGAGGGCGGCAATGGTCAGGATGCCCAGGGAACCGCAGAAGTTGTACAGCCCGAGCACGGAGCCCCGGATGTCCTCCGGGGCTTCCTGGCCTACGAGGGCGGCGCCACCGAGGATCGCGCTGCATTCACCCATGCCGAGCAGCACTGCTGCCGGAATGAATGCGGCGGCTAGCGGGTCCGGTGACAGCCCGACCCAGATATAGCCGGCCGCGGCAATCGCGAGGCCCGCGGCCAGCACGCTCGCGCGGTCGAAGCGATCCAGGACGAAGCCCCAGACCGGGGCCCACAGCAGGTTGGCGAGCCCGACCAGGGCGGCAAAGCGGCCCGCGGTGGCCATGGCGCTGGCGAGGTCCAGGCCATCTGCCATCCCGGCCTGCCGGGCCCACAGGCTGAAGAAGGTGGAAAACACCACGAGGTCACCCCGCGCCACGAAGGCTTCGGCGCAGACAAGGAGAATGCGCGGATTGCTCCTGGCGGCGCCGGCGCCCTGCAACAGCAGCCGGGCGAGACTGGCCCGGGGCTGCGGTTTTCCTGGTTTCCCGGCTTTCAGACCTTTGAACACGACACTGGCGGTGATG
>CAMYJV010000191.1:0-5060 GCA_947258805.1 uncultured Gammaproteobacteria bacterium | reverse complement strand
CGGCAAACAGCAGGATCACCATGGTCAGTGCACCCATGCCGTTAGAGATGCCGGCCCCGGCGGCCATCATCCCCCGCGAGCGGTGCTGGGGGTAGTCGGCGAGCACGGTGGCCATCATGCAGGTGCAACAGGCCGAACCAATGCCAAAGAACATGCGGCAAGCAACTAGCTGCGGCACGGTCTCGACCAGCGGGAAGACGATGAACGCAGCACCGAGCCACAGGAAGCCCATGCTCCAGATGGGCCGGCGGCCGATCTTGTCGGCAAGGGCGCCCAGCGGACCCACGGCCAGCAGTACCACCAACTCGTAACTGACCTGCAGCAGGGAACTCACCCGACCTTCGTCGGCCGGATCGAGGCCAAGATTTTCGCTGAGAAGATACGGTTGCAGGAAACTGACTACGGATACCAGGCCGATCGTGAAAAAGGCCGCGTAGAAGAATGTCAGCGCGTTGCGCGGCGCAATGCCAGGGGTCAGCCGGATAGGGCCCAATCGGTCAGTGGTCGCGGTAGTGTCGGGCTGCATTGCTTTGGCTTGAATACCCAAAAAAAAGCCCGGCTGGTTGCCGGGCTTTCAGTATAGATGACCGCAGGCAGGCGTCAGTCGTCGTCCACCAGCCGGCAAGTGATCCAGCCATCTTCGTCGATGTCGGAAATCTCAAGTTCCACGCCCATCTCCTTTGCATAGCCGAGCAGGCGCGGGCGGAAAAACTTGTCGTGGATTTCTTCCACGGTCAGGTCGAACTGGCCGATACGCTTGGCCTGCTCCAGCACGTAGCCGAAGGGCTCCTTCCACCGGCGCATCCCGGTCTCACCGTCGTTCTCCAGCGCCAGCTGGTAGAAGCAGGCGGTGCGGTCGAAAAGACCCACCAGGGCAATTTCCTTCTGGCCCGTCTTGCGGATGATGTTGGCCATGCGCTGGTTGATGGGCGACATGGTCTTCACATCGTGTTCGACCCATTCGTCGACCTTGCCCTGGTCTTTCGCAAACTGCATTGCGTTCAGGTGCATCTTGACCAGTGCATCATTCACCTCGTGCGCATACCCAGCCGTGTTCGACAGGGTCTTCAGCATCACGTTCAACGCGGTGCCGAGCTCGGCTTCCCGGCCCTCGAAACCGGACATGGTCTTGTAGTTGTCGACGACGTTGGACTTTTTGGGTGTGTGGGGCGGCACTTCGGCCACCTTGGCCTGTGGGTTGGCCATGGCAGGATCCTCTCAGTATTTGGTTAATGCCACTGAATATCACGCATTCCATGGCTCCGTGGCAAGGCTCGTCTGGGGTAAACCAGCCTTTCAACCGCGCTTCGGGCATAGCCCGCATACCTTCGTCGCCAGCCATGACAGCCCGGTGCATGCTGCCGGGCTCGTTGGGCTGCTGCCCCTGGCGAATTGCTAGCGTCAGGATTGCCCCACGCGGCACCGGAGCCTGGGAAGGGTTTTCAGCAGCTCCTGGAGCACGGGGGCGGCGCGTGCCCGTGCCGTGGGCGAGTGAGCGGCGAAGCTCTAATCAGGAAAAGAACTCAGGCTCCGGTCTCCAGTTCAGGCGCATGGGCGATCAGCCTCGACGGCTCCGCCGGCGTGTCGTGGTTAATCAATGTCGAGAGGGAAGGCTCATGGCGACGCAAGAAAAGAACTACGCAGGCGTTTGGGATAACCGTCTGGGCTTTGGCGAGAAGTCGGCAATCATCGTGATCGACCTGCTGCAGGGCTACACGACGGAAGGTTCACCGCTTTACGCGCCGGGGGTTGTCGAGTGTGTTCAGCAAATGCCCGACTTCCTGGACCTCGCCCGCGCCAAGGGCGTACCCATCATTCACACGCAGGTGCGCTACACCACGCCCAACTATGAAGACGGCGGCGTTTGGGTCTTGAAGGCACCGGTGCTGAGGGATCTCGTCGAGGGCAACCCTTACGCGGCCTTTTGCGAAGAAGTCATTCCACAGCCCGGCGAGGTGGTGATCACCAAGCAATATGCGAGTGCGTTCTTCGGGACCTCGCTGGTCGCGACGCTGAACGGGCTGCGCGCCGACACGCTGATCATTACCGGCTGCACCACGTCGGGTTGCATCCGCGCTACCGCAGTTGATGCCGTTCAGTACGGTTTCCGGCCCATTTGCGTGCGCGAGTGCATCGGTGATCGCCACGAGGGTCCGCACGAGGCAAACCTGTTCGACATCAACGCGAAATATGGCGATGTGATCTCCAAGACGGAGGCCATGGAATATTTGAACGGTCTCTGAGGCCGCAGGCAGCGCTGGCAAAGCGCGAACAAGCAGATAGTCACCGGGAGTACTACTGATGGCAGCGAGAAAGAAGACCAAACGCAAGACCGCCGCAAAGAAAGCGACCAGACGCAAGACCGCGGCGAAAAAGAAGCCTGCACGCAAGGCCACCGCTCGCAAGAAGACAGTTCGCAAGGCGGCGCCCAAAAAGAAAGTCAGTCGCAGCAAGCTCACGCAGTCGCAGCATTACGACTTCGTGCCGATTATCGACCGGCCCAGGTTCAAGCTGCCCAAGGGCGCCCGTGTGGCCGTGATGCCCTACATCAATATCGAGCACTTCCCGGCAGACATCCCCGGAACCTCGTTGATCCCGGGTACATCCGGGTTCTCGCCGGATCCGCTGAACTACGGCTGGCGCGACTACGGCAACCGCGTTGGCCTGTGGCGCATGATGGAGCTGATGGACGAGTGCGGCATGCGCGGCACCGTTTGCCTGAATGGCGAAATCATCCGCGAGTATCCGCGCATCATCGAAGAAGGCGAGAAGCGCAAATGGGCGTGGATTGGGCACGGCATCAACAATGCACCGGCAAACTTCATCGGCAATACCCGCAATCCCGACGGCAGCCTGAATGCGCTCCCGGAAGCCAAGGAACGGCAGATTCTTGAGGCAGTGCTCGGCGAAATGCAGAAGACGCTCGGCCGCAAGACAAAGGGCTGGCTTAGCCCGTTCCTGACGCACACGGATAACACGCCCCGGTTGCTCGAGGAGTATGGCGTGGAGTACCTGTGCGACTATACCGCCGATGACCATCCGTTCCGCTTCAATACGCCCAAGAACAACCTGATCTCGGTTCCGTATACCGTGGAGATCAACGACATTCCGGCGTTCCTGAACCTGGGCGTATCATCAGAGGCCTTTGGCGACATGATCATCGACCAGTTCGACGTCCTGTATGAAGAAGGCGCAACGAATGCGCGGTGCATGCCGATTTGTCTGCATACCTTCCACGTGGGGCAGCCAAACAAGTTCAAGCACCTGGCGCGCGCATTCCGGTATATCGCCAGCCACAAGGACGTGTGGCTCACCACGGGTGACGACGTGAACGACTGGTATCGCAAGCAGTACATGTAGGAGCGGCTTGAGCCGCGACCTCAGGTCAGGCCGACAAAAGGCCAGCAAAGAGAGGAGAGAGCAAGACCATGGCACAACGAGTGCAAGACAAGAAGCCAAAGCGCAATAAGACTGTGCAGGCATGGATAGACGAGAACGTGGCGGAGCAGAAGATCCGGTACCGCGCGATCGTCAAGGAAATGGAAGAGCTTGAGCCGCAGCGCAAGCGGTGGATACGAGACTTCCTGAAAACGGTCCAGACTCGGGGCTTCAATGTTGACGGCGACATGCTGCGCAAGATCCCGAAGGCCGAGATCCCGAAAGAGCCAAAGCGCAAGCACAAGGTGGTCTGGTAGACCGCGGCGTTATCGCGAACAAGGAGAAAGATCGTGGCAAGACCACATATTGAGCCCTATGTAGAACTGGACTCACCGTTCAAGAAGTTCGACCTGAACGGTTTCAAGGGCAGCCATTACAAAGTGCTGTCGCTGGACAACGATACGGGCGCCTGCACGCTGAAAGTGCGTTTCGACGGCGGCTTCAAGCGCAAGGCAGGATTGAGCTTCTCCGATATGGAGTTTTTCGTGCTCAACGGCGCCATCAAGGTGGGTACGGAAGTATGGGGCGAGGGCCACTACGCATTCGTGCCTGCGGGCAAGCACGTGGGTGCGATGACGGTCCCGAAGGGTGCCGAGGCCCTGATCATGTTCAATGATTCCGAGCCGAGTTACGTGGAATCCGACCGGAACCATCAACTGGCGCTGACGGAGGGCTTCAACTCCTTCAACGCCTACGAAGATGCGCCGTGGGGTCCCGGGAACCTGGTGTCACCTTCAGTGGCGACGGGTGTCGGGATCAAGATTCTGCACTACGACGTGCTGACACAGGCCATTACCTTCCTGTACTACATGTCGCCAGAGTTCCAGCAGAACAATATTTCGTATCACGACTGTGCGGAAGAGAGTTACCACATCTGGGGCGCGTCCTGGATGATGCAGTTCGGCGCCTTGCCGACGGGTGGCTACTTCTGGCGGCCGCCGTACATCGATCACGGCTCGTTCAAATGCAAACTGGGCTGTATCGCCTTCGGCCGCACGGACTCGAAGCTGCACAACTACTTCCACTTCAACCCGTGGTCGAATCCCGATGAGAACAAACATCGCGCCGCGGCGCACCTGTACCGGCAGCGGCCGCAGCTGTATGAGTGGGCCGCATCCGACGGCCACAATCACCCGCACGGCCCGCCGGACTTCGAGCACCAGCACTACCACGACGATGCGCAGGTCAGGCACCTGCACAATCACTCGCCAGTGGGCGTGAAAGAGGGTACGCAGAAGCTGCCGAAGAAGAAGTCACGGCGTTAATTGACGTTGCGTGCTTTGCAGCGAGAAAGGAGGGCTTCGGTCCTCCTTTTTCTTGTGGCACGACGGCAGCAATTATTGTCAGGCGTCGTTTTCAGGGGCCGTGACAGGTCCGCTTTCCTGGTTATGCTGTTTCTTTCGCTTCAACAAAGTCGCTCCGGAAAAACGTTTCCAGCGCGGCCCTCACCGTTGGTGGACTGCCGCCGCCGCGGGGCGATGTCTCTTCCGGGCTAAACCTCCATCGGACATCCCTGTCCTCAGTCGGATCGGCCCTCCGTCGCTCCCGCCATCCATGGCTCCGCTCCTCCGGGACGACGCCCGGAAGAGACATCGCCCCGCGGCGACGGCGTGAATCGAGCG
>CAMYJV010000190.1 GCA_947258805.1 uncultured Gammaproteobacteria bacterium | reverse complement strand
CTTTATTCCCTGGTGGGTGCTGTGCTCCCCGGTGGGTGCTTTGCTCCCTGGTGGGTGCTTTGTTCCCTGGTGGGTGCTTTGTTCCCTGGTGGGTGCTTTGTTCCCCGGCGGGTGCTGTGCTCCCTGGTGGGTTCTTTGTTCCCTGGTAGGAGCGGCTTTAGCCGCGATCAGTGTGGCCGACGCCTTAATGTCCTTGTGGGTTCTGAGTCGCGGCTCAAGCCGCTCCCACCGAAGACAGTCCGGCCAGGTTTAGTGTCAGTTCAGCGCGACCTGGGGCGGGACCGCCGGCGGGCCGTCCTGCCGCTCGACCGCTTTCGCGACACTGACCCGTTCGCCGGTGGACTTCGCGCGGACCAGCTCGCTGAACATGGCCACAATGTCGGCCGCGCAGGCAGCGGCATCGGTCGCGGACATCTTCCGCACGCTGGCGACTACCGCGCATTCGCTGCTGATGGGAGTGGCGACGCACATGCTCTGACGCAGGCGTTGAAATTGTTTGCGGATACTCTGCGGGACTTCGCCGTCCGGCAGGGCCTCGAGATTGTCTTTGTAGGCGGACAGCAATCGCTGCTTCACTGCCCCGTCACCGGCCAGCGTGCGGACGGCGGAGTAAAAGCGATCGGTAAACTGGCACATGGCAACCCCGTTATTTTTGTTATTTGGGTCGGCCGGAGCTTCGAGCCCCGGCAGCTCGCCTGGCGCCATTTTTTTGTCTCTCCGCATCGGGAGATTTTAGGCGCCAATTCAGTCACTAATCTGTGAAATATATAACGAATCTAACAAAATTCAAACAACCATCTGGTACCCATTTGACCACCATCCACACACGATGAACGCAGACACGATCCGGCCGCGCCACTGGGCCGCCCTGCTCGGCCTGGTGACCCTGTGGGGCTCTTCCTACCTGATGGTGGAAATCGCCCTCAGCCAGTGGGCGCCGCCGCAGATCGCGGGCCTGCGAATCTGGGCAGCGGGGCTGGTGCTGTTGCCCGCCGTGCTGCTGGGCGGGCGCAGCCTGCCGCGAACAATGAGCGCCTGGGGCTGGTACCTGCTGATTGCGGTGGTGGGCAACTGCGTGCCTTTCTTCCTGATCGCCTGGGGCCAGCAGCACCTGGAATCGGGCCTGGCGGGCATCCTGGCCGCCAGCACGCCCTTGTGCGTGCTGCTGCTGGCCCACTACCTGCTGCCCGATGAACGCCTGCAGCCCCGCCAGGCAGTGGCCTTCGTGCTGGGTTTTGGCGGCATTGTGGTGCTGATGGGCCCGGATTCCCTGGCGGCCCTCAGCGGCTCCGGAAACCGCCTCTGGGGCCAGCTGGCGGTGTTTGGCGGCGCCTTCTGCTATGCCGTGGCCACCGTCGCCGCCCGCTTCGTGCCCACGGCTCATCCGGTCGTGACCTCGGCGGGCGTCCTGCTGATTGCCGCCCTGCTGATGAGCCCCTGGATGGCGACCGGGGTTGCGGTGGGCATTGACGCGCCACCGGCAGCCATCGCCGCCATCGGCTTCCTGGGGCTGCTGGGCACCGGGGCGGCCTCCATCGTGTATTTCTTCCTGATCGCCCAGACCGGGGCCCGCTTCACGTCGCTGCTGAACTACCTGGTGCCCGTGTGGGCAGTGGGACTGGGCACTGCAGCGCTGGGCGAAACCCTGCCACCCAGCGCCTGGCTCGCGCTGGCGATGATCCTGTGTGCGCTGTACCTGATGCGCGGCTCGGCGCCTTCGCCACCCCGCTGAGCGCTGATGGCAATGCATCGCGGCTGAAGCCGCTCCTACCGGGGTGGGTTCGGTAGGAGCGGCTTCAGCCGCGATCTTTGTGGCACACCCGACGCCAAATCTCGGATCTTGCCCCCAATTAGGCGCTAGTGCCCCTCAGCCATGACCAGACAACGTGGCGGAATGTCCGCCCTCAGCCGTGGTCACAAAGCCCTGCGTCGATATCGGGTGTCTGTGCGGGGTCAGACCTACGTATTGACAACGACGACGTTCAGGCGAGACCCACTCTTTCGCAAGCTCGAATATGGACGGGTTGTCGTGCAGACAATGCGACGCCTCGAGAGCGACTGCCATGTCACCAGCCTGGCATTCGTTGTCATGCCAGATCATTTGCACTGGATGGTCCAACTACAAGATAGAACTCTCGCAGAGGTGATGCGTCGACTTAAAGGAAGTTCCTCGCACTCCGTCAATCAACTGCGGAACGCCCGAGATCGAATCTGGCAAAGGGGTTATCACGACCATGCAATACGGCGGGAGGACGAAATGCGTAGCGTAGCGCGCTATATCATCCTCAATCCTGTCCGCGCCGGTCTCGTTGATCGAGTCGGTGACTATCCACTTTGGGACTGCGTCTGGTTGCCGGGCGGCTTGTCGGATCGCGGCTGAAGCCGCTCCTACCGATAAAATTATGGTAGGAGCGGCTTCAGCCGCGATTCCTCAGTAAGGCCGCTTCAGGTATTTGCCTGTGGCCTTGCCAATGACTTTGCCGTTGTCGTAAATGCGTTCGCCGCGCAGGAAAGTGGTCTTCACGCGCGCGGTGAGCTCCATGCCTTCGAACGGCGTGTAGCCCTGCTGCGACTCGGAGTCCTTTGCGTTCACTGTCCAGGTTTCGCCCGGATCCAGGATCGCGAGGTCCGCGTCCAGGCCCTCGGCGATGTCACCCTTGCTGTCCAGCCCGTAGCGGCGCGCCGCGGTGTAGCTGGTGAGCCGGGCCATGTCGTTCCAGCTCAGGCCCCGCTTGCGGCCCTCGGTGGCCAGCGCGGCCAGCAGGTACTCGGTGCCGCCGAAACCGGACTTGGCCAGCCAGATGTCGTTCTTGCGACGCTTGTCCACCTTCATCTCATGCTTGCAGCACGCGTGGTCGGAACAGACCCAGTCGATCTCGCCGGCCAGCAGCGCTTCCCACAGGAACTCCACGTCGTCGCGCGGGCGGATGGGCGGGTTCACTTTCGCCAGCGCGCCGGTCTTCGCGTCCACGTCCAGGCACAGGTGGCCGATCGTGGCCTCGCGGCGAAAATCGATGTGCGGGAACACGTCGGCCATCTGCAGGGCCGCGACCACCGCCTTGCGCGAGGTGAGGTGCAGCAGGTTGATCTTCGGCAGATTGGTTTCGTTGGCGAGGTACGACGCAATGTAGATCGCGAGACCCTCGCTATGGGGTGGCCGGGCGGCATTGTAAGCGTGCAGCCCCTTCAACTTGCCCTCGTCCTCCACCATCTTCGTGTAGGCCGCCATGATCTCGGCGGTTTCGCAGTGCAGGCTCAGGCTGATCTGGTCGGCCTTGTCCGGGTAGCGCGCCCGCGCCTTCTGCACGCCGCGCATCACGAACTCGAAGTGCGCGTAGTCGTATTTCTCGTCCTTGCCGATCATCAGGAAGTCGGACTGGCTGGCCGAGCGGCCGTGCAAACCGTGACCGCCATAGAACATGAAGATCTTGAAAGAGGTCACGCCGTGCTTGTCGACGAGCTGCGGGATCTCGCGGATGTGCCCGCGCGACATCGGCGCGAGATGATAGGCGTAGTCCACGTGAAAGTTGTTTCGGGACAGCTTCAGCACCTCCGGGAAAAACTTGGCGTACGAACCGCCCTTGTTCAGGTAGTACTGGCCCGTGCGCATGTAGTTCAGGCTGGACGTGACGCCGCCCTGGGCAGCAGCGCGGCTCTCCGTGACCGCATCTTCTTCAAGCGGCGAGTAGATGCCCGTGTGCATGTGCGGGTCCACCAGGCCGGGAAAGGCCAGGCGTTGCTTGGCATCGAAGGTCTGCTTCGCCCGACGGGCGGCGATACCCGGCGCAATCTTCGCGAACTTGCCTTTCGTGATGGCAATGTCTGCATCGTCCACCATCGCAGCGTTGGGCCGCACGACGCGGACGTTCTTGATCAGCAGGTCGAATTCTTTCTTCGCGGCTGGCATGGCGCTTCCCCTGTGTGCGGCGCCGTTGCGGCAGGCCGATTGCCCCGCCCGGCGTCTGCTTGAGCCGCGGCCCGCCCGCTGCGAACCGCTGCGTTATGGTGAATGCAGCATAACGCCCGCAGCGGGGTGAGCCAATTGGCCGCGGTTTCAGGTGTTTGCGGCCGCCAGTCATGGTTCAAGGCACTGTGCGTTGACAGGAGACAGGGCCGTGTCAGGGTGCCCAGGAGGCCGCAGTTCGCCCGGCAACAAAAAAGCCCCGCTGCTAGCGGGGCCTTTTCGGAGCAGTCTCAGGCTGCTCATTTGTCGCGATCCAGCCGGATAATTGCGTCATCGGGCGCGGGTCACTGCTCGGCACAGTACAACATAACGGCGAAGCCAGGCTGGGGATAGCCATGACACGCGCGGCTTGACCGCACTGTGAACAGCGAGGGGCTGAGCTGAAGGCTGGCGCTGGCCGGGACCGGCGGCGCGGCGGACAGGCGCCGCTCGCAGCAAGGGCGTCGCGGCTGAAGCCGCTCCCACTTGAGGGATCGGTCG
>CAMYJV010000189.1 GCA_947258805.1 uncultured Gammaproteobacteria bacterium | reverse complement strand
CCATGGTGGGTCCTTTTCTGGCCGCGGGCCCCTTGCGCCGCGGGCGGGTGGCGGAGTATAGGGGAGCCATGGCTGCTTGCCCACAGAACACGCCGGCCCTCGACTGGTCCGCCTGCGACACAATCCTGCTCGACATGGACGGCACCGTCCTGGATCTGTCCTTTGACAACTATTTCTGGCGGGAGCTGGTGCCGCGCTGCCTGGCGCGTGAGCGGGGTCGCCCCCACGCACACGTTCGCGAAGAGCTGTTTGCGCTGTACGCGGGCCAGCAGGGCACGCTGGACTGGTATTGCCTGGACTACTGGACCGAAGCCCTGAGCCTGGACCTGAAGGCCCTGAAAGATGCGAGCAGTCAACGTATCCGTTTTCTGCCCGGCGCCCGGGAGTTTCTGCGCGCCGCGGCCGGCAGCGGCAAGCGCCTGGTGATGGTAACCAATGCTCACGGCGTGACCCTTGAAATCAAGCGCGGCGTTGCCGGCCTCGACCGCTTCTTTCACGCCTGCGTGACGTCCCACGATTTCGGTCACGCAAAAGAACACACGGAATTCTGGCCGCTGCTGCGTGCGCGCCTGGACTTCGATCCGGCGAAGACGGTATTCGTCGACGACAGTCTGCCGGTGCTGGATACCGCGTCGGATTTCGGCATCCGCCATGTGATTGCCGTGCGCCGCCCCGACACCCGCCAGCCCGCTGCCGAAGTGGCGGGGCACGACTCAGTGCACGGTATCTCCGAGCTCGGCGGCGGAATGTTGGGCTAGCGCCGCCGGCCGCGGCCACCCGCTCCGCTGCGCCTGGGAGCGCCACCCTGGCGCGGGCCACCACGTGGCCCACCGCGGCGGCGCGGCGCGGGCGGCGGCCTGTCCAGCTTGGGCAATTCGGCCGGATCGTAGTTGCCCGTCGGGATTCGATGACCGATGTAGGTTTCGATTTCCGGCAGCGTGAACGCGTAGGTTTCGCAGGCGAAGCTCACCGAATCTCCGGACGCCCCGGCCCGGGCCGTGCGCCCGATGCGATGCACGTAGTCTTCCGCGTCGTGCGGCAGGTCATAGTTGATGACGTGACTGACGTCCGGCACGTGCAGGCCCCGCGACGCAACATCGGTTGCCACCAGCACAGGCAGCTCACCGGCCTGGAAGTCGCGCAGCATCCGCAAGCGCTTGCGTTGCGGCACGTCACCCGAGATTGCCTCGGCCACCACGCCATTTTTCTGCAGCAAGCGCGCCAGGTACTCGGCATCTCGTTTCATGTTCACGAAGACCATGGTGCGTTTCGCGCCCATGTCCTTCAGCAGGTGCACGAGCAGGCCGGCCTTGTCTTCGTTGGCCGGGAAGTAAACCACCTGGGTGACCCGGTCCACCGTCATCTTGTCCGGCTCGATGCGGATCAATTCCGGTTCGTTCATGTGCTCGTAGGCCAGCTCCAGCACGCGCATGCTCAGGGTGGCCGAGTACAGCATGTTCAGCCGTTGGTCAGGCGGAGGCAGGCGACGCAGCACGTAGCGGATGTCCTTGATGAAGCCGAGGTCGAACATTCGGTCCGCCTCGTCCAGCACCACGACCTGCGTCCGGTCGAGCCGGAATATCCCCTGCTTGAAGTAGTCGATGAGCCGCCCGGGTGTGCCGATCAGCAGGTCCACGCCCGCGGCGATGTCTTCCCGCTGCTTGTCATAATCCGCGCCCCCGTAGACAAGCTTGGTGCGCAGGCCGGTGTGGCCGCCCAGCACCAGGGCATCGGCATGAATCTGCACGGCGAGTTCCCGCGTGGGCGCCATGATCACGGCCCGGGGGCTGCTGGTCCGAGGCTCTTCGGCCGGTGCGTGCTTCAGCAGGTGGTTGAAGGTGGCCAGCAGGAAGGCCGCGGTCTTGCCTGTCCCGGTTTGCGCCTGCCCCGCCACGTCATGCCCCTGCAGCGCCCGGGGCAGGGTCCCGGCCTGTATGGGCGTGCAGACTGTAAAACCTGCCGCATCGACGCCCGCCTGTAGTTCGGGGCGCAATTTCAGCTCAGTAAACAGGACTTCGGGTTCGTCGGCCATAGATTGGAATGCCTCAGGAGGAACCGGGTGTGCTGCAATACTTGCAAAACACGGCGGGTCGGGTTCAAAATGCTCCATCGCCGCGGTCGCTGCCGTCCGCGCCAAGATCAATACCCGCACCGGATCATGTCGATAAGGAAGCTTTAGCTAGAGCTTCCGAGCAATGCGTTCAGTCGCCCACGTGCTGGGGCCGGGGCGACATGATGACACCAGTTACCGCTGTTGCGCTAGTCGCGTGGCCGCGAGTCCAACCCAAAACCAAATCACCAACACCCGCCGGAAAGAAGTAAATGAGCATAGTTCACGTCAGTGATGACACTTTTGAAGCCGAAGTTCTGCAGGCAGGCAAGCCTGTTCTGGTGGATTTCTGGGCGGAGTGGTGCGGTCCCTGCAAGATGATCGCGCCGCTTCTGGAGCAGGTTGCCGGTGAGTACGCTGACCGGTTGCAGATAGCTAAAGTTGATGTCGAGGCGAGCCAGGGCACCGCGATGAAGTTCGGAATCCGCAGCATCCCGACTCTGATGCTGTTCCGTGACGGCGTGGTCCAGGCTCAACATGTCGGCATGTTGTCAAAAGAGCAGCTGAGTCAGCTGCTGGATGAGAAATTGTGAGGGGATACTTGGGCAACGCAGCACGAGGCCGCGCGAAATCCAACACGCGGGGCGGCAACAGGGGCGAGCCGGGCATGAAGAAGAAGTCACGCCGGCGTCGCAATGACTATGACGAGCACGTAACCTTTTCCGAAGACGAGGTCATTCGCCGCAGCGAACTCGAGAAGGGCGAAAACCTGATGAATCTGACGGAGCTGAAGACTCAGCCCGCGTCAGAACTGGTTGCCCTTGCAGAGACCATGGGCCTGGAGAACCTGGCCCGGTCGCGCAAGCAGGACATCATCTTCTCGGTGCTGAAGGCGCATGCGCAGAGCGGCAACGACATCTACGGTGATGGCGTGCTGGAGATTCTGCAGGACGGCTTCGGCTTCCTGCGCTCTTCCGACGGCTCTTACCTGGCCGGACCCGACGACATCTACGTGTCGCCCAGCCAGATTCGCCGCTTTAACCTGCGGACCGGAGATACGGTCTCAGGGCTGATTCGGCCGCCGAAGGAAGGCGAGCGTTACTTCGCGCTGCTCAAGGTTTGCGAAATCAACATGGACGCTCCTGAGAATGCGCGGAACAAGGTGTTGTTCGAGAACCTGACGCCGCTGTTCCCGAAGGAACGGCTGCAGCTGGAGCAGGGCAACGGCAGTACCGAAGACCTGACCGCTCGCATCATCGACCTGGTAGCGCCGATCGGTAAGGGCCAGCGTGGCCTGATCGTGTCACCGCCGAAGGCCGGTAAGACCATGTTGCTGCAGAACATCGCGCTGTCCATCACCGCGAATCATCCCGAGACTTATATGATCGTGCTACTCATCGACGAGCGGCCCGAGGAAGTCACCGAGATGCAGCGCACGGTGCGGGGCGAAGTCGTCTCCAGTACCTTCGACGAGCCCGCCAGCCGGCATGTGCAGGTGGCTGAAATGGTTATCGAGAAGGCCAAGCGGCTGGCAGAGCACAAGCTCGACGTGGTGATTCTCCTCGACTCAATCACCCGGCTGGCGCGCGCCTACAACACGGTGGTGCCGTCATCCGGCAAGGTGTTGACCGGTGGCGTGGATGCCAACGCCCTGCACCGGCCGAAGCGCTTTTTCGGCGCTGCGCGGAACATCGAGGAAGGCGGCAGCCTGACGATACTGGCCACGGCGCTAATCGATACCGGCTCGAAGATGGACGACGTCATCTACGAAGAGTTCAAGGGCACGGGTAACTCGGAAATCCACCTGGATCGCCGGATTGCCGAGAAGCGCGTCTACCCGGCCATCAACATCAACCGCTCCGGTACCCGCCGCGAGGATCTGCTCACCGAAGAAGATGAGCTGCAGAAGATGTGGGTATTGCGGAAGGTGCTGCACCCGATGGACGAGCTGGCCGCGGTGGAGTTCCTGCTCGGCAAGATGCAGGACACCAAGACCAACGCCAAGTTCTTCGAATCCATGAAGCGCTGACACGGCGGATCGCCGTCCGCGCATCGCACGGGACAAGTTTCCAGCTTGGGCGTAGATCAACGTCGCAGCGGCTTTCGCCGCGGTGACCCATGGCGTCGATTAGTGCCTGAAGTTAAAGAGCCCTAAACGGCGGTGGACTGCCGCCGCCGCGGGGCGATCTCTCTTCCGGGCTAAACCTCCATCGGACATCCCTGTCCTCCCTCGGATCGGCCCTCCCTCGCTCCCGCCATCCATGGCTCCGCTCCTCCGGGACGACGCCCGGAAGAGAGATCGCCCCGCGGCGACGGCGTGAATCGAATGCGGGGCATTTCGATGCTCCTAACGTAACCATTAGGGTTGGAACTAGCCGCAAGCGCAGGCTGGCCACGGGAGAACCTGCCACCAACGCCAGCGGGTGGGCCGGTAGGT
>CAMYJV010000188.1 GCA_947258805.1 uncultured Gammaproteobacteria bacterium | reverse complement strand
GGCCTCGATCGACTTGAGCGCGACATTCATCAGGCAGTGGCCGAAGTCGAAGACAAGCAGGTGGTTGTCCAGCTCCCCGACCTGACGTTGAAGGAGCTGCTGGTAGCTTTCAAAGACGTCCTGAAGCGCGCTGATATGAATGCTCACTGGCACGTGCAGCGCGAGCCGCTGTCCGTACGCGAACGCATGTCACAGGTGTTGCTCGACCTGCAGGGGGGCAATTTCGCCGAGTTTCACAAGCTGTTCGACCCGGCCGAGGGGCGCATGGGCGTGGCCGTCACTTTCATCGCGTTGCTCGAATTGCTTCGCGAACGACTCATCGAGATCGTTCAGGCAGAAGCCTATTCGCCGATTCACGTCCGGGCAGCCACGGCGGAAGAGCCTGTCGTGCAGCAACCGGTCGAGTAAGTCTTAACATCTCAGGAGTCATTCAATGGACACGCAGCAGCTGACAAAGGTGGTTGAGGCCGCGCTGCTCGCGGCGGGCAGGCCCCTGTCGCTGGACGAACTGCGCGATCTTTTCGCCACACAGGGTAGCGAGCCCACCAAGCCTGAACTGCGCGCAGCGTTGCAGAAACTGCAGGAAGACTGCGAGCAGCGGGGCATCGAAATTCGGGAGGTTGCCAGTGGTTTCCGCGCCCAGGTGCGCCCGGAAATGGCGCCGTGGCTCACCAAGCTGTGGGAAGAGCGCCCGCCCCGTTATTCCCGGGCCCTGATGGAAACACTTGCCATCATTGCCTACCGCCAGCCCGTTACGCGTGGCGAAATTGAAGACGTTCGCGGCGTCAGCGTGACGACGAACATTATTCGCACTTTGCTTGAGCGAGAATGGATTCGCGAGGTTGGTCATCGTGACGTGCCGGGTCGTCCGGCCATGTTCGGCACCACCCGAGAGTTCCTGGACTACTTCGGATTGAAGAAGCTCGACGACTTGCCGGAGTTAACGGCACTGACGGACCTCGAATCGCTGCGCGTTCAGCTCGAACTGCCCGGGGAAACTCGGCTGGAAGCAAGCGACGGGGACGAGAGCCCGGGCGCGGAGCAAGGGGCTGACAACGAAGCGGGGGAGCCCGTTGCCCCGGGCGGGGCGGCCGCGCGCGAATTCGACACCACCCCTGAACCGGTCGACATGGACCTGGAGGACGACTTGCCCCTGGCCGCCAACGTCGTTCAGCTCAAGACCCACTGACACCGCGCCACGCAATGGCCGAGCGGCTGCAGAAATGGCTTGCCGCGCGTGGCCTCGGTTCCCGCCGCGAAATCGAAGGCTGGATCGATGCAGGGCGCCTCACGGTTGACGGCCGCGTGGCGACCCTGGGTATCAAGGTGGAAGGCACCGAAACCGTCTGCCTTGACGGTCTACCCGTGGCCGGCCAGCCGGCTGAGCAGTCGCAAACCCTGCTGATGAATAAAGCCGCCGGCACAATCTGCAGCCGCAGTGATCCGGGCGGTCGACCCACGGTTTTCGACGAGCTACCTCAGCTGAAAAACCAGCGCTGGATCAGCGTCGGCCGCCTGGACCTGCAGACCAGCGGGCTGCTGCTGTTCACCACCGACGGTGAACTGGCGGCGCGCCTGATGCATCCCAGTGCTGGTCTCCAGCGCGAGTATGCCGTGCGGGTTGAAGGCGAGTTGAGCGCCGAACAGATCGAACGGCTGCGCACCGGCATCGAACTTGAAGATGGTCCGGCCGCCGTTGCCCGCATCGAGGCCGGTGGTGGTGAAGGCCACAACCGCTGGTACCGGGTGACCCTGACACAGGGCCGCAATCGAATCGTGCGGCGACTGATGGAAGCGATCGGGACTCGCGTCAGTCGGCTGATCCGCGTTCGCTTCGGGCCAATTCAGTTGCCCCGTGATCTACGTGAAGCGCTTGTACGAATCCGCCGGGCTGCGCCAGCCAACGGGCGCGGCTCCGCGCCGTGGCCAGCATGCAAAACGGCGACGCACCGGCCGACGCTGAACGGCTGGCGCGGGCCAGCCGCACTCTGCTGGCCCGGTATGCCACTGCCAACTGGTGGCCGTCGCGCTCACGTTTCGAGGTAATGGTCGGCGCGGTGCTGGTGCAGAACACCCGCTGGGCGAATGTGCACCGTGCCATCGTTGCCTTGCGGGCCGCAGGTTTGCTGCAGCCAAAACCAATGACCGCGGCGTGCGTAAGCGATCTGGCCGAAGTGATCCGCCCGGCCGGCTGCCAGACGGTAAAGGCCGTGCGGCTCTCGCATCTCGCCCACGGCGTGGCTGAGGCTGGCGGCATGCGGCGGCTGGGCCGACTGCCAACTCCTGCCCTGCGCGGGCGGTTGCAAAGCTGGCACGGTGTGGGCGAGGAAACGGCCGACGCCATCCTGCTGTTCGGGTTCTCCCGGCCGGTCTTTATCGCCGACGCTTACGCACGGCGCTGGCTGGCCCGCACGGGCTTGTTCGCTGCCGGCTCCGGTGGGTCTGCATACCGGCGTTGCCGGTACCATGTCGAAGGTCTTCTGCGGTGGAGCACTGCCGACTACCAGGCGCTGCACGCGGCCATCGTGATGCATGGCCAGCAGCACTGTGCGAAGCGGGTGCGGTGCATTGCGTGCTGTTCTTCAGAGCATTGTCAGTATATAAAACAAAAGCTTATAGGATAAGTCTCAAGTATTTACTTGACCTGAGCGTCGATACTTTGCCCGGTGACGCCGTGACTGTCAGGGCCCATCAGGTACAGGTACGCGGCCATGATGGATTCCGGCTGGGGCAGGGTCAGGGGATCTTCGGCCGGGTAGGCGTTGGCGCGCATCGCCGTGCGAGTAGCCCCCGGGTTTACACAGTTCACCCGCAGCCGACCGGCGCCGCTCGTTTCATCAGCCAGCACCTGCATCAGGCCTTCCGTCGCGAATTTCGATACCGCGTAAGCGCCCCAGTACGCTCGGCCCACGCGGCCGACACCGCTGGACGTGAATACGATTGACGCGTCGCCCGACGCGTTGAGCTGGGGCATCAGCACCTGGGTCAGGGCCAGGGCCGCGGTCACGTTCACATGCATGACCTCCGCCCAGGTATTCATGTCGTAGTGTTCCAGCGGCGTGCGCGTGCCGAGGATGCCCGCGTTGTGCAACAAGCCGTCCAGCCGCCCGAAGTGCGCCTGTACCTGGTCGCGCAGGGTGAAGTAGTCATCAGCCGTTGCCCGGGCCAGGTTCAGGGGCGCAATGCTGGGCTGGGTGGCGCCCTGTGCCAGGATTTCGTCAGACACCTTCTCCAGCCGGCTGACGACCCGGCCAGACAGGATCAGTGTCGCGCCGTGGGCGGCATAGGCCAGCGCAGCGGCTCGGCCAATGCCGCTGCCGGCGCCGGTGACCAGTATCACGCGGTCGGCCAGCAGGTCTGCCGCCGGCGTGTAGCTTCGCGGGTCGAAGTCCATGGTGTGTCGTCGCTGTTGTCAGTGGGCCTTTATGCGCCCGTCCGGGTCGCCGTCGGCCGGCTTCTCATCGCTGGCGGGCGGCGTGATTTCCCCCGTTTGTCGCGCGGCCGTTTCGATTGCCTCCAGCTCCGGCAGCGGATTCTTCGGGTCGACCCCTAACTCGGTGAATTTGCGGGCACCAGGCAGGACCATGCGGTCCAGGGACCCGACGGCCTGGTTGTAGGCCTTCATACTGCCGTCCAGCTGCTTGCCGACCTTGACCAGGTGCCCGGTAAATACCGACAGCCGGTCATACAGATCGATGGCCAGGCGGCGAATTTCCTGCGCACCTTCGGCCAGTGCGAGATTTCGCCAGCCATAGGCAATGGCTTTCAACAGTGCCATCAGGCTGGTGGGCGTTGACAGAATCACGCGCTGGCGCAGCGCGTCTTCCAGCAGGGTCGGGTTGGCGGTCAGGGCTGCCGACAGGAATTGCTCTCCCGGGATAAACAGGATGACAAACTCCGGGCTGTTCTCGAACTGTGCCCAGTAGGCCTTGGCGGCCAGTTCCTTAACGCGGTTGGCAACGTTGCGAGCGTGGCGCTGCATGGCTGCGCGCCGCGCCTCTTCATTGTCCGCTTCGGCAGCTTCCAGGTAAGCATCCAGGGGCGTTTTTACGTCTACCACCACCTGGCCGTGATCGGGCAGGTTAATGACCAGGTCGGGCCGGATGGCGCCGCTGTCTGTTTCCGTGTGGGGCTGCTCGCTGAAGTCGCAGTGCTCGACCATGCCGGCCAGTTCCACGATCCGCCGCAGCGTAAACTCCCCCCACTGGCCGCGAACTTCCGGCCGGCGTAGTGCCTTGACCAGGCGGTGCGTTTCCTGGCGCAGGTTGTCCTGGCTGCTCGCCATGGCTTCCAGCTGGGCAGTAATGCTGCCGAAAGATTCCGCGCGAGTTTTCTCAATGGCGCCGATCTGTTCGTGGGTCTTGTTCAGCGCTTCGCGGATGGGTTTGACGAGCTCGGCAACTGCGCGTTCCTTTTCCGACAGCGCTGCGTCGGCCCGTTCCTGGTGTTTGCCGAGGCTTTCCCTGGCCAGGCGCAGAAAGTTGTCGCTGTGCTGGGCCAGTGCATCATTGGCCAGGCGGCCAAATGCGCCGGCCAGTCGCTGCTCCGCCTGGGCCAGGGCTTCAAGTCGTTCCTGGGCCACTGCCGCATCGGAGCGCAGCTGGGTCTGCAGCGCGGTGATTTCGTGCTCCAGCCGTTGGCGACCTCGCCGCGTGAACAGAAATACAACCAGCGCGCCGAGGAGCAGGCCGGCAGCAAAGACGCCGGCCAGCATCCAGTCGGGATCCAGGGTACTCAGCGCGGTGAGCCAACGGCTATCCATTCAAATTACTCCGGCCTCGCCGTGCGCGGCAGACCCGGCAGGTGCAGCAGCTCGGCAGGCGATGCCACCATATGGTCGGCGCCCCAATGGCCGGGGTCTTCTTCCGGGCCGTGATAGCCGTAGGTGACGGCTACCGTCACCATGCCCGCGGCCCGCCCGGCCTCGATGTCTCGAGGTGCGTCGCCCACATACATGGTTTGCGTGCTGCTGACCCCCACACTGCGCGCGGCGTGCAGCAACGGTTCCGGGTGCGGTTTACGCCGGGCCAGCGTATCACCGCTAATGGTCACAGCGCAGCGCGTTGCCAGATCCAGGGCTTCAAGCAACGGCTCGGTGAGAAAAGCCGGTTTGTTGGTCACCACGCCCCAGGGCAGGCCCGCTGCATCCAGCGCATTCAGTACCTCGAGCATGCCGGGAAACGGCGTCGTGCCGAGGGCCAGCTGAGCGGCGTAACGGTCGAGGTAGGGCGCGCGCAGTGCTTCGCGTTCGGCATCGCCCAGGTGTGCGAAACCCAGCTTCAACAACCCGGCAGCGCCGTTGGAGACTTGCGCCCGGGCAGCGGCGTAGTCTGCCGGTGCCAGCTCGTGCTCGGCGCGCAGTGTATTCAGCGCCGCAATCATGTCCGGGGCCGTGTCCAGCAGCGTCCCGTCGAGATCAAAGAAAATGGCTTCCAGCACGGCGAGCCGGGTCAGCCTGCGCCACGGCGAAAGTGGGCGAGGTAATTCACGCTCACGTCACCGGACAGGCGGAAGTTGCCAGCCAGGGGCTGATACTCGATGCCGCGGAGTTCCGCCAGCTCCAGGCCCGCAGCACGGGCCCACTCGTCGAGTTCGGAGGGCCGGATGAAGCGCTCGTACTGATGCGTGCCTTTCGGCACCATGCCAAGCAGGTATTCAGCGCCGACAATGGCCAGCCCAAAGGCTTTTGGTGTCCGGTTCAATGTCGCCAGCACCAGGTCACCGCCGGGCGCCACCAGTTTGCCGAGGGTTCGAACGAGCGCCGCCGGATCGGGCACGTGTTCCAGCACTTCCAGGCAGGTGACCAGCTCGAAACCGCCCGGTGCTTCCGCGGCCAGCGTGTCTGCGTCGACCAGGCGGTATTCCAGGTTTTTCAGTTCCGTGCCGGTGGCGTGCAGCCGGGCCACGGTCAGCATGTCTTCCGCAAGGTCAATGCCCAGCACCGCACTGGCACCGCGGCTGGCGAGGCCTTCGCTGACCAGGCCGCCGCCGCAGCCCACATCGAGGCAAGTCTTGGCCGCGATGCCGGCCCGTTCTTCGATGTAATCCAGGCGCAGCGGATTAATCTGGTGCAGGCCGCGCATCTCGCCGGCAGGATCCCACCAGTGGCTGGCCAGGGCGGCAAAGCGCGCCAGCTCGGCGTCGTCGGCGTTGCGGTGAGCGGCGGATTCCATGGCTACTTCCTCAGACATCGGTGCGGGCCACCCGTTCCCGCCAGCCCGCCGCGCGCGCCACGGCATCGGCCGCTTGCGAGCGGGTTAGTTCCCCGTCAGCCAGCAGGGCTTCTCCGGCTACCCAGACGTCACTGACCTGATCTCGAGTCGCTGCGTACACCACCCTCATCGCGGCAACGACCTCGGCACGCTTGCGTGCGGGCAAATCGATGCAGGCTCCAGCTGCCGTCCGGGTTTTGG
>CAMYJV010000187.1 GCA_947258805.1 uncultured Gammaproteobacteria bacterium | reverse complement strand
AACGGCTGTTGAAGAAACTGGGGGCAAGGCGTGTTTCGTCATCGGTCGGGCCCGCCCCGCCGCCGAACCTGCAGGCCGGCGGCTGCCGGTTCGGCGGCCGGGCGGAGCATTCGGTACTGGATGCCGACTGCCGGGCCCACGAGGTAGAAAACCTGTTCGTCAGCGATGGCAGTTTCATGCCCACGGGCGGCAGTGTGCCTTACACCTTTACCATCTACGCGAACGGCTTCCGCGTGGCAGACCGCATCATCGCGCAGCTCGGCGGGCGGCGCAGCCAGACCGCCTGAAAATCACCGGCCTCAAAACTCAAAACTCAAAACTCAAAACAAAGAGTCTAGATCAACCACCGCCTCCAACCCGCCGACTTTCGCCTTCGCCTCCGCCCACAAGGCCTCATAGGCGACGCCGGCCGGCGAACGCGGCACATAGTCCGTGACCGGCCGGCGTTCGATCCCCATGCGCTCGACCTCCGTCGCATAGGGGATTACGGTCTGCAAGACGGTGCAGCGCGGGTCACTGGGACCGGCGATCACATCCTGATGCAGGCGTTTGCGCCGATCGACCATGGAGTAGAAGGCATACACGGGCGTCATCAACTTGTGGCCTTCCATGAAGTCCAGCAACTGCTTCATGGTACGCAATGACAGGGTCGTGGGGATGGTCGGCAGCAACAGGGCATCGGCTGCGCGAAAGATGTTTTCTGACACCAGCGAGATGCTCGGAGGACAATCCAGCACCACGAGATCATATTTCTCGGACAACGGGCGCAGCAGTCTCAGCAAGCGCATCGTCGGCTTCTTGTTCTCCCCCAGCACCAGATCCATGTTGCGGTATGAAAAGTCCGCCGGAAGCAGATCGAGGTTCGGGTAGTCCGACCCCTTGACCACATCATCCAGCCCGCCTTTTCCACGCAAGAGCTTGTTGCTGCGCTTCACCTTCGGCTTGACCCTGAGGTAGAAGGTGGCGGCCGCCTGGGGATCGAGATCCCAAATCAGGGTGCGCAACCCGCTTTTGGCCGCAAGGTGCGCAATATTCACCGCAGTCGCCGTCTTTCCGACACCGCCCTTGATGTTGTAGACACCGATTATCTTCATCCCTGCGCTTCGCCCCTGGCCTTGAACAGATGCCTGTAGCGCGCGCGATTGGCGGCAGAGTCGAAAGCATCGAAGCAGTCCGCAAAACGATCATGCGCCGCCTGCTGGTGGCGCAACAGATCCGCGACCAGGGCCCCGATGGCCATGACCGTCGGCATGCTGTGAGGGTCCTTTGGATCGAAGTCCTTGGCAAAACTGCGAAGCTTGTCGGCCTGCACCTCCAGATCCTGAAATTCACCCAGGTTGTCCAACAGCGCCTTGAGGGCGCGAATCAGGTCCTTCAGCTCCTTGCCCGGGTAGAGGCTCTGGAAGAACTCGATCAGATAGCGGAGCTTTTTGCAGTCTTTGCGCAGTTCGTGCATGTCCTCGGCCGGTCCATCGGCGGTGATCTCCCTGCCGGCCTTCAAGACCTTTCTGTACATGCGCCAGATACGATTGGATGCAAGCTCCCCGATCGGCAGTTCAGCAAACGGGGCAGGCTCACCCGGCAGCAGGTCGGGATCCAGCACCTTGTGCCAGTCCTCAACCAGCTTGCGCATCTCGGCCGAACCCAGCTTGCGTTTCAGGAGCGCCTGTTCCTTGCCATGCGCAATACGCAGATGCTCTTCGAGCCCATCCAGGTCGCCGGCCATTGAGCCCGGCAGGCTCGCACGGTAACGCGGCAGTTCTAGGAGAAAAACATCCAGATCGCGCACTGGGCCCGTCACCTGTCCAAGCCAGGCGAAACGCCGCTTGAAATCGGCTACCACGTCTTCGGGGAGGACCTGCTTCACCTGCGACAGCACGGATCTCGTGCGTCGTGTTGCAACCCGCAGATCATGCAGGAACTCGGAATCCAGGTCGGCACGGGTACCGGGGATATTTCGTTCCAGGGTATCGAGCAAGTGACGCAGCACCTTGCGGGTGGCATCGACGGCGGTCTGGTCGGGCCTGAGCGACACATTGAGCTTGGACGAATAATCGCCGGGCTCGCGCCCTACCGCGGCCACCACCTCGTCGAACAGACATTCAGGCGCCTCCGGCCACTCCATCTCACCCGCCAGAAAGTCCCTGAACTCACTCAGGTCAAGCTGGTAACCCTTGACCGGCAACAGCCGCAGCCGCGGCCAGAGGACGCGGGGCTCATCGATACCCTCCGCATCGCAACGCATAGTCAGGAGTTGCAGCCGCACCACCGTCTTGGCATCTTCATTCAACAGTACGAGATCAGTGGCCTCACCCGTGACGGTCGCTACAGGCAGCAAGACCCTCATGGCGAGCCGTTTTCCGACCTCGGTCCTGAGCCGGCTTGCGGGCAGGTCGGGCGGCCAGGCCGGCTCAGCCTCGAAAGCAACCGCATCCAGCGGATCGCCGGCTTCGGCCCTTTTCAGGCGTAAGACCGCGCCCTGTGGCGAATGCAACTGCAGCAGACGCAGGCCTGCCGCGTGCAGGCGCCAGTCGAAGCTGTCGAAGAATCTCAGTGTGAAGTCCGCCGATTCGCCGATCCTGCAGCGGGTCTCTCCGCCCAGGCGCTTTGCCAAGCGCTCGACGCCCATGTTGTGCGGCAGAAGAAATCCGCTATTTTTTGAATCATTCATCAGGACGCGCGTCTGGCAGAGGCACCTCGACAGCCAGGATTGCCGAAAGATGCCGGTTAGGGTCAAATTTCCGCGAATAGCCTACATGAGTCGGGGGGCTGGAGCGATACAGAAAAGCCTCGGTGGAACACAGCGGACGCAGTAATGCATTAGATTTTGATGAAATAATGATGTAAATTTTGAGGTCGGTTTGATTGCTTTTGTCGACGCAGTATCCGGCAGCAGACAGACGCGGCCTCGGCATCGAGCCCTGGCGAAAAACCCGCGCTGGCGGGACTGAATCGAATTCGACCTTACCGTTGAGGAGAGAAAGATGTTCAAACCCATGCTGATTGGCACCGCCCTGGTCGGCGCACTGACCGCCCCCGCATTGCTGGCCGAGCAGGCCCCCGCAACCCAGGTACAAGCACCACCTCCGGCCCAGGCAGCAACTGCCTCTGCACCACAGCTGCCGGCATGGGTGAAGGAGCGCCACGCCGAACTGGGAGCGCCGCCGGGTGGACGACCTCCCGCAATGCCGGGCGTACCCGCGGAACCACCCCGGATCCCCGACTGGGTGAAAGAGCGTCACTCGCAGACACCGGCGCCGGCTGCACCCCAACCACCGGAAGTGCCGCAGATCGCCAACCGGCCTGCCTCGCCGCAGGCGGGCCAGCTGCCACCTCCTCCCCCTGAAATGCCGGCCTGGGTAAAAGAAAACCGCGCAAAGATGTCGACGCCCGCTGCGCCGCAAGCACCGCAGGTGACGGAAAAGCCTGCAGCGCCGGAGATGCCGGCGACACCAGCCGATGTGCCCGCCTGGGTACAGAAAGACCGGGCGCAAATGCGCGTCCCCGCCGCCCCAAAGGCACCTGAGCCACCGAGAATGGGCGAAACCCCTGTCGCGGGCGAGATGCGCCCAATGCCAGAGATGCCCGCTGCGCCTGAGCCGCCGGCCTGGGTGAACGAACAACGCGGCCAAATGACCGCACCTGTGGCTCCGCAGCGTCCAGAGATGCCTCCGATGCGTGAAGTGCCGTCCGCATCTGCGCCGCCGGCCTGGGTGAGCGAGCAGCGCGGCCAGATGGCAGCACCTGCGGCGCCGCAGCGTCCCGAGATGCCTCGGATGCATGAAGTCCCTGCTGCGCCCGAAGCGCCCCCCGCCGCACCCCAGCGCCCGGAAATGCCAGCCGCACCTGAGATTTCAGATATGCCGGTGCGGCCGATTCAACAACGGATGCATCCAGGCGCGATCCCGGCACCGGCTTATCGGCCCTGGGGCGGCATTCCCTACGGCGGCTGGAATCGCCCCTACCAGGGCGGCTGGAACAATGGCTGGGCACCCTGGGGCGGTAGCGGCTGGGGTAACAACGGCTGGGGCAACAACAGCTGGATGCCCTGGGGCGGCAACGGCTGGGGCAACAACAGCTGGATGCCCTGGGGTGGCAGTGGCTGGGGTAATGACCGCTGGAACAGCAATTACGGAAGCGGACGGGGCGACGGCTGGGGTAACACCCGAGGCGACGCGTCCGGTGATGCCACAGGCGAGGCGGATTTCAACTTTGTGCTGCGCGCACGCATGAACGCCGATATGCGTGGAGAGGGATACGGCGACGGGCACGGCTACGGGCGCGGTTACGGCAATGAGTACAGTGGTTACGGACCCTATCTCCCTCCGGTGATGCCGATGCCGATACCGGTTCAGCCCGCAGAGCCCGAAGGTACGACTGATGGCGATAGTGGCGATCTGTAAGCAAACAATGGATTTGTAACAAAAAAAGGCGCAGTTGACGGCTGCGCCTTTTCTTTACTGACTGATCACCGGTTTGCCTACATCCCACTACTATCGCCATCCGGCAGACTTTCGGGCTCCGCGGGCTGAACCGGTATCGGCATCGGCATCATCGGGGGTGGGTAGGGAACGTAGCCACTGTACTCA
>CAMYJV010000186.1 GCA_947258805.1 uncultured Gammaproteobacteria bacterium | reverse complement strand
ACCGCTGCGAGCAGCTCGCCCATGACTTCGTCGTCCACCGGGTCGTCGCCCTGGGTCGCCGCAAAGCGCCCCTGTAACTCGGACAGTTCGCCCCGCAGGCGAGCCAGCTTCTCTTCCGTGGACTCCAGGTCCTGGCGAGTGGTGATCATCTCGCGGTTCAGGATCGAGGTCTCGCCGCGGATTTCGAACAGTTCTTTCTCCAGCCTGGCCAGCAACGCGTCCAGGTCTTCCTTGCTACGCTCGATGGTCAATGGTTCATAGATTTTCACCAGCACCAGCAGCAGGATCACCGCACCAAAACCGCAGGTAATCGCGTCCAGGAACGACAGGCTGAAGGTCTCCGTATCGCGACGTTTCTTCATGGCCAGTCTCGTGCGGGCGTCAGGAACGAGCCACGGGTGGAAACTGCCAGGCCCCACATGAGCCCGGGCGCCTGCGGATCGCCGTCCATGGGATACAGCAGGACATTCACGGGCACGCGGCTGGGTAACTCGCGAATCGCCCGTTCAAAAAAGTCGCGGCGTTTGTCGGCCCGCACATTCTCGGTCTTCGAAGGCGCGGTTTTGCCCTGGGTCGGCAGCCCGTCAGTCAACAGGTAAATATTGTCGGGCGGCGGATCCAGGTCGTTGGCAGCCTTGAAGGCGTTAAACAGGCTCGTACCCTTCTCCGGCGCGGTGACCCGCAACGCATCTATCGCACGCGTCAGTTCAGAGCCATCGGTGACTTCCAGCCACTGCCCCGTCGTGCCTGACACCACGCTTTCTGCGGTCTCGTTGAACACGTAGACCTGGAAGCGGGTGCCGGGAACGATCTGGGTGGTGAGCCAATCTACGGTCTTCACTGTCTGTTGCCACTTGGGCGCGCGCAGGCGGCGGGTTTCGGACATGTTGCGGAAACGAATCACGTTCACGTAAGTGCGCGCGAGCATGCTGCTGGACGCGTCCACGAGGATCAACACGCGGTTGCCGCCCATTTTCATCCCGGTCAGGTACTGCCGATTGCCGTCACCGATGAAGCTGCGAACCCTGCGGCCGGTTTGCGGCGTCTCTTCGGAGGTTTGCGACGCCAGCCGCTCTTTAGCGGCCTCCAGGCGTTCGATATCAGCCTGCAGGTCTTCGACGCTGTCTACGCGCGCCAGGGACCGGTTGTCCAGTTCCGACAGCTGCTCACGCAGCAGAGCGAGTGTTTCTTCCAGCCGCGCCTGTTCCTCTTCGGCTGACAGCTTCTTGCTCCTATCCGATTCCAGCACCGTGCGCACCCGCACCAACTTCTTGCGCCCGTCCAGTACCTCTTCTTCGAGACGGTTTGTTTCAGCCTGCAGCTCCACGTTCGCCTTGCTGGCCCGCGTGGAGACCTGGGCGTTGATCACCATGAAGAACAGCACCACCGCGCCCAGTCCGCAGGCCATCACGTCCAGGAACGACAGATTGAAGACATTGAACTGTCTACGGGCCATCTGCCTCCACCTCGATCACTACCCGAAACTCCCGCGGCGGATTGCCAACACTGATGACGTCGCCGGCTTGCAGAACGGCCGATCCGTCGATGGCATGGCCGTTCAACCGCGTTCCGTACCGGCTGTGATCACGCAATATCATGCGGCCGTCTTCGCCTTGCACGCTGCAGTGCCGCCGCGATACGCCGGCAACGGCGGGGTCCAGCGCAATGCCGAAGTCGCCGGGCGTTAGTGCGGTGCCGACACTCAGTGGGCCGGCGCCCAGCCGATACGCACGATTGCCGTCGAGCAGGTGTGTGGGCAGGGCTTCTGCGGCGGACTGCGGTGCAGCGGTGTCGGGCGCAGCCGGCTGATCCCAGGGCAGGCGGCTGAGCAAGCGCACCGCACCATCTTCCTGGCGGCTCGCGGCACGCAACGCACCCGTGGCGACGGCCCCCGGCTCGAGTACGAAAACGGCGGTATCCGGTAGCGAACTCAGCGCCGCCACCACGCCGGGGAAAGCGGCCAGGCGCGAGCCCAGCTGGACGGCCGCGGCGCGACCGGCCGGAAGCAGTGCGCGCAATCGCTGCAGCAGCGGCTGACAAGCCTCGGTTATGCGCTCGGCCAGTGCTGCCTGGTCGAGGCGGGCCTGGAAAATCCCGGCGCGGGCAGACAGCTCGGCATCCAGGTAGGGCACGCGAGTCAGCTGCGCGAGCCAGTCGTCCAGCTGGTCGTAAAGCGCCTGCTCGGATTCTGCATCGTGCAACGGGTCAAAACGCGCTTCGGCCACGAAACAGCCGGCCAGGTAGGCCATCGCCACCCGTTCCAGCCGCTCGACACCGAGGTCCGCCAGCCAGTGCCGCTCACCAATACTTGCCTGCCCGTGCTGCTGGACCTCGGCCAGTTCCGTCGTGTGCAGGTGCGCCTCCACGGCGAACAGCGTCCGGCCCGGATACTCCCGGCGCGCGGCCGCAACCGTGGCATCCACGAACCCGGCGACCGGTATGCCTTCGTCCTGCGCGATGCCCAGCAGCAAGCCAAGTTGCTCACCGCTCCAGCTTGCCGGCACGGCAAATACCGCGCTGTCGCAGTCACTGCCATGCGCCTGCCAGAGCTCCGCCAGTTGCGCATGGGCCAGGTCGGCAGCGCTAAGCGCCGGGCCCACAGGCTGGGCGAAGGACTCTTCCGACAAAGCTTCCCAGTAGCGATTGTGCAGACGGCGCGGGTAACGGCGCGCGACGGCGCGCGCCTTGCGGCCAAACATCAGCGCACCATCCGGCGCAACGGCATAACCGGGTTCTTCGAAACGCAATTCGCCGGCAGCCACGCCGGCCAGCGACGCATCGTTGAACTCGATTGCCAGGGCGCTCACTGACAGCAGCTAGGCAGACTGCAGGTGTCGGATCAGGCGCTGGTCTACGTAGATCTCGCTTTCGAAGACCAGCCGTTCCTGCAGCAACTGGAGTTGGTGGACGAGAAACATCAGCACGATGCTGATGATCAGCGCGATAAATGTTGAGTTAAAGGCCACACCGAGGCTCTCGGTCACACCGCTGATGTCGCCGTCGACCGCGCGGTGGGCCAGTCCCAGTGCGGCACCGATGCCGCGCACCGTGCCGATGAAGCCAACGGACGGGATCGCCCACGCGATATAACGGATCATCGACAGTTCTGACTCCAGGCGCTCGGCCTCGGAAGTCATCATGGTATGCGTGGCCGAACTCACATCCTGCACGTTGCGCGTGGCACCAAAGCGCTGCAGTGCAGATAACAGCGCGCGCGGCAACAACAGCCCCTTCTCCTGGTCCGGCAAAGTTTCCAGCTGGCGAGCGTATTCCCGGGTGTCTTCGGGCAGTATTCGGACCCCCTCGGCCACCGGCACGAGGGACTGATTCAGCAGGCCCCGCTCCCGGTTCGCGTCGTAGGCCTTGTAACCCATGATCGCCAACGCCCAGAGCATCAGAATGAAACAGGATTCCTGCTCGAAGTCCTGCACGATTACGTACAGCGACCGTTCAGGAATGTACTCGGGATCTTCTGCAATCAGGATACGCTGTTCCTGCTGCACAGCTGCGGCATTGGGGCGAATCACCGACACGTACACGGCATGCACGATGATCACCGCGATGATTAGCGAAAATAGCTGGTAGACGAACTCGGTGGAAAAACTCTTGTTCATAATGCTCCCGCGCCTGAGTCAAATATCCGAAGGCAGTGAGATGGCGAGATCGGCGGCCAGCGGCTTGGAAGGCGTAAATACTTTGAGCTCTTCTCCCTCGGCGGCCGCAACGGCAGCCTCGATACGCGCGAGTTCTTCGGCCACCTCCTCGGAACTCAACTCAGGGAGAGCCTCGGGCTCACTGGTGCCAGTGTCCGACTGCTCCCGGGCCTCGCCGGGTGCGTCAGCGCGCCCCGTTTCAACCTGGGTCAGCACCGGAACGCCGCCCTGCGACGCCCGCTGCACCACCTGCTCGGCGGCCCAGGTCACACCCAGTGCCGCGACCGCCACCAATGTGATTCGCAAAATATTCATTGCCTAGTTCTCCGATGCGTCGGCGTCGACCCACCTCGCCAGCCGAAAACCCACGTCGAGCCTGCCACGATCGCCGAAGTCACGATACGACACCCGCAGCTCGCTGATGCTTGCATGCCGCCAGCTGGAGCCACGGATCACATGATACTGGCCCTTCGCTGGCCCGAGGGGGTCTATAGCCACGCCCGATACGCCGGCATTCACCGAATACAGGTCATGCATCCATTCAGCCGAGTTGCCGCCCAGGTCGTACAGGCCCAGCGGGCTGGGCCGAAACTCCCCGACGGGCGAGGTCACTGGAAAACCGTCGTCGTAATTCTGCAGCACATTGCTCAGCACGCCTTTTGCTGAGCGGTCGGCAAAGTTACCGGCCCCGGCCGGCGGCGGCATGCGAGGACCCCAAGAGTATTTCAAGGTCTCGGCACCGGCATTATGCCGGGCAACCCAGGCCCACTCGGCCTCGGTGGGCAGGCGATATCCGGAGTTGGCGGGCTCCGCCAGCACGAACGCCCCACCCTGGGCGAAGTACGCCGGCGGCAAGCCGTCCTGCGCACTGAGCCAGTTACAGAATGCCACCGCGTCGGCCCACGACAGCAACACAGCGGGATGGTCACCGATGCTGAGTTCGCGGAAGGTCTCGGCTCC
>CAMYJV010000185.1 GCA_947258805.1 uncultured Gammaproteobacteria bacterium | reverse complement strand
CCACGCGCTCAACGTCGAATACGCCGAAGGTCTGGGCCTGCGCGACGGGAATGTAACCTTCGTCTACGTAGACCGCGTTCGGCGACTCAATTATGTCGTTGAAGTCGTTCTGCGTGACGCCGCGAATCGAGAACTGGGTGTTCTGCCCGGCCAGGTTGCCACTGATATGCACGCCCGGCACGCAGGTGGCGATGTCATAGCTTTCCTTGACGCCGAGTTCCCGCATCTGGTCGCCCGTGAAGGCGGAGATGGCGATGCCGACATCCTGCAGATTCTGGGCACGCTTCTGGGCCGTAACGACGATGTCCTCCAGGACCTCGGCACCGGCTGGCAAAGATACCGCGACTGCGGCTGCGGCAAGCAGCCACCGCACGGATGAACGGTGTGGATAACGCATCTTCAACCCCCTCTCGGTCTATGCGCTGCGGGAACGATCAGGCCAACCTCAGCCTAACCCTATGCATTCCGACGCTAGCAATCGCTTGCTGAACTGGCTACACAAAAATGGCAATTATGTTGCCGATTCCGGCGTGGGGTGCCCACCGCTCGCAGAACGGTGCGGCCAAGCAACATCCAGTCGCCGGGTCGGTGTTCGAAAACACTCTCCAGGAGTCCCCCAAGCCTCGGAAACGCAAACAATTTAACAGTATCTCGCGCCAGCGCAAGGGGATTCTTCCTCGCGTTGTGCATTCTCCACGCCCGGGCAAAGGCTGGCAGGGCCGGATCATGCTGTTGCCCGTGAGCAACAATAGCGGTTCCGGTCCCTTGGGCTATGCTCGGCAGCATGACGCCCCTGCGCCGGCTAGTGCTCCTTGTCCCGCTGCTGTGCTTCGCATCGGCCGCGCAGGCCAATGACACCGCCGAGTTCCGCCTGAAGCTCCACCACACGCTGCCCCCGGTGGCCCCGGCTCATCGGACCATGCTGGTGCCGTGGGCGCGCCGTGTGGAGGCCGATTCCGGCGGCCGGCTGGCTATCGATGTCTACCCGGCGGGCCAACTGGGCGGGCAGATGCCCCAGCTGGTGGACCAGGCGCGGGACGGCGTGGTGGATATCGTCTGGGCCGTCACCGGCGCCACACCCGGGCGATTTCCGCGCATTGAAGTCTTCGAGCTGCCGTTCCTGAATGCGCCCCCGGTGGTCATGAACCTGGCTTTGTACGACTTCGTGCAGCGCCACCCCGAAGAGTTTGCCGAATACAAACTGATTGCAATTTTCGTGCACGCGGGGCAGGCGCTGCACAGTCGCGTGCCGGTGCGCCGTGCCGCCGATCTTGAGGGCATGAAGATTCGCATTCCGAGCCGCGTCTCCGGCTGGATGGTGGAGGCCATGGGTGGTGTCCCGCTGGGCGCGCCCATTTCCAAAACGCCCGAACTGCTGTCGAAAGGCATTGTTGATGCGGCGTTCCTGCCCTTTGAAGTGGTACCGGCCGTCAAGGTTGATGAGCTCGTGGATTACCACATCACCCTCGACAATTCCCGCTCCGATCGCTTCAACACCCAGGTTTTCGTGATCGCGATGAACCTCGACAGCTACCAGCGCCTGCCACCGGACCTGCAGGCGGCCATCGACCGGCACGCTGGCGAAGCCACGGCACGCTGGCTCGCGGAGGTCTGGATGGCCAACGAACAGCCCGGCCTCGAACTGGCCGCCGCATCGGGCGCATTGACGCAGTTGCCGGCTGCCGAAGTCGAAGCGCTGCGCATCGAAGTGGCCGATGTAGTGCAGGCCCGCTGGTTTGAAATCGCAGCGCGCAAGGGCCTCGACGGTCCGGCCTTGTTTGCAGAAGCGGCGGCACTGATCGATGCGCGTGCGGCAGCCGCAGCGCTCGCCAGCCTGGACAGCCAACCCTGATGTCGGGCTTCAGGCGCACCATCGAGCTGCTTGCGCGCTGGTTTGCGCTGGCCGGCGGCGGGGTGCTGGGCGCACTGTCGATCCTGGTGGTCGTCAGCGTCATCGGTCGGGTGATCGCCGGTCGTCCGGTGCCCGGCGACTTTGAAATTGTCGCGACCGGGACGGCAGTGGCGGTATTTCTGTGCCTGCCTTACTGCCAGCTGCAGCGGGGCAACCTGCTGGTGGACCTGTTCCTGTCACGCTTATCACCGCGCGTGGTGATTTGGCTGGACGTCGCATCCGCGTGCCTGCTTGCGCTGCTCGGCTTGCTGTTTGCGTGGCGCATGAGTCTTGGCCTGCGTGACGCGTTTGTCTACGAAGATATTTCCATCATTCTCGGTTACCCGCTCTGGTGGGCTTATCCTTTCGCGGTGGCCTCGTTCCTGCTGCTGGCCTGCACCTGTGTCGTCACCGCCGCCGACGATTTGCAGGGGCGGAACTCGTGAGCCCCAGCGGTGCCGCGCTGGCAGGCCTCGCCAGCCTGCTGGTCCTGCTCGTGCTGCGCGTCCCGTTGGGTCCCGCCATGCTGCTGGTGGGGATGAGCGGTTACGTCGCGCTGTCCGGCGCCGACCCGCTGCTCGCCTATATGAAGTCGGGCGCGTACTGGCGCTTCGCGTCCTACGAATTCTCCGTGATTCCGATGTTCCTGCTGATGGGCCAGCTCGCGGCGCGGTCGGGGCTCAGCACGCGTCTGTTTGACGCGGCCAACGCGTTTCTCGGCCATCGGCGTGGCGGCGTGGCGATGGCCGCCGTTGGCGGCTGCGCCGCGTTCGGCGCCATTTGCGGTTCGTCGCTGGCGACCGCCGGCACGATGGCGCGCGTCGCTCTGCCGGAACTCCAGCGCTATCGCTATTCCGGTGCGCTGGCCACCGGTGCGCTGGCCGCCGGCGGCACCCTCGGTATTCTCATTCCGCCGTCGGTGGTGCTGATCGTTTACGCGGTCGCGGTGCAGGCCAACATTGTGACCATGTTCGAGGCCGCGCTGATTCCTGGCCTGATCGCGCTGGCGGGTTACCTGGTCACCATCGCGATCTACGTGCGCGTGGCGCCAGCGGCCGGGCCCGTGGGCCGGCGCGTAGCCGGCCGTCAGCGCTGGCGTGCACTCGTCAATACCTGGCCGATGCTGGCCCTGTTCCTGCTCGTGATCGGCGGTATCTATGCCGGGTGGTTCAACCCGACAGAAGCCGCGGCCATCGGCGTGTTTGGCGCGGCGGTGCTGGCCTGGCTCGGCGGCGGTCTTGGGCGCGAAGGCCTGCTGGCAGCGCTGCTGGAAGTCGCGCGCTCGACTGCCATGATTTTCATTATCCTGCTCGGCGCAGATTTCCTGAACATCTTTCTTGCCCTGGCCGGGTTCCCCGCGTGGGTCGCCGAACTGGCTGCCAGCAGCGGGCTGAGCCCGTACCTGATCCTGTCGCTGATGATCCTGTTCTATTTTGTGCTGGGCTGCTTCATGGACAGCCTGGCGATGATCTTTCTGACGGTGCCGGTATTCTGGCCGATTGTCGCGGGGCTCGATTTCGGCATGCCGCCCGGCGACCTGCAGATCTGGTTCGGCATCATTGTGCTGGTGGTGGTCGAACTCGGCCTGATTACGCCACCGGTCGGGATCAACCTGCTGATCATCAATTCGGCGGCACCCGCAGTGAAGCTGCGCGAAACGGTGGCCGGCACCCTGCCGTTTCTGCTGTCGGGCATTCTGCGCGTGGTGCTGCTGGTGATGTTTCCGTCCATTATCCTGATCTTGCCGCGCTTGCTGGATTGAGGTTGTTGTGAAGAGCTGGGAAGACATCGACAGGCACATTGCCGACGAGTTGCGCGGTGAAAGCTTCGAGTGTCGCAAAGGTTGCGCGTGGTGTTGTCACCAGCTGGTGGTGCTGACGCACTGGGATGACGGCCGGCAGATCCTGCGCGCTGCCCGTGAACGCCTGACGGTGGAAGAATTCGAGGACTTGGTCGAACGGCTCCGTGCGCAGTCACGCGCCATTAGAGAAATCGGTCACGAGGCGGCGGAAGCGCGGCGGTGGACCTGCCCGTTATTAAAGGCGGGCGAGTGCGTGGTCTATGACGTGCGACCGGTCGCGTGCCGCAGCGTGTACAGCGAGGACGCGGACACCTGTCGCGCGATGATGGAAACCAGTGATTTCGATACGCTGACGCAGGAACAGCAGGCCACGGCGACCGCCATCGGCGAGCGGGCTTTCCAGTTGCAGGTCGCCGTGAACGATCAGCGGCCGGTGGACGGCCCCGTCGAGCTGCGGGAGTTGCTGGTGCGGCTGCTCGATGAGTAAGACGGATTCAACCGTCCCTTGGGTAGCGCCCCAGCGATAACAACAACAGGATCGCAACGACGAGGCAGCCCGCTGCCACGATCATGATGGGTCGATAAGTGCCGAGTGCGTCATAGGTCCGTGCGTACAGCAGCGGCGCGAGCCCGGAACCGACCGTGAAGAACGCATAGATGCCGCCGAACACCGCGCCGTAGTGCAGAACCCCGAAGTATCGACTGGTCAGGAACGCGAGCAGGTCCAGTTCGGCGCCGGCGGCCAGGCCGAGACCGAAAGCCGCGGCCAATGCGACGTTGTCAGTGGTCTCCACGTTGGCGAGCATCAGCAGCGCCAGTACCGGCATTGAAAAGAACAGTGCGGCAACACCCGGCGCCCAGATTCGATCGACGAGGTAACCCGCCGTCAGTCGCCCGACAATGACCGCGATACCGAGCACACCCGCAATTTCCGCCGCGCGCTGCGGTGACATCTCGCTGTCGATCAGGAAGGGCA
>CAMYJV010000184.1 GCA_947258805.1 uncultured Gammaproteobacteria bacterium | reverse complement strand
GCCAGCAGGCCACCAAGAAACATGACCGCAACCAGGTCCCACCGCCCCTGGGCCAGGGCCGCCTCAAGCAACAGCCATTTGCCGACAAAGGCCCCGCTCGGAGGCAACCCCATGCTGCTGACACCTGCGAGCGCAAAGGCACCCGCGGTGAGCGGCAGGCGCTGCACCACGCGATCCAGATCGGCAATGCGGTCATGCCCGCCAAAGCGCAGCAGATTGCCCGCCGCCAGAAACATGGCGGCCTTTGCAAAAGCGTGAGACAGGGCCAGGTATGCCGCCGCGCTCCAAGCCGAAAAACCAGAGGCCGGAGCAAGTGGAAACGCCAGGAACATGTAACCGAGCTGCGCTACGGTGGAATACGCGATGAGCAGCTTCAGCCGGGTCTGGCGCAAGGCCTGCAAGGAGCCCCAGAGCACGGCTGCAGCGCCGAGCAGGCCGAGAAGTTCTCCAACACCATCGCCAACCAGAGGGCCGAATATTTCGAGCCACAAACGCAGCAGAATATAGAAAGAGGCCTTCACCACCAGGGCCGACAAAAGCGCGCTCACGGGCGCCGGTGCGCTGGCATGGGCTGGCGGCAACCAGAAATGCAATGGGAAAAGTGCCGTCTTGAGCAACAGGCCGGTACCCATCAGCCCGAGAGCGGCCCAAACCACTGGAGAGGCATCGACCCGCTCCGCAATGATCGCGATGTCCACACTGCCAACGCCATGATAGAGCAGCGCAACACCAAGAAGGTACAGGAGCGACCCCAGCAGCGTAGCCAGCAGATAACGCATGGCGCCGGTCAAGGCGTCCGCCCGACCGGATAGTGCAGTGAGCGCCACTGCCGCCAGGCCGAGCAGCTCCAGGGTGACGTAGAGATTGAAGATATCAGAAGACAGAAACAGCGCATTCAGTCCTGTCCAAAGGAACAGCCAAAGTGGCCAGAATCGTTCTGCCTTGCGCGGCTCGTCGCGGAAATAGGCCGGCGCATAGAAGCTGATCGCCAGACCAACTGCGGCGGTCATGAGCAGCATCAGCACACTCAGGCCGTCTGCTCGCAGATCAATGCCCAGCGGTGCGCCCCAGCCGCCCACGGTGTGATTCAGCGTGCCCTCCATGATTACCGACCGGGTCAGACCGGCTGCGGCGATGCTCGTCGCTACGGCGGCGCCGATACTGATTTTTGTGACGGCACGCCGGAACAAAAATGCCAGCACCGCCCCCGCTAGCGGCAGTAGGATGAGCGCGACGCTCCAGCTGGAGGCGGCGTTGGATACCTGCTCCACAGAGCTAGCTTCCCTGCCCGTCGGGAAGCACTGGGCGACCGGTGGCAGCATGGACGCGCAACATCAACGCCAAAGCCAGGGCGGTGGCCGCTACCGCCACCACGATACCGGTGATTACCATGGCGTGCGGCACCGGATCTGGCGGCCCCTGCGGGGTGCGCCCCGCCAGTCCGCCGAGCACCAGAAATACGCCGCTGCCCATGACGTTCAGCGCCAGGATCTTGCGCAACAGGTGGGCATGAACGATCAACGCATACAGACCCAGGGAAAAGAGCCCCACCCCGGCCAGTGCATACAGAAACGCGGGGTTCACGGACTATCTTCCGGCCGCCCACCCAGAAACAGGGCCGCCAAGGCGGCGCCGATCGACAGGGTGGCTGTCGCCTCGATAAGCAGGATCAGCTCGCCAGCCCATTGCGGTGGATACTCCAGAAGCGAGGCCCCACTCCACATGACGCCGGCCGCCACTGCGGCGAACACCCCAACGCCCGCAACCAACGTCAGGCGCAGCGGCCAGCCCGCCAGCAACTCGGGCAGGCGCCAGCCCGATAACAGCAACAAGACGCCGGCTGCTCCCAGCACCGCCCCGGCCTGAAAGGCGCCACCTGGTGCATGAGCGCCGACCCAAAGCAGGTAAGCGGCTATCAGTATCATCACCGGCACCAGGAATCGGACGAGGAAATGCAAAACAGCAGCCGTCGCGGTTTGACGCTCCGATGGTGCCACGTTCAATGACCAGACACCCACCAGTACCAGCAGCAATACGGCCATCTCAAGCAGTGTGTCATAACCGCGGAAGTTGAGCAGTACTGCGGTCACCGGGTGGCTGACGCCGCTCAGCGCCAGCCGCGCATCAACGGCATCATGCAGACCCGTGGCGACAGTCGGCAACGAAGAAACGGCAAAGGCCAACCCCGCGGCAACAGCCGAGACCAATAGCGCACTCAGCAGGCGGATCACCGTCTCAACCCGCGCATTTTCATCAGTTTTCGGTCTTGCAGTCTTGTTGCTCGTCATGTGCGACTCGGCTCGGCCTGCTTTTCTTCACGATCCAATACCCCACCACCAACGACAGGATGATGGCCGCCATTCCGATCAGGGTAAGGGGATCGTATTCCTTTGGATCCATGGTGATGATCTTTCGCGCAAGCGCGATCAATGCGACGGAGAGGATCACGTCAACGTCCACACAGCCGTCCGTGAAGTATTTTTTTACCGTTTCGAGCAACTCGATTCCGATCAGCACCAGGAGGAACAGACCAAATATCTCCAGGAGCTGCCCGATCTCAAGAACGAATCGCGGGGGCGTGAGCATGTCTCTGAGCAACACGCGGCCCAATTCCACCACTGACAGCAGCACCACAAGGGCCAGCATCAGGATCAATACCCCGACAAGGGCACGCTCAAATTTCTTCAGATAGCCCATCATCATTGATTCCTTCCTCATGCGTCGGTCCTTGGAGCCTGCATTGATTGGCGGTCTTCTTCCTCGTTGTATTGTTCTTGCTTTCGACGATCCCGGTCGGCAGCTTCGAGGCGCGCCAGCGCCGTCAACAGCAAGGCACCTGTGAGTCCTGCACCGATGGCGGCTTCCGCCAAAGCGATGTCAGGCGCATGCAGTCGCGTCCAGACCAGCGCCATCAGCAGGCCAAAGGCAACGAACAACACGATGGCCCTGAACAGATCCGCGCAGGCCAATGCCTGCCAGGCCAACCAAAACAATCCCAATACCAAGAAGCTATCGAAGGCCCACGCCAACAGAATCAGCGAATCCACGGCTTGACCCCCCGGAGCCATGCGCCCCTGGCGACCAGATAAGAAACACTGGCCCCGGCGAACAGCACCAGCAGCCAGATCAGAAACAGCTTGCCCGCCACCGACCATGTGTCCGCCTGCAACCCGAGGCCCCCCACCACCAGTCCGAGGCCGACGTTGTCGGCTTTGGTCAAGGCGTGCAGGCGCGTGTAAACGTCAGGAAAGCGCAGTAGCCCCAGGGTTCCGGCCAGAAAAAAGGCAGCCCCCCCCAATATCAATAAGGCGGAGAGAACATCAATCAACACGACGATGGTCCGGCTCCCGGTCCGGCCAGGCCCGCCGGACAAACGTCACCGCTGTCACCGCGGCCAACAGCGCAAACAGCAATGCCACGTCGCGCAAGACCGCAGTCGCGGTTGACTCCGCCAGCAGCAAGAGCATGGCCACCGCTGTGGTGCCGAACAACTGTCCTGCGAGCATGCGATCCGCGGCCGTCGGTCCACGTATCACGCGCCACATCCCGGCACCCAGGTTCAGCAACAAAAACAGAGCCACTGCGAGATTTATGGTGTGCACAAGCGTCACTTCAGCAAGGTTACCGGGGTCACGAAGCCAGGAGGCTTGACCGCAAGAACGGAGCAATCGATCTGCTCCAGAATCGACTCTGCGGTATTGCCCATAAAGAATCCGGGAACGCCAGTGCGTCCCACGGTCCCCATGACGACGAGGTCAGCGTCAATCCGTTTTGCTAACGCTGGAATCTCTTTGCGTGCCGACCCTTTCAACAGTTGGCTCTGGGGTTTGAGGAAATCGACCGCATCAGTTCCAGCGTAACCGATCATCTCACGAACGATGTTCTGCAGGCTGGCCTCGTGCTTCAACCTGGTTTGTTCGACATAGGCGACAATCTCCTTCGCTGAGGCATGTAGAAACGCGCCATGCATGGCACTCTCGCCAACCGCATGCCAGGCATGAACGACGTGCAACTCGGCAAAGTCGGATAGCGCCAGGGAACTGGCCATTTGCAGGATCTGCTGGTTGAGCGCATGCCGGGTTTTCAATTCGTCTTTGGGATGATCCTCATCTGCATCGACGGCCGCAAGAATACGCCGATATGATTTGGGTGCTTGGTGTTTGACCAACCAGATCGGACACGGACACTTGCGCAAAAGATGCATGTCATTACTTCCGAACAATCGCTCGAGCCAGTCCGGGTTTTCAGGCGTCTTGATCACAAGGTCGTGACCACTGCGCAGCACCTCGCGGATAACCTCCAGGAACGGCACCCCAACCAGAACCTTGGTCTCGATATCGATCCGTTTACGATAAGGATCGATCAGGCTCTCCAACTCCTGCGCACGCGCACGCACCAACGCTTCCTGCAGATCAGCAGAGATCGGACCGCCCTCCGGCATCCCGATACCGGCCGTTACGACCTCAGCGACAACCACCGCTTTCAGGCTGGCCTGGTTATTCTGTGCCAGGGTGACGGCACGCTCCAAGGCATCCTTGGATTTATCTCCAGGTTCAATCACACAAAGAATAGCTTGGAATCTTTTCATCTACCCTCCTCAGGTAGCCAAGGATATACGGAACATCCGGGCTACACCTTGTTCCACGGCTTCGAATTCTGGAAAGATGTCTTTGCGACCATCAAGCACATGTACCCTCAGGCGATTCTGACCGATTTCAATGGTCATTGTACCGGGTAGCAGACTGACCACGTTGACCATGAATACCCGCGCCGGACCCGGCGGCAGCCGCAGCGGATACTCAACAAACTCCGGAGCGATCGGCAGGCCGGGATGAAATGCGCGCCAGGCGACGTCCACGCCCCCCAGCAGAGAGCGCACGAGGAAAAATGGTACGAACCGGGCAAACTCGAGCCAGTTGAATTGCACAGGCGCAAGCAATGCGACACTGGCAATCAGTGCCAACAATACTGCCGGGATGCCGATCGACCAAGAGGTTGCTGTCCCATCGGTGAGAATCCACCAGATGGACGAGAACAGCAGCCCTCGTGATGCGAGGGTTGACCAAATGACACGCGCTTGCAAATCGCTCATCACACCAACATCATCCTTTGTTATCCCGGTATTTGGTCGGCGGCCACCAACGTCTGAACCACCGCCATTGCCTTTAACATGTCTGGCAATTGGCCCACTCACGCGACTTTCTGAGCGCGGGCACGACGACGCAACCACTTCTCCGTACCGACCACCAGGTAGATAACCAGCCCCCCTGCCAGAATCAACGCCCATTCGACGACGCCGATCGGCGCCGTTCCAAACAACTGATTCATTGTCGGAGCATAGGTAAACAAGATTTGCAGCAAGGCCATGCCGGCCACGCCAAGGATAAGCCAGCGATTCGAAAAAACACCGAGCCTGAACATCGAGTAACGCAGTGACCGGCAATTGAACAGATAAAAGAGTTCACCAAATACGAACATATTGACCGCAACCGTCCGCGCCTTATCCACGCCCTCGTCATGCGACGAAGCCCATTCGAAAAGACCGAAGGAGCCCAGCACCAACATCAGGCTCACGAGCCCTATCCGGAAACTGAGTTCCCCAGTCAGTACCGGCGTCTCAGGACGCCGTGGGAGACGTTCCATGATGCCGGGCTCCTTGCC
>CAMYJV010000183.1 GCA_947258805.1 uncultured Gammaproteobacteria bacterium | reverse complement strand
GCACCGGCAATACCGGTTACGCAGGAGACGGAACGCCGCAGGCGATTCCCGACCAGGACATACCGCCCGCCAGTCCGCTAAATCCGCTCGCCGCGATGACGTATGCGTGCTGCTTTGACACCGGTGCCTGCTCGGTGCTTTCGACGACCGACTGCACAGATGCCGGCGGCACACCTGACACAGAAACCGCATCGTGCTTCCCGAACATCTGCCCGCAGCCGACGGGCGCCTGCTGCAACCTAGAAGAGACCTGCTCGGACAGTGTCGCTGCGGATGTCTGCATCGCTTCGGGCGGCACACCGCAGGGCCCTGGCAGCCTGTGCAGCGACATGGCAGTGGACTGTGGGCTCGAGCCCTTCGTCGACGCATTGCCGATTCCAGGCGTGCTCGCGCCGGTCGGCACGCGCCCCGACGGCGCGCTGCAGTACGAGGTAACCGTGCAGCCCGCGCAACAGCAACTGCACAGCGAACTGCCGCTGACCGACCTGTGGACCTACAACGGCGCCTACCCGAGCCTTACCATCGAGGCGCGCGTGAGTGAGCCGATCGAAGTCACCTATATCAACGACCTGCCGCCGGGCGGCCACCTGTTCGAAGTGAATGAGTGCCCGCACGGGCCCAACTACTACAGCGACTCGCCGCGCGTCGTGACGCACCTGCACGGCGGCCATGTCCCGGCGCGCTTCGACGGCCAGCCCGAGTATCACATCATGCCGGGCGAGATGGACGTTTACGAATACGCCAACGACCAGCTGCCTGCGACGCTCTGGTATCACGACCACGCGCTCGGCATTACGCGTCTGAATGTCTACGGCGGCATGGCTGGTTATTACCTGCTGCGCGACGACTTCGAGGATGCGCTCGGGCTGCCGGCCGGCGAATTCGAGATTCCGGCCGTGATCCAGGACCGCGAGTTCAATCCCGACGGTTCGCTGGCGTACCCGAGCGCCGTGCAGGACACGTTTTTCGGTGACAAGATTCTGGTCAACGGCAAGGTCTGGCCGTCTCTCGACGTCAAGAAAGGCAAGTACCGCTTCCGTTTCGTGAACGGTTCCCAGGCACGTGAGTACTCACTGCGGCTGGAAAACCAGGATGTGCCCGCGCAGGTCATCCCATTCACCCTGATCGGCACGGACCTCGGCCTGATTTCGGCGCCGGTGCAGATCGATCGCATCGACATGGTGCCGGCCGAGCGCTTCGACGTCGTGATCGATTTTGCGGGCTTTGCGACTGGGACCGAGATCGTGCTGCGCAACGACGACACGACATCGCCCATCGTCCCCAATGTCATGCGATTCGTCGTGACCAACCAGGCCGGTCACACCGACCCGGTGCCGGCGACGCTGCGGCCGGTAACGCCCATAGCGGAGATCGAAGCCGACCTGACGCGCTGGTTCCGGCTCGAGCGTATCGCTGAGACGTGCGCCGGCAACGAATGGGTGATCCAGACGCTCGACGGGCCGGGCGGCACCCCGACCGGCGACGAGCACTGGGACGATTTGTCCGAATTCGTACAGCTGGGCAACACCGAGATCTGGGAGTTCGAGAATCCCGGCGAGATCATGCATCCGATGCATATCCACCTGGTCGCATTCCAGGTGCTCGACCGCACGCTGCTCAGCGACAGCACCGTGCTGCCGCTGGCTGCCCACGAGATCAACACTTGGAAGGACACCGTTTCCGTGCCCGCTGGCACACGCGTGCGCGTGATCGCGCGCTACGAGGATCATCTCGGGCGCTTTCCATACCACTGCCACATCCTTGATCACGAGGACCACGAGATGATGCGCCAGTTCGTCATGGTCAACGATCCGGCCAATTGTGACCTCGACACCTACTGTGAGGCTGGTGAAGACGGTTTTGGTTGCGCCGATTGTGCCCGGGTCAGCGGCGCGGCATGCGGCAACGGGCTGTGCGAGATTGGCGACGGCGAGGATTGCACGACCTGCCCGTTGGACTGCAATGGCGAGCAGGACGGTGGTGGTGGTGATTTCTGCTGCGGTAATGGTGGCACCAACCCGATCGGTTGCGGCACGAGCGATTCCGATCCGCGCTGTATCGACACGGGTGCCGACCGCTTCTGCCGCGTGGCTCCGCGCGTGGATGCGACCTGCGGCGACCTGCTATGCGAGGGCCAGGAGTCCACAGGCAATTGCCCGCAGGATTGTAGTGTGCCGTTCTGCGAGCCGACGGAGTCCATCGACGAGGTCAGCTGTGCCGACGTTCTGGACAATGATTGCGACGGATTCGTCGACGTGGCAGATTCCGACTGTCAGTTGCCGGACACCGACGGCGACGGCGTGCCCGATGAAACAGACGATGACGATGACAATGACGGAGTATTGGATATTGAGGATAGCGAGCCTCTGAACCCAGACGTATGCCAGGACCTCGACAGCGACAGCTGCGACGACTGCGCTATCGGCACCGACGGCTTCGGACCGCTGCCCGACAACGATCCGGCCAATGACGGGCCAGACGCGGACGGGGACGGCATTTGCGATGCGGGCGAGGAACTCATCTTTCGCGACAGCTTCGAGGACGAGTAAAGGTAATTCTAACGCTATATGGGTAGAAACCCGGAGTAATGAACGGCTATTCCGGTCAGGTCTTCAGACAGGTTGCCGCGCCATCCGGGCCATCGTTACGTGCCCAGGTCATTGACGCCTGGTGCTCCCGGTGCTCGGCCGGTGTTTGGTCTGGTCGCTCCTGCTGTTTGACACTGAGGATTCTGCGGCAGGCGGTTTCAGTGGATGTCCGGCGGCTCCGTCATATATTTTTCCAGCGTCCCGGTGTTGAAGGCAACGACCCGGTCGCCCGCGCGGATGGTGTTCTTGTCGAGCAAGCGCGGGACAGCCGCCAGGCAGGCGGCGCCTTCGGGGCAGATCGACCAGGGCTTGCTTTGCCGGGTATCAGAGAGGCTGGTCAGGATTTCATGTTCCGGTATGGCGATGGCCAGGCCTTCGCTTTCGCGGATGATTTCCAGCACCCTGAAATGGCCGATACCGCCCGGTACGTTGACGCCGCAGGCCAGGGTTTCTCCGGCCTCCCGAGGTACGGTGTCCTCCAGCCCGTTCTCGAAGGCGTGCACCAGGGGCTGCGTGGCCTCGGACTGCACGCAGATCATCTTCGGCCGCTCCGGGCCGATCAGGCCCAGGCATTCGAGTTCCGAGAAGGCTTTCCACATACCCAGCACGCCGGTACCACCGCCGGTGGGGTAGATGATAGCGTCCGGCAGCGACCAGGGTCCGCCCGGCTGGTCGGGTTGCGCCAGCTCCAGTCCCAGGGTCTTCTTGCCCTCGATGCGCCAGCCCGGCTCCTGGAAAGTCGCGACGTTGAACCAGCCGCGCGGTATCCAGTCCCGTTTCAGCAGTTCGCCGGCTTCGCGGATGGTGCCTTGCACCAGTTCCAGGCGGAAGCGGTCCGAACGCCGGGCCATTTCCGCAACCCGCTCGCGGATCGGTCCGGGAGTGTCGTCCGGCATGGCGACCACCGCGCTCATTCCGGCCACATCGGCATACTCGCACAGCGAATCGCCGGCATTGCCCTGGGTGGGTACAGCCAGCCTGGTCAAGCCGTGGCGTCGGGCCATTGACACGGTCATCGCCATTCCCCGGTCCTTGAAACTTCCGCTGGGGTTTGCGCCAAAGCCGCGATGGGCCATGCCCTCGTCTTTCACCTGCAGTGAAAATCCCGCTTTCGACACCAGCGGATGGTCCTGGTAGTCGAGAAGTGGCGTCTGGCCCTCGCCGAGCGTGATGATGTGTTCGCGATCCCCCGCCTGTTTGATGTCCAGGGGCAACAGGCCACCGAAACGCCACATGTCCCGGCGGTCGGGGTCGAACCAGGCATTGCCCGGCTGCTCGGCCTGCAGGCGTTCGAGATCGATGATGATCTGCACCGGACGCCCGTCAACCGGGCACAGGTTCATCAATGTGTCGGCGGGGTATTCGGCCCCGCAGGCAGTGCACTTCAGGTAGTCGATCTGCACGATTCCGGTTTTTTTGATGTGAGTCAATCGGCAGAAAAAAGTCTACATCAAAAGGAATCCAGGAGTCTCTTACGGTGACAGTTCCCCGGCGCGGGCGCCGCCAGGACAGCAAGAGGTAACGTTTAACTTGAATTAACGTTGCGGGGGCGGTCAGAAAAACCCCCGATACGTGTCGGAATGCCTGAAAAGATGGTTAATAATTCCTCGTATAGACGCCCCCTTTGTCAACTTGGGCTTGTCCGACCCCGCAAAATCTTGCTGTTTAAAGGCCAGGACTCCATTCCAAGGGCTAGTGAATAACTTGTTCCGCCAGCCAAGCCAGCTGCTATCTGCAAGGCACTATCAAACATTGAGGGATCGAGCATTTTTCGCATGGGGGCGGGCGACTTGTGTCTGCTAATTGCGTATATCTCCATTTCTTGGGTCTTGGAAAGTTCACTCTAGTTAACGTGACAATACCATTCCTGGTCATCTCGCCCGGGCGACCAGTAAAAGGCCTGCACGGCCTCCCAGAAAGGCAGCAAGTATGGTGGAAACTGTTGCGACCAGGACCGGTATCATCGCAACACTAAGCCCTTCAACCCAGACAATCCGAAATTCAGGCAGCAGCACGAACCCACAGCGGGCTCTCCATTGTTGCGGACGGCAGGTAGAAGTCCCCGGAAACTTCGCACACAGGCAGGCAGACCAGAACAGCCACGACCATACCTGCCATCAAACCGAAAATGTCATCCAGTCGCCAATGTTGTCTCAGTGCTTGTCCCGTCAAAACCGGCAGTGAAAGAAGGGCCTGACGCCACAGCCACCCTTCAGCGGCTTGGGCTCCACTCGCACGGTAAATCTCCTGAAATTCTTCCTGCAGATCGCCAAGCAGGGCCTCGCGGTAAGAACCCGGGCAGATTATCGACAGAATGGTAAATACCAGTCTGGGGGGTTGCCGGTCAGCGGATGGATTCATAGCGGCAGTAATCCTTCTGTTATTCGATTCAGTGATGCGACCGTGCGCTCCAGCGCCAGCTTACCCTCCGGCCGGGCGCGATAGTAACGCTTCGCCCTGCCGCCTCTGGAGGCAGTTGGTGTTCCCAGTACCGATCTCACCATGTGTTTCTTTTCCAGCCGATTGAGAGTGGTATAGACCGCGCCGATGGAAACATTGCGTTCGGTACACCGTTCAATTTCCCGACGAATTGAAACGCCGTAGGCATCCGGCTCCAGCCTCAGCATCGCAGCCAGTATCAATGCCTCAAATTCTCCCAGGTGCTCGTTCTTCATTGATGTGCGATTGTCCCCGATGCAGTTAGCGTCGATCAAGATTCTGTTGCTTTTCCTCGATGAAATTCTAATTTGAACTTCATTTCTATATATTATACATTGTAGTTAATATTAAATCTCAATCAGAAAGAGGTGATTCGATGCGTTCTGGCCAAACCGTCTCAGTATTGGCCATAATACTGGTAATTTGCATCACAATCGGGCTATTGCTTGGTTTTGCCCACGAACGCACGGCCCGCGCAGAAGCCCTGAGAAATCATCCACCGCCCGGTCACATGGTCAGCGTCGGTTACCACGCACTGCATCTGGATTGCCGAGGTGAGGGGTCGCCCGTTCTGCTGCTGGAGGCAGGAATGGATCCGTTCGGTTCCATCAGTTGGCGATTGATACACGAATCGCTGGCAGAAGTCACCAGGGTGTGCGCCTATGATCGGGCGGGCATCGCCTGGAGTGAACTTGCCGAAGGCCATCGATCATGGCGAGAGATTGTCGAGGAACTGCACACGTTACTCAGTGTTGCATCCATCGAGCCGCCCATCGTTCTGGCAGGTCATTCCATGGGCGGCCCGTACGCCCTCTCGTTTGCAGCGCATTATCCGGAGGAGTTGGCTGGACTTATTCTGATTGAATCATCCCATCCAGATATGTTTGAGAAATTACCTACGATTTCCGATACACCTCCTCAATGGATGCTGAGCGCCATGGCCGCGATGCGGCCGTTCGGAATCGCTCGCCTCCTGATGCAGAGTGAACTGGAAGTGAAGGCTCTGGCCGAGAAGGATCGAATTGCGTTGAAAGCCGTTTCGGGTTCGAGCATGGGAACGGTCGCCCGGGAGTTCCAATCCATCGAACAAAGCCTTGAGAACGTTCGAACCATCGAATCATTGGGTACGCTGCCGGTGCTAGTAATCAGTGTGGGAGACGCGCCCGATGCATCCCGAATACCTGATTTCAGTCAGGAGCAAGCGGATGCAGCCTGGAAAATCTGGACCGGGCTTCAACGAGACTTGGCGGCGCTCAGCAATCGCTCAGAGCATGAGTTGATTCCCGGCGGCTCTCACTACCTGCAATTTAGTCAACCTGAGCGGCTTGCGGAATCCATCCGGTCATGGTGGAACCGCATGAATTTTCAGCAAACTTTACCAAGCCCAAAGCACTGACCCAGGTGCGATAACATTTTTCCGGGACGCAAAGGCGTGTTGTCTAAACAATCGGTGAACATCTGGTGGGCGCGACAAGTGTGACGGCTGCCGCCACGAACATTTGGTGGCGTTTAGTTGTAAGCGGCGAGGGTTTTGCCCCAGTTGCGGCGCCCGCACAACGATCGACAACTGGCAGCATCACTTCAACCACGTCAGGCCGCATCGCTCGACCGGCAAGAAACCCCCAGCGGTGTTCGCGATGGGATTTACAGATTGACCGGGGCTGAAAGGGGGGCGGCCGTTAACCGGCCGCCCCGTCCGGGTTTATGGGTATTCGTAAGCGCCCACGTCGCAGGCCGCGTCCCGTGCCACGCCGCGCTGGTCGGTGGCTGGGCACACCGCGTTGTTCGCCGCATCGATGGCCGGGCTGCCTGCCTGCAGGGCATGGGTCAGGGTCGGCCCGCCGTTGTCGGCGAGTGGGCCCAGCATGGCGTTGCCCACGACCTGGTCGCCGGCCATCGGGAAACAGGTCCCATCGGTATACACGTTGCTGCCCGTTGAATTGATCATCACGACGCCGGAACCGAAGGGCGCCAGGAAGCAGCCAATGGCGGGGTTGGAAGCAATGATGCTGTTGGCCAGGTTGAGCGTCGCGTCGCCGGGGCCGAAGGTGCCGACGAAGACCGCCGCCGGCGCCCACGGGGGCGAAATGTTGCCGGTCACGGTCGAATTGACCATGTCGACCACGCCATCCGTCAGGAACAGCGCGCCGCCGTACCAGCCCGTCGACTCGTTGC
>CAMYJV010000182.1 GCA_947258805.1 uncultured Gammaproteobacteria bacterium | reverse complement strand
ACAAGCCGACTTCCTCTGGGTCGGGAATTATCCCGACATCGACACCTGGGCGGCAGGCGAAGACGCCTACTTGGGGTCGAAACAGCAGGTCGCTGCTGACGAGCGATTCGAGAAAGTCACCACCTGCGTCTCAGGTCTCTGGAACGGTTTCTGGATCGTTCCACCTGCTGCCGGCCCGACGGCACAATAGCGCCCGCGCCGAGGCCGGGGGCCCAATAGCGCCCGCGGCGGCGGGGCCGGAGGCCCGAACGTCGATCACGGCCACTCGTTGGCATGCCCACGAGTGGCCTTTCCGTGATGCCAGTCAACGCCTGCCTGCGGGAAGCCGCGTAGAGTCCATGCCAGTCAGAACGACAGCTCTAAGCGCATGGACAACGCATCCGACTACTATCAGATTCTTCACGTCAGTCGCGAAGCGCCCCTGGAAGTCATCAGGGCGAGCTATCGCGCGCTGATGCAGGCCATGAAAAAGCACCCGGATCTCGGCGGAGATCACCACAGCGCGGCGCTGATCAACGAGGCTTACGCCACGCTCAGCGACAGCAGAAAAAGAGCCGAATACGATAAGACCCGCAGATTTCGACAGGGCCACGGCGAGCCTGACGCCGGAGCCCAGGCATCGGCGGCCGGCCCGAACAAGCCGCGCAGGGCGCCATCAAAGACAACCCCTTACCCCCGATCTCGTTTTGACGCCTACAGCCGCTGTCCGTTCTGTGACGCGCAGCACACACAAAGTACTGTCGATTCCGAGGAGGCAGGCTGCGCGCAATGCTCGAGCCCTCTGTTTCCGGCCGCCCGATACGTCTCATCTCGCTCAGGCCTGCGCATGATGGAGCGGTTTCCCAAGCAGCAAACGATCACGCTGTTCACAGCCTGGCCCAGCGCAGGATTTCAGGGCAAGACGCTGGACGTCTCTCTGAACGGCATGCTGATTCAAACCCATACCCCGCTTCAACCGCAGCAGACCGTAAAGATCAGTTGCGACATGTGTCAGGCCATCGCGCGCGTAGCGCACCTTTCCCAGGACGCCGACGCCTGGAAGGTCGGGGTCGAATTCATAACGTTACGATTCACGAAAAGCCAGGGGTCAATAGTTTCGGCCAGGGCCTGATCAGAGACCGACTAGGCGTACGGGAGCTCAAGGGATGGGACATTCAGACAGAGTCGGCTGGGAAAGGGGCTACTGTGGGATATCCGGCAACCCATGACGGAGAGCCAGACCATAGCCTGGATATTACTCTCGGTACCGCAAAATCCCGGCAGGTTGCACGACATCATCGCTGTCGCCGACGGCATTAACCACGCAATCCCGTCTCACCAGGAATTGCAGAATAGCCTGGGGTGGCTGAAGGCAAAAGGCCTGGTCAGAAAATCGGATCAGACGTACGCGTTGACCGAAGCAGGTTCGCAACTGTTGTCCGAAATCAAGGGTCGGCACAGATCCGCCATGAAAATCTGGGATCTCGTTGCAGATCGGCTCGAGACCATGCTTGGCTCTGACAGGCACCTGGACGATATAACGACTGAAGACACACACAGCGCGTACCAGACGTACAACAAAGACTTCCGGCGACGCTATGAGGCGTTGAGCAAGAGAGACAGAGACGTCTGAAGGTTCACTGATCCTCCGGACGCCTAGGCTCCGGCGCGGCTCCGGCGCGGCTCCGCTCAGTCAGTGGTTACATAGATCGAAGCCGCACCACAAGCAGCCGTGCTGTTCAACTCGGCATTGGACTTCACCGCATCAGCGTCATCCGAATACCACCATTCCCACGCCTTCGCATAGGTGCTCAGGGTCGGGGTCGAGCCCTCGATGTAGAACTGGCCAAGAACCTCTGTGCTTGCGTGGGGAAGCAGCAGGCGGAGGGCATAATCGATTTTTTCTGCAGCAGCAATCTTGCGCCAGTTCTCCAACCAGGTCTGCGCGTCCGCGACAGTTTTGCCGTCGTTCAGCGTGCAGAGCGAATACTGCATCGTGGTCGCAGAGGCCGAGATAGAGAAAGCAAAAAGAAATCCAGCGATCAGCGTTTTCATTTTCCGTGTACCCAAGTTTGTCATCGGTTTAAGGTGAGCGAACGCTTCGTCGCGTTACCGTTCACCCATAACGTCCTGGGTACATCAGACAACATACTCTCCCCAAGGCTGATCAGCGTAACACTTTACCCGGACATCCACCCGGCTTTCCGAATCAGCTTGCCTTGTGTTTGACGCTCCGGATCCAGATCTTTATTCGAAGCATGGCGTGGGGCGGTATCAGGTCGCCGACGCCCTTTGCGCCATAGCAAAGATGTGCGCTCGCCAACACCTCACGAAAGCCACCCGCCTGCATGCCATGTAGCGTCTTCTCCACCGCTGCGATGGGTTGACGTTTACCGAGGGTCGTTTCGTGGTCGATCAGCTCGGTATCTTCCACCGCTCGAACCGGCAACCTGTCGGGATAGAGCGCGATGGATCGAGCATCGCGAGTGACTTCATCTCCCCGTCGCAGAAAAAAGCGGGCGTTGTAGATCACCGAGCAACCTCTGGTCGCCCCCGGACCGGCCCCCGGAGTCTCGCGGATCAGCTCCAGGCCTTGATCAAGCCATTTGGGCATGGTTCACCTCAACCGGCAGGTGCTCAACGGATGGGAAGCGCTTCCAAGGGCCGGGTTTCCAGGGGCAACTCCAGCGCCAGCCACTGCTCCAGCCCCCCCGCCAACGGCGCAACATCGAAACCGGCCTGCTTGAGCTTGAGGGCCACACGGGCGCTCGCGGCTTCACTGGGTCACGTGCAGACCAGAACCAGCAAGCGGTCTCTGGCAAGCTTCTCAACTTCCTCGTCGAATATGTCCAGCGGGACCCGGATGGCTCCTGGAATGGTGTGGGGGTAGGCGTTGAACTCCATCCGCTGCCTCAGGTCTGCTACCTGAATCGGCTCGCCGGCTTCCAGGCGGGAATGCAGGTCCATGGGCTGTACCCGATTGCCGCGCAGGCTGCGGAGAAAAAGCACCCGATGAACGATCTTCCAGACCAGCCAGGTCAATACGACCAAACCGATGGCAAGGGCGCTGAGCGTACCGTACTCGGACACGGTCTCGCCGATGGCCGTGATGAAATCATGGGCCCAGTAGCCCAGCAGCAGGAAAACCAACCCATACAGGAGCGAGCCGACCCCGTTTACGGCGACAAAGCGCCAGAAGCTGATGCCGAGCAACCCGGCCAGCGGCGGCGCGATGGTCTGCAACCCTGGAACGAACTTCGAGAACAGCAGCGACGCCGTACCGTAGCGGTGGAAGACCGACGTGGTATTGGAGATGCAGCTGTCCGGCTCCAGCGAGATCATGCACAGCAGCGTGAGCACCTTGTTGCCTTGCCGCAGACCCAGCTGATACCAGAGGAGGTTGGGAGGCGTGCATGCGAAAACCACGAGCAGCAGGCAAAGGAGAATATTCAGATGCCCTTCGCCGGCAAGCGCGCCGGCCGCCAGCAGCATGGGCAACGCGGGGACCGGCAAAGCCAACTGGTCCAGCAGCACCCAGGCAAAGAGTATCCAGTAGCCGTGCTGAATCAGAGACTCGACAATCGCTTCCATAGAGACAGGCCGTTGTTGCGCGAGCTATCGCACGAGCATCTTATGTTGACCCCGGCACGCTGTCACGCCAGCGGTTCCTTAACCATCAGAACGCCCGGATGCTATCGACTTCCAGCCTGAAGGGACCGTCGGTCTTATCATTGATCATGATGCCCAGCTCCCGAATATCAGCGGGAACGACCGGCGGGGCATCCAGTCCCCGTCCGCGCCAGTTCGGCCAGAATGAGGAGAAGGGAAGCTCTACGTCCTGCCAGCCGTCCTGCCGCGTCTGAAACCTGGCCCAGTAAGAGATAGCCGTCCTGTCGGTGGATAATCGAAAGGTGTAAGTGCGACCATCCCCCCGCACCCTCAGCCTCAATCCCTGACGGTCTCCCAACCCGAGATCCCGAGCTGCAGAACGTATCGAGGCGAATCCCCCGCCATCGGTATTGGTTGCGCCGCTGAAAACAAGCACACCGGCTGTCACGACGTAGCCACCGGTGGAACGGCCTCCCATGACGTTGTCGTTTATCAGCCGCCAGTCGAGGTCGGTCTCCGGCGAGTCGAACGTGGTCAGAACTCTCATATCATCAGCAACGGTTGGTGAGGAATACAGCGGGAAGATAAGCGCAACCAGCAGTTGAGCGAAAGACCACGTGCGCCTGCAGAGGATCATGGTCGCGCTTTCAGCCAGGCTCATGGCACGACGGCATGGGATTCTTCAGCACGCTCTCACGATAGATTCGGTATCCACCCGCAAGATAATTCGGCAGCGCGTTCGGATGGTCGTCCGTGGCCGTCTGCAGCCAGATTCGCTTCGCGCCGGTGGCAAAGGCCTTTTCGGTTGCCGCCGACAGCAGGCCGCTGCCCAGACCCTGACCTCGATACTGCGGCAACAATCCGAACCCCTCCATCTTCACACCTCGAACCCTTTTGGTGAGCTCGAAAAAACCGATGTCATCCCCGGCGTGCGTCGCGATCCAGAAAGTTACCTCGGCCCGGCCCGAGTGCGTGCGCCAACGCGGGTCCGACCATCGAGAGCGATGGGTCCAGTAGCTGCGCCCAACTTCCAGCCAGAGGTGCCTGCAGCGATCCACGTCATCGACGGTGGCTCGAATGACCGATACGTCATCGATGGGGAACGGCCGCGCGCACCTTCAGCTCATCCTGTCGGGAGAA
>CAMYJV010000181.1 GCA_947258805.1 uncultured Gammaproteobacteria bacterium | reverse complement strand
TTCACGTTCGTCGCGCAGCAGTTCGAGATCATGCGCGGCCTGCTGGCGTGTCTGCTGTTCGGCGTGCTCGGCGCTCGCATCCAGGAAGGCGACAGCCCAGCCTCCCGGCAGCCGCAACACGTGAATGTGACAGACGCAGGATCCGGGCAGTTCTACAAAACGCCAGGCCTGGGGTGTCCGGTCGTCTGGATTGGCGGTCGCCAGGATCGCCAGTTTCCGGTCCATCTTTATGCCGGCCTGCAGATCGTCGAAGCCGTAACGGTGGCCGTCCCCACGCGCGCGCAGCAGGCGGAATTCATCGTCGATCTCGACAAAGAGCGGACTGGTCTGCTTCGCCAGCACTCGGTTGATGTACTGGCTGATCAGCTGCAGTCCTTCAGTCATGCCTCATGAACCAGTTGGGCGCCGAGTCGGATGAATGCGGTCTCCACGCCCTCTCCGCTCAGGGCGCTGCTGTTGCTTACCGACCAGCCGCGCGACCTCAGTCCGGCAATCAGGTCGTCGTTTAACGCCCACTGGTCGCGCAGGTCCGCCTTGTTGAGCAGCACGCTGAAAGGGGCCGGGCCCAGTTGTTTCTCCACCGTGCCCTGAAGCTCAATGGCGTTGTCCAGGGTTGCCGGGCGGGTGCCGTCGATCACCAGCAAGTAACCCGAAGCGTCACGCAGGTAGCTGGTGTCGATGCGCGCGAACTCGCTCTTTCCGGCGATGTCCCACAGCACCAGTTTGAGCCGGTCACCCGAAGGCAGACTGATTGTCTTGGTATCGATCTTAACCCCGAGGGTTGTCAGGTAGCGATCGTCGAAGGCATTGTGAGCGAAGCGCGATACCAGACTGGTTTTGCCTACCGCGAAGTCACCGATCATGCAGATCTTGCGGGCCTGCATTATCTTCTGTCGGGTATAGGTGTCGACTGCTCAACCCCGAGCACGCGAAACTCTACGCGCCGCATCTGGTCGTTTGGTCCCGCATGATTCGGCGCCTGGGGGATTGCCCTTAGGCTGAATCCGGGCATCGGTACGTCGTAGGCTGCGAGCGATCGTGCCACCCGTGCCGCGCGTTCGCGGGCAATGAGCTGATTCTGCTGTGGCGTTCCGGTCCCGTCGGTGCGGCCGATGATCTGCAGCTCCAATGCCAGCTGCATGTCCTGGGCATGCCGATGTGCCTCGCCGATCAAAGCGGCGAGGGACTCGATCTTGGAAAGTTGCAGGTCATCCAGTGCGACTCCACCGGCAACCGCAAACTCGATGGTGCTGGATTCAATCGCTTCGATCAGGGCGGTGAGGCGTTGCATCTCCAACGGCTGGAGTCCGTCAAACTGCAGGCTGTTCAGTCCGGCCACCGGGGGGGCTGTCGGCAGCGAGTTGATCCAGGCCAGGGGGGCCTCGCCGGTGATCTCGGCGTGACCATCGGCGACATCGATGGCCACTGTTTTTGGGGATTTCAGCATTGCATTCAGCTGGCGCTGAATTTGCGCATCCAGATCGTCCAACCCGGTGTCGTCATAGTGCGTCACACCGGGGACCGTGGTGGCCAGCAGCGCGGCACGCGTGATCCATGCCGTCGGCGCGTAGCCGGTCGCGGTCAAAATTCCGCTGTGGTCGAGCTCGAGCGTCACGCTATCCGGCGGCGCCAGGCGCTGCTGCGAGCGTTTCATGGCGGCGGCGTGATCGGATGACTCGAAACCGCGAAAGCTAAGGCTGTAGTCGCCTTTTGGCAGGCCGCTTGCAGCGAGCAGGCTGTCGGGGCTCGGTGTGAGCGGGTCGTGCAGGCCCTGCAGTTGCAGTTGGCCGTCGCTGAGCTGCCAGTCGGTCACCACGATGCCTGGTGCGCTCGAAAGTGTTGCAACGGCCGCTGAGGCCTGTTCACCCTGGGGTTGGGCCAGGGGAGCTGCTTACCCGACTTCGGTGCGGCCTCCGTGCGCAGGCAGGGCTCCATGAGCGGGGCCACCGGGGCGGCCTGGGCCGGATCGCCATCAAAGCCTTCGAGCAGCGCCGGGTGACGACGGTGGATCTCTTCGAGCACGGCGGCCAGTTCACCACGCAGGCCGACCGGGGGCACGCCGCGGATTGCGCATGCCAGGTAAGCCTTGGGTCCATGGATCAGCCAAAGGGTGTGATCGCCGACGTCGACGGTCTCGAGTCTCGAGTCCTCGCCCTCTCTATCCAGGGTGTCGTGGGTGAAATCCCGGATCGCTGTCAGCATGGCGGAAACGGCGTCGGCGTCGCCTGCGTGCGCCGGGTCCTGGCTCAGGTGCTGAATCAGCAGGCCGCTGCCGCTCTGGATCAGGAAAGCGTCTTCGACCCGGTAGCGCAGCGTATGCCGCAGGACGGTCTCGGCGAACGGGACCCCACTGCGCGCAGCCTCGATGCGCCATTTAATGCCCTTGACGGTCAGGCTGTGTTCGAGTCCCTGATTGATTTGCTGTACCAGCTCGCGCATGGCCTGGGTGATGGAGCGCCGAATGGCCGGACCCATGACCGGGTAAAGGATGTCTGCGAAAAAGCCCGGGTTGCGCTTTATCGAGCCCTCGATGCATTCCGACACCGGCACCTCGAGCGAACGGGTGAGCTCGCGCGGTGAGTCCTGGTACGCCCTGTTGAGCGACGAGGGCAGGGATTCGGCGACCCTCAGGTTCTGGACCTCGGGATCGCGCGACTCTTTCTCCAGGCGCTGGATGGCTGTCTGTTCCGGGCCGACCAGCAATGCCTTGAGAGTCGTTAGTGCAGTGCTTTCGTCATTCGCCGCCGGGTGCGGCGGCTTGTTTTCTGCGCTCATTTGGCGGATGGGCTGCGCAGCTGACGCGCCAGGCCCTCGAACAGCTCTGCCAGCTGCGCACGATCCGCGTTGTCCTGCTGCAGACGATCCAGCGACTGTGAGTGTTCTTTCAGTGACCGGTCGAGTCTGTGCGTCGTATCCTGCAGGTCACTGTCGAGCAGGGTGATCCTTTCGTCACTCTTGCCCAACAGCGCGCGCAATGCGTTATCGAGGCCGTCGAGTGCGGCCTGCTGCTGCTTGCCCTGAGTCTCCACCTCGCGGCGCAGCCCGGCCAGCGCCTTGTCGATGCGCTGGTTCAGGAACTCGCTCAAGGCGGCATCCTGTTCGTTGAGTCGGGACTCGATGCGGTCTATCCGGCTCGTAATCTGGCGATTGTGCTCGCCAAACAGGATCTCCCGGATCTGTGCCATGTTTTGTTCGTCTACAGACTCGCTGCTGACACGACTAAACCCGATTTTGTCCGCCATGTTATTGATCCCGCCATGATTTTTTAGAATTATCATTTGCAGATTAGCAATAAATTGGCTGACTTTGAAAAAAAACCCGCTCCAGAGGAGCGGGTAGAGAGTACGCCGGGGGAGGGACATCCGCCCGACGTTCACATCGACTCAGCGTCGGTGTTCAGATCACTTTCAGGCTACGCAGCGTTTTTATGGTCAGCTGGCCGGAGGCCAGGCCGTTTGCCTTCTGGTACGAGGTGACAGCATCCATCGTGCTTCTACCGAGCACGCCGTCGATCGCCCCCGGGTTGTGTCCGGCGTTGCGCAGCGCCGTCTGCAGTTTGCGCACGATGTCCGGCGAGGTGTTCGTTTCGCACAGGATCGGGCGCCATTCGAGGTGACCCTCGGAAACGAGAACCTTGTCGCTGACGTCCTGGTACTCGGCCGGAATCTCGATACGGCGCTCAGAGGCCTTTTGGACCAGCTTGCGCACCTTGACGGTGTTGTACTGCTCCGGAATATCTACCGTCACCGTCTTGGCCGGCTCGACCACGACGCGGCGCTTGACCGTCTTGTATTCCGCCGGGAGCGCTACCTCGCGCACGCTGGCCGGGGTCTTCACGACCCTCTTGGTCACCGTCTTGTACTGCGCCGGAACCTCGATCAGGCACATGATCTCGCCGGTGGCGTTATCGATGCGCTCGATCGGACCACGGCCTTTCTTCCAGGTGGTGTAGGCATCACGCACCAGGACCTTTTCCTGCACGTTCTCGTACACAGCCGGCTGCTCGATCAGCTGGGTCGAGGCCTCTTTGACCAGCACCTGCTCCTCTTTCCAGCCGTACTTGGCTGGAATCACCTTGAGTTGCTGCGAGGCCTCCTGGGCCAATACGCGCTGCTCGACCCACTCGTAACGGGCCGGTGTCGTCTCTACCCGCTCACCGGCCTCGCGCTTTAGCACGGTCTTGGTGACCGGCTTGTACTTGGGCGGTACGAAGGCGCGTGCGTAACACTCGCCGGGCTTGGCCGCAGGTGGCAGCAGGCTGCCGGAATCGCCTTGGCCCTGCAGCGACGCAATGCGCTGATCGCGGCTGCTGACTGATTGCTCCAGGCCGGCCAGGCTGCTACGCAGCTCGCTGTTTTCCTTTTCCGCGGTCGCCAGGCGTGAAGCCAGGTCGTCTTTGGGCTGGGTCGATGTACAGCCGCCAAGCACAGCCGAAATGGCTGCCGCGGCGATACCGAGTTTCATTTTTCTGTTCATGGGACATATTCTCCTCGGGCTTGGTGCAGTAGGTCGGTCCCAACTCAGTTGGGGTCCCCCGACATCGGGTGATTTCCCCCCGATCTTCCGGGCTCTGCAGGCCAGCGCGTTCTGTTTCGTTATCAAGCTTTCGGCTTGGTCTAGGATGCTGATGCGCGATAACACACTCGCGACAACACCAAGTACGCTTAACACTCAGCACTTGCTGTGCCAGTTTGTCTGCAAAGGGGGAAATCGGCTTTTAATACCAATTTAAATCAGACGCTTATGTTTCTTTTTGCTTGCCCTGGGGGGCTTTCCGGGAGCCAGTGTTGTGGGAGCGGGAAGAGAATCGCGCGGCCGAGCAGACGAAACTGTCGGGTCCGCCCGACGTTTGGCCTTCTGAGACGTGGCGGCGGAATACGGCTTGCCAGGTCTGGGTCGATTTTCGGGAACTGCTCAGACGTAATCGATGCGCACTGAACGCAGGAAGGCGTCATAGTCCTCGAGTGCGTTATCGACTGCCGCCAGATCCTGCTGTTCTGCGGCCGCCTCGAGTGCCTGGGCGATCTCCCCGAGCCGGCCGAAGCCGTAGCTGGCGGCGCTGCCGCGAATGCGATGCGCCATGCGCGAGAGCAGGTAGAAATCACTGTTGGCCTGCAGTTGACGGGCGAAAGCCAGGTCAGACCAGCGGTTGCTAAGGTACTGGGGGATCAGGTCGGCCAATTCGGCGTCGACTTCGACAGTGGGTGCAGCAGTATTCATCGGCAGCTTCCTGGGTTCGGTCGTATCCCCGAAGCAAACTTCAAGCCAGCCTTTCAGGGTTGGCATCCGCTTGGCCCACTAGTGTCAGCTGTGGCGCTGCCGGAAGTCTTCCGGCTTCAGGCAATGGCGGCTCAGCAGGTTATAAAATTCGGTCCTGTTCCTGCCAGCAATTTTTGCCGCGACCGTGACATTGCCGTTCGTAGCACCCAACAGTCCCGCGATATAGCGCCGCTCGAAACTGTTTTTGGCCTCGTCCAGGGTAGGCATCCCGAGGGTTTGATCCTGCAGGGCCTCGATCACGAGCGATTTGGGGATCAGTGTGCTGTTGCTCAACACCACGCAGCGTTCCACCACGTTTTGCAATTGCCGGATATTGCCCGGGAAAGGCGCCTGGATGAGTGCAGCCCTGGCCTCTGGTGCAAATTTCCTGGCCGGTTCATCGCTGCGGTCGGCCAGGCGCTTGAGAAAGAACTCGAGCAGGGCCGGGATATCCTCGGCGCGCTGGCGCAACGGAGGTACGTGCAGTGGAACGACATTGAGCCGGTAGTAAAGGTCCTCGCGAAACTGTTTCTGCTCGATCATGTCCGCCAGGTCCTGGTGCGTGGCGGAGATCACCCGCACGTCTATCTTCACCGCATGCAGGCCGCCGACCGGGCGTACCGCAAAGTCCTGCAGTACACGCAGAACCTTGGCCTGCAAAGAGAGCGGCATGTCACCGATTTCATCCAGAAAAAGCGTGCCACCATCGGCCGCCTGAAACAGGCCCGTGTGGCGTGAGGTGGCGCCCGTAAAGGCCCCTTTCTCATGACCGAACAATTCAGATTCAAGCAACTCACCCGGCAGGGCGCTGCAGTTGATGCTGACAAAAGGCGCCTCGCGCCGGGGGCCAAGTTCATGCACGGCGCGCGCGATCAATTCCTTGCCCGTGCCCGTCTCGCCGCTCAGCATCACGGTACTGGTGCCGGCCGCGACGCGGTGGACCCTGCCGATCAGTTCCTGCATCACGGCCGATCGGTAGACCAGTTGCCCCGCCGAGGTCTTCAGATCGCCGGCCTCGAATGCCGGCGGCGGCGTGATGTCGACCGCCTCGGCCACGGCGAACAGGAAGCTTTCTTTGTCGAATGGTTTTTCCAGGAAGGCGGTAACACCCAGATGTGCAGCCTCGAGTGCGTCGATCACCAGATCCGGTCGGGTCTGCTCCAGGCTTGCCAATGCCTCGGCGCCGCCGTTGGCACTGTCCACCCGGTAGCCCGACAAAGTCAGCCAGCGGCTGCACAGTGCCAGATGATCGCTGTCGTCGTCGACCAGAAGGATCCGCGGCTGGCGGTTTGGCTCGGTGCTGGTGCTCATGGAGCGACTTTAACCACTCGCGGCGTTGGCGTCACCGGACTCCACCCGCGTGCATACGATTTGCAGCCCACTAGACCCCCGGGGCACCGAGCATCAATGCCTGGCCTGTTTGATGGAGTACCAGAATACCCAGGCCGAGGGTGAAGACCCCAAGTCCCGCAGTCAGGCCGTTATGTGCCCAGGTCAGGCTGCGTGCAGACCAGCGCAAGGGCAGGCTGATGACGACGGCCAGGGCCGTCATGCCGAGGATCGACCCGACGCCGAAGATGGCGATGTAGGCAAGTCCTTCCCAGATCGACTGCACGGCGCCCAGTGCAAAAATGATCAGTGCTGCCGAACCGGCCATACCGTGCACCATGCCCACGATCAGCGAACGCAGCGGCAGCCTCTTCGGGTGTCGGTGACGGTGTGGATCTGCATCGTGTCTGCGGCCGGCGGCGTGGCTGTGGGCATGAAAATGGGTCTGGGTGTCGTGGCTGTGGACATGAAAATGCACCCGCTTTCGCCACAGGCGCAGCAGAACGTCCGCCCCCAGCAGGATCAGCATGACTCCGACCGCCGATTCGAGCAGCAGTGAAAACTGTTCACCGATGATGCCGTCGATCAGCAGCACACTGCCGCCGACGAGGAGCAATGTGAGGCTATGGCCGACGCCCCAGGCGGTGCCCTGGCGTGCGGCGTCGCGCAGACTGCTGCCTCGGGTCGTCAGGCTGGCGACAGCGGCAAGATGGTCGGCCTCCATCGCGTGCTGCAGGCCGAGGAGCAGGCCGAGTATGAGGATACTGAACATCGATGACTCCGTACCGCGCCGCAGGATTATCTCAGTAAAACAAGGGGGATACACTGTGATCGGTCAACGGTATCTGCAATTGCTGGCTGTGGCTCAGTACCTGCAGCTGCCGAGCCTGCAGGCCCCGCTGAACGGCTGCGAACAAAGTCCGGTTCTGAAATACGCCACCCGACAGAGCCACCTTATCCAGGCTGTGCTCCGCACACAGTTGCCCGGCACAGTCGCAAATGGCGGTGGCCAGGCCGTTGTGAAAGCGTGCGGCTATGCGCGCCTTGTCGACACCGGCGGCGAGGTCGTCGAGTAGGGCGGTCCACATCGGGGCGACCTGGATGGCACGGTCCCGCATTTCCAGCGGGTAACCCACCGACTCGTCACCGGCCCCACGGGCCAGCTGTTCCAGCTCGATCGCGGCCTGACCCTCGTAGCTGATCCGCTCGCGGCGCAGCCCCAGCGCGGCGGCGACGGCGTCGAATAGTCGACCGCAGGAGCTGCTGAGTGGCGAATTGAGTTCGCGATGGAGCATTTGCTCGAATGTTTGCAGGGGGCGGGTCTGTAGCCAGCTGGTCAGCTCCAGTGAAGGCCAGCGCTGGCATACCTTTTCCCAGCCGATCTGGGTGCTCAGGTGCGCCCAGGTGTTGCGCCAGGGTTCCAGCAGGGCGCGGGTACCGCCAGGAAGCGGCACTGGCTGCAGGTGGGCGAGGCGTTCAAAATCTACATAGGTGGCACGCAGAAACTCGCCACCCCACAAAGTGCCGTCGCTCCCCATGCCGAGGCCGTCGAGTGCGATGCCGAGCACCGGGCCGGCGTCCAGTGGCCGGCCATTGTCGGCCATCACGCTGGCGATATGCGCGTGGTGGTGCTGCACGGCGTGCAGTTCGAGCCCATCGCGCCCGGCCCAGTCTCGGCCAAAGCGCGTGCATCGATAATCCGGGTGCAGGTCGACGACGAGCGCCTGTGGCTCATGTTGATAAAGGCCGCGGTACAGCGCCAGGCTGCGTTCCCAGGCATCGCTGGTGCGTGCATCCTCGAGATCGCCGATATGTTGAGACACAATCGCCTGGCCATCGCGGATAAGACAGAAGGTGTTTTTCAGTTCGGCACCCAGTGCGAGCAGCGCCGGCGCGCGCTCAAAACCGGTGGGCAGCGGGAGGGGCGTGGGTGCATAGCCGCGCGCGCGACGGAGCAGGCGTTCCCTGTCGACATCGACGCGGACGACCGAGTCGTCCACCCGGTTTACGATCTCGCGATCGTGCAGCAGCCAGTAGTCGGCGATCTCATGCAGGCGACGGCCGGCATCGCGATTGTCGGTGCACTGCGGTTCGTCGGAACGGTTGCCGCTGGTCATCACCAGCGGATAACCCGGCCGGGTCCGCTGCCAGTCATCCAGCAGCAGATGGTGCAGCGGACTGTAGGGCAGCATGAAGCCGAGCATGCGCTGATTGGGTGCGAGCTGTGCCGCCAATACCGGTCCGTGGTCCCTGCGCTCGGCCAGCACGACCGGCGCGGCGGTGCTCGCCAGAAGTTCACGCTCCCGGTCGCCGAGTAGAACGAAGCGCTCGATATCAGGAATGCCCGCAGCCATCAGGGCGAACGGTTTGTCGTCACGCTGCTTGCGCCGGCGCAGCGTGGCTACCGCACCAGGGTCTGCGGCATCGCAGGCCAGATGGAAGCCGCCGATACCCTTTATTGCGACGATGTGGCCTTGCGCGAGCAGCGCCACGGCGAGAGCAATGGCATCTGGTGTCGCGTGATCCGAGGGGGCCAGTTCGCGCCCGGAGGCATCCTCCAGCCAGACCCTGGGGCCACACTCGGGGCAGGCATTGGGTTGTGCATGGAATCGGCGGTCGGCCGGATCGTCGTACTCGGCCTGACATTCTGGACACTGGCGGAACGCGGCCATGCTGGTGTTGGCCCGGTCGTAAGGAATGCCGCGGACGATCGACAGACGCGGACCACAATGGGTGCAGTTGGTAAACGGGTAACGTGATCGGCGGTCGTCCGGGTCGAAGATTTCGGCACGGCAGGCGGGGCAGGTGGCGGCATCTGCGACGACCCCGGTATGGATTGCCGTTGCCTGGCTTGCCCGGATCTCGAACACCGACTCTTTGGGTGCGGCAGTGTCCGCTACTTCGCGTTCCATCGAATCTATGCGTGCCAGGGGTGGGCATTGGATGAGGATCTGGGCGCACAGCTGGTCCAGTTCATCTTGGTCTCCCCAGGCGCTGATGAGTACACCCTCACCGTCGTTGATGACATGGCCGCGGACGCCGGCGGCCCTGGCCACGCGCCAGACCATGGGGCGAAAGCCGACGCCCTGCACCAGTCCCCGAATTCTTATCCGCTCACCGGCCATGGCACTGAAAACCCCTGAACAAACCGGGACGGAACCGGATGCGACCCCGATTTCGTCGTTCAACCTTTGTCAATCGCACGAAATAGAGCCTTTGGCAACGAAAAATCAACCGCTGCAGACGAACCGGTCGGGTTGGCTGCTGTTTCCGGGGCGACGGATTTCGGAATCTGAATGACGTGACCGGCCGCGCACGAATAGAAGGAATATAAAAAATTAATGCCCACATCAAAAATTGCGTGTCTATAGTTAAGCTGTGATTGGTGCGTTGCATTAGATGCGGCGTCAGACCGCTGTGCGCACTGGCAATTTAAAACAACTCAATCTGAAGGAGAATGGCGATGCCACTCGCAGTAGGGACTCATGCACAGGGTGCAGGAGTCACAGCGCTTCCGCTGGACGATGAAGGTTTCCTGCTCGACCACAGGGTTTGGAATCGCGCCCTGGCGCAACAGATCGCAGACAATGGCGGCATCGGGCGGCTGGGGGAGACCCACTGGCTGCTCATCGATTTTATTCGCGACAAATATTTCAGGCTCGGGGCCATGCCACCAACGCGCAACATGTGCCGCAAGCTCGGGGTAAACCGTGACGCTGTGCAGAAGGCGTTCGGCAACTGCCGTAATCTCTGGCAAATCGCCGGGCTCCCGAATCCAGGCGGTGAGGCGATCACCTACATGAGCTGATCAGCCTGGCTTTGCAAGGCACGGGCGCCGGGCCGGGGGAGACGCCTGTCCGGCGTTTTTCATTCCACGACCCTGTTGATCAGCAGTTGCACGCTGTCCGGCGGGTTGCCACTCTCCACCACCACGTCGCCTGCGGTGAGGTCTCCTGGTTTGCTTGCGGCCTGGCCACTCTTGGAAATCCTCGCGCTCACTTTGACGCGCGGGAACGAAGACAGCCTCATCGCCGGCATCATCGCCATGGCGTCGGTCAGGGTTACCTTGATCGGCAGATCGCTGACCTGTTGTCGCGCCACCGCCAGCGGCATCGGCGGTCCGCTCTCGGCGCGGGCCAGGACGAACAGGGTATCCGTGGGAGATGCCTGTTCCATGAGCGAGGGCGCAAGGGCGACCTCGACCACGATGGCCGCACCATCCGTGACGGCCGTCTCCGTCGGTGCCGCCGTGGGCGCGGCAATAGCCGCCTGCGGTGCGGTGCTCATGATGGGTGGTAGAGAGGCTAAGGTGGTTGGCACCTTGCCGCCCGCCTGCGAGATCATCTGGCCGAGTTCGTTCTGCATCGCAGGCTCCCCGTCCAGTAGCGGATAGGCGCGTTGCCAGAAACCCAGAGCCACCGCATTGTCTCCCCTGTCGGAGGCGGCATTGCCCAACAGCCACAGGGCGGTGACGCTATTGGGATCGATGCTCAGGGCCTTCTCCAGCAGTTCGGTGGCGCGCGCGCCAACGCGGCGATCATTCTGCATGGTCATGGCGTCTGCCAGAGACAGCAGGCCGGCGGTTTCGTCCGGCAGCAGTCTGACGAC
>CAMYJV010000180.1 GCA_947258805.1 uncultured Gammaproteobacteria bacterium | reverse complement strand
CGGTCTGGGCCGATGCGCCGGCGCCGGCACTGGACGTGGTCGCCCGCGAATTCCTGCAGGCGCCGGCCCGCAAGAGCCACGTAGTTGTCACAATTAAGGGCAACACCGATCTGCCCGCCGATGCGGCGCTGTCGCGTATTACTGATACGTGGATTGGTGCCTATGCGGTCTGGGACCGGCCGGAAAACGACCGTGCCAACATTGACTGGCTGCGGCAGACTTCAGCCGCGTTGCAACCCTTCGCCGCCGGGCATGCGATTAATGAACTCGACACGGGCGCGGATCCGGGGAAGATCGAGCGGACCTTCAGTCCTGAAGCCTGGCGAAAGCTGGCCAGGGTGCGCGCCGAGCGCGATCCGAACGGCCTGTTTCACGGCTTCCTGAACTCTGCATAACGCTGGCGGGTCGCTCAGCTGCGGCCCATGGCGAATTCGATGGCCTGCAGCCGCATATAACTTTCCAGGCCCCGGGTGCCACCTTCCACGCCAAAGCCTGATTGCCCATAGGGCTCGCCCGAGTGGCTCAGCCCGACGCCCTCTACCGGCACCGGCGACGTCGCGATTTTCACATTGCCGGCACGAATGCGGCCGGCTAGCTCGTGTGCCAGTGCGAGGTCGCGTGTCCAGACCGTTGCAGCGAGTCCGTAGTCGGAATCATTCGCCAGCGCGACCGCTTCATCAATTGAGTGATAGCGAAATACACTCAGGACTGGCCCGAAGATTTCTTCCCGGGCGATTCGGTATTGCGCTGACACATTGGTGAACACCGTGGGCCCGACATAGTGCCCGGGCGAGCGAATCCCGCGGCCGTCCAGCGCCGCCTCGGCGCCTTCCGCGATGCCGGAGTCGATGTATTCTTCGACCGTAGCGCGCTGCCGGGCACTGGCCAGCGGGCCGAAAGCGGTGGCCGGATCGAGCGGGTCGCCCGCCTGTATCGCTGCCGCCGCGTCGAGGACGCCCTTCACCAGTTCATCGTGCAGCGAGTCGTGAATAAGCAGCCGACTGCGGGCGACACACACCTGGCCCTGGTTCCAGAACGCATCGCGCACGATGGCCTGCGCGATTTGTCCGAGGTCGGCGCCTGCCATGTCCGGCAGAATGATTTCCGGCGACTTGCCGCCGCACTCCAGCAACAACGGTTTCAGCGACGACTCACCCGCAGCGCGCATGAGCGCCTTGCCGGTACGTGTCGAGCCGGTGAACGCGATCATGTCGACACCGGCGTGGCGCGCGAGGGTGTCGCCGGTGCCGCCGTCGCCCGGCACCACGTTCAGCACGCCCGGCGGCAATTCGGCCTCGGCCGCCAGTTCGGCCAGCACCAGGCTTGAGCGCGGCGCGAGTTCCGAGGGCTTGACCACGACTGTATTGCCGGCGGCGAGGATCGGCGCAATTTTCAGCGCCGCGTTGATAACCGGAAAGTTCCACGGAATGATTGCTGCCACCACGCCGCGCGGCCGCCGTACCTGCAATTCCATCGAGCCCGGCCCTGCCGGCGGCGCCTGCGTGGTGTGGATCTTGTCCACGGCTTCGGCGTAGTAGCGCACGAAGGCTGCGGCGATATGGGCTTCCTGTTGCGCCGAGGAAATCGGTTTGCCCATGTCCAGGCAGTCGCATAACGCCAGCCGCCCGGCGTTGCGGACGATGATCTCCGCAAAACGCATCAGTGACTGCTTGCGCAGACCAGGGCCACTGCTGCCCCATGGCCCCGCATCGAAGGCGCGCCGGGCGGCGGCGACAGCAGCGTTCACGTCGGTCTCGTCGCCGCAGGGCAAGGTCGTGGTCAACGCCTCGGTAGCCGGGTTGATCACGTTAAAGCTGCGCGCCGACGCTGAAGCGTGAGCTTTGCCATCGATCCAGGCCTCGGGCGCCACCTGCAAAATCTTTGCGAGCCGTGGCCAGTCGGGCGTGTCAACGGTGTCAGGCATATTCTTCTCCGTTATCCGCTGTCTTCCAGCACCATGTCGGCGGCCTTCTCGCCGATCATGATGCACGTCGCGTTGATGTTGCCGGCCGGGATCGTGGGGATGATTGATGCATCTGCGACCCACAGCCCGCTGATCCCGTGCACGCGCAGGCGGTGGTCCACGACCGCATCCGCGCCGCTGCCCATTCGGCAACTACCGCACGCGTGATACATCAGGATCGAATTGCGGCGCAGGTAGTCTTCCCAGTCCGCGTCGGATTGCACGCTGTCTCCCGGCAAAGCTTCGTCGACGACGTAGTTTGCGAGTGGTGCCGTGCGACAAAGTTCGCGCACCATGCGCCCACCTTCAGTGAGCTGCCGGACATCATCCGGTGCAGCTAGCAGCGGCATATCGATTTCTGGTTCATCTTCCACCTTCGCCGAGCGCAGCAGCACCTCGCCGCGGCTATGAACCCGGCACAGGCCGACCGCGAAACTGATCGCCTGTTTCGGGTACGGGCGGGCTGTGCCGTCGACAAGTTCATGCGCGAAAGCGCCGAAGATGATCTGAATGTTCGGCGCCGGCAGGCCATCGCGAGTCCGGACAAAGGCCTGGGCCTGCGCGATAGGCGTCGACAAAGCCCCCGTGCCGCGCAACAGGTAATTGAGCCCGTGCCGCAGTGCATCGATTGGGCCGGTTTCTGTATTCAGCGTGGACACATTCACGTGGGTGCGAACCACCGCGCCGGGATGTTCCTGCAAGTTCCGGCCGACGCCTTCCAGCGCGTGGCGCACGTCGATGCCGTGTCGCCGGAGCTCTCCGGCGGGACCGATGCCCGACAGCATCAGGACCTTCGGTGAGCCCATGGCGCCGGCGCTGACGATTACTCCGCGCCGCGCTTTCACGTGCACGGCTTCACCGTCATGGCGGTATTCGACACCGGTCGCACGATCCCCGTCCAGCACGATCCGTGCAACCGTGCTGTGCAGCCTGACCGTCAGGTTTGCGCGCCGGTGCACGGGCCAGATGTAGGCCGCCGCGGTGGTATGTCGAAATCCGTGCCGCTGGGAGGCCTGGCAGCGGCCGACGCCTTCCTGGCTCGCACCGTTCAGGTCGTCGTTGCCGGGGATACCGAGGTTCTCGGCCGCTGAGACGAATGCGTCGATCAGCGGGCTATCCACGCGCACTTCGGATACGCGCTGCGGACCGTCGCCGCCGCGAAACTTGTTCGCGCCGCGTTCGTTGGTTTCCAGCCGCCGGAAGTAGGGCAGCACGTCCGCATAGCTCCAGCCCGGGTTGCCGAGTTCGGCCCAATGGTCGTAGTCGTAGTTGTTGCCGCGGACGAACATCATGCCGTTGATCGCGCTGCCGCCGCCGAGGCACTTGCCGGCCGGCCAGATTTCCGGTCGGTCGTCACGGGATATGTCCGCCACGGCCGGGTAGCGCCAGACCATGTCGTCGCGGGGCATGACCATGCCCATCGCGGCCGGGATCTGCACGAAGAGATGGCGGTCAGACCGACCGGCGTCAAGCAGCAGCACGCTGGCCGTCCCGTCGGCCGAGAGCCGATTGGCCAGGACGCAGCCGGCTGAGCCGCCACCGCAGACGATATAGTCCCAGGTTTCCACGTGAATCAATTTAGTCTATCCCGCGCCGGCCGGTTTATGGGAACAGGTGTATGTTCTTTGCGATGTGGTGCTGCGCCTTTCGTTGACGGCCTTCTGCAAACCGCGCATGATCAATTTGCACATGCCACGGGGCGGCCCTGAAGCCTGTCGCGCCACCGGGAACAACTATGGGCAAGAAGGCGGGTAAGCCGGCCGTCAATCAGTCCGGCGTAGACGATATTCTCCAGTACTATTCGCCGCACCCGGATCAGCCGCTGCTGCCGGAGGACGGTTTCCGTGTGGTGCCTGCCTTCGGTGACGCCGAGGGTTATCGAGAACTCATTCACCTGCGCGAGGGTTTCGACCTGGTGCTCGGTAACGTCGTGCATCGGCAAGACGCAGAAATTGCGGTGCCCGAGGATGCGGTCCTGAAGTTTCATTTTCGCCTGACCGGCCAGGGACGAATCAGTTTTGACGACGGCCACGAGCTCGAGGTTCGCCAGCAGACCACCGGGTTGTTGCTGCATTCGGCCGGTGCAACGAAGCACCAGCAGGTGCTGGCGGGCGAACAGGAACAATCGGTGACCCTGCTGTGCGCCCCGGACTTCCTGGCCGATATTCTTCACGGCATGGAAGCGGAACTGCCGGCCGTTCTCACCGACTACCTTCAAGGCAAGCCGGCGGACTTCTACCATGTGTCGCTGCCGCTGCGCGCTGATATGTCAACGGCGGTTTCTGCCTTGTTGCAGTGCGAACTGACGGGGGGGCTGCGGCGCGTGTACGCGGAATCGCGGGCGATCGAGCTGCTGTTTTACGCGATCCAGGCCCTGATGGATACGGAAGCTGGGGCAGAGAGGCCGGATCGCGGGCTCACGGAGCTCGATGTCGAGCGCTTGCACAAGACTCGCGAAATCCTGCAGCAGGAGTTTGTTGCACCGCCCACCATTGAGGTGCTCGGGCGCCGGGTCGGTATGAACGAGGCCAAGCTGATGCGAAGTTTCAAGCAGCTGTTCGGCCAGACCATCTTCGATTTTGCCCAGCACCTGCGCATGGCGAAGGCGAAGGAATTCCTCGAAACGACAGACCGCAGCATCACGGAGATCGCCTTCGACGTGGGCTATGAGTACTCGAGCAATTTCGCCACTGCTTTCAAGCGGCATTATGGCATCACGCCACGCGCGGCCCGGGATTCGAAAAGAGTGTTCTGTGGGAGAGTCGCGCGTGAGCGATAAGCGCAGGAACGAGGACCTGCCACGCGGCGTGATCAGCGGGGACCGGGTCCTCGAAGTCGAGTCCCTGGACCGCAAGGCACGGCGTGTCGCGGCCGCGATGCACGACCTGGGCATCTGGCAGGGCGACCGCGTTGCCTTGTTGCTCCGCAATGACCTGGCCTATTTCGAAGCGACCCGTGGAGCAGCGTGCCTGGGCGCGTCTACGGTGCCGTTGAACTGGCACCTGACCGCCGATGAGATCGCCCACGTGCTGGACGACTGCAATCCCAAGCTGCTGGTCGCCCATGCAGACCTGCTCGACGAATCGATCCTGGCCGTTTGCTCTGACCTTGAAGTCGTCGCTGTCGCGACGCCACCGGAGATTGCCGCCGCCTACGCCATCGCGCCAGAGCGAGCTGCCGTGCCCGGCGGTTTGCCGGAATGGGACAGCTGGTATGCGGCCTACAAACCCTGGACCGAGGCGCCGCGCGCCATCATGGACCCGATGTTTTATACCTCGGGCACCACCGGCAAGCCCAAGGGCGTGCGGCGCGCAAAAGTGCCGCCGGAACTGACCGCGGAAACCGTGCAGCGCACTGCGCTGGCCTTTGGCCTGGATCGATCGCCACTGCGGGCCGTGATGACGGGGCCTCTGTACCACTCGGCGCCGAACGCCTACGGCATGCGTATTGTCGGCGGCGGCGGACTGCTGGTTCTGCAGCCACGCTTCAACGCGCTGGAGTTGCTGGCGCTGGTAGAGCGCCATCGAATCACGAACCTGCACATGGTGCCGACGATGTTTGTACGTCTGCTGGCACTCGACGAGGCGGACCGGCAGCGCTTCGACGTGTCGAGCCTACACTTCGTGTGCCACGGCGCTGCCCCGTGTCCCGACGAGATCAAGCGCGCGATGATCCACTGGTGGGGACCGGTGATACACGAGTATTACGCGATGACGGAGACCGGCATTATCGCCACCAGCAACAGCGACGACTGGCTGGCGCATCCCGGGACAGTTGGCAAGGCTGCAGACGGCGTGGATCTGCGCATCCTCGACACCGACGGCAAGCCGCTGCCAGCAGGCGAGCCCGGCGAGATCTGCGTGCGCACGGCCCTGACGTCTTTCGTGTCTTATCACCGGGCGTCGGAGAAGACCGCGGCCATGCGGCGCGGTGACTATGTGGCCACCGGCGACGTCGGCTATCTGGACGAGCACGGTTTTCTGTACATCAGCGACCGGATTTCCGACATGGTAATTTCCGGCGGCGTCAACGTTTATCCGGCCGAGATCGAGAACGTGCTGGTGGGCATGGAACAGGTCAGCGACTGCGCCGTGCTCGGCGTACCGGATGCGGAATTCGGCGAGCGCCTGGTCGCGTTTGTCATCGGTGACGACAGCCTGGAAGAAAGCGCCGTTCGGGACTTCCTGTCAGCGAAGCTGGCTCGCTACAAGCTGCCGCGCGAAATCTGCTTTGCCCGCGAATTGCCCCGGGAAGACAGCGGCAAGATCAAGAAGCGCCTGCTGCGAGAAGCTTATTTGAACGGCAGCCTGCCCGACCGGGACGCGGCCGTTGGGATCGGCTGAATCCATTGCCATCGTCGGCGCCGCGGCAACGCCCGTCGGCCGCCTGGCGCCCCGCCGCGGTGAACCTGTCGAAGAACTCGAACACGAAGTCCTGACGGAAGTCGTGCTGCGGGCGCTGGACGACGCGGGTATTGGCAGCGGGGATGTAGGCTCGGCGATATTTACGCTGCCGCCGGCCAACACGCTGCAACTTGGCTTCGCCACCTTCATGTGTGCTCGGCTGGGCCTCCGTTGCACCGGGCAGGTGGCCGAAGTGGTCGAGATGGGTATCACCGGGGGGCTCGCCTTCGACCAGGCGGCCGCGGACGTCAGTCTCGGCCGCGCCGATTTTGCCCTGGCCCTGGGGGTGTCGTTCCAATCTGCAACGCCGCCCGCCGACGCGATGGAAGGCAGCATCCGGGTGGTCGGCGACGTCGACTTTCAGTCGCCTTTCGGCCTGACGCCAATCAGCTGGTATGCATTCGATGCGGCGCGCTACCTGCACGAGACAGACGCATCGCGCGAAGATCTTGCGGCTGTCGCGGTGAAGAGTCGACTGCACGCGGCGGATAATGATCTCGCCCAGTTTCGTGACCCATTGACCGTAGAGGACGTGCTGAACGCGCGGCCGATCGTTGAACCGCTCGGCTTGCTGGATGTTCCTGCCATCGCCGATGGGGCCATCTGCCTGGTTGTGACCCGCAAGTCGCTGGCCCGGTCCACCGGCAAAGCCTTCGTGACCGTGCGCGGGCGTGGCTTCTACCACGAGGGCTTTCACCAGATCGGCGATCACCCCGGTGATATCACTGCCTTCCCGGCCGCGAGCCGCGCCACAGGCGCGGCGCTGGATCAGGCGGGGATCGCGCTTGCCGACCTGGATCTTGCCGAGATCTATGCGCCGTGCACGATTACAGAGGTGCTGGTCAGTGAAGCGCTGGGTATTTGCCCGCGCGGGTGCGGCGGGGTCGCGGCCCGCGACGGCGACACCGCCGTCGGCGGGCGTCTGCCGCTAAATACATCCGGCGGTTGCCTGGCACGTGGTCATCCGCCTTCGCTGACGGCGCTATACGGGCTGCTGGAGCTGCGGGAACAGTTGCTCGGCACCGCGGGGTCGCGACAGGTGAAAGGCGCCCGGCTGGGCCTACACCTTTGCGAACTGGGCAATTACAACGCGGCGCTGGCGCATGTCGTGGAGGGTCCGCAATGAGCCTGGCCGTGATCGACGTGCAGGGCGATCGGCCGTTGGCACCGCGGATCACGCGGTTTACGGGGCGCTTCTGGGAGAGCCTGGCAGAGGGCCGTTTTATCACTACGCGCTGCAAGGATTGTGACCGGCCCAGTTTTCCGCCACAGAGCCACTGCCCGGTTTGCCTGGGTCGCAATGTGGACTGGATTGAACTCAGTGGCCGCGGGCGCTTGTACAGCGCCACCCGCGTGCATGCCGGTCCGGCCCGTTTCTCGGCCGACCTGCCTTACAGTGTTGGTATTGTGGACCTCGACGAGGATGTTCGGCTGGTCGCCCGCCTGTTGGGTGACGCCGGGCCCGAGCACCTGGATCAGCTGGTGCAACTCGTGGTGACCCGATACAAGGATGGGCCGCTATTTGCTGCCCAGCTGCTTGCGCCGGGCGCTTCGATTCCATAACTCGCTGGTCGCTTACGCATAAACGCCGGCTACCCGCGGCGGGTAGGATAAGAATAAACCTACCAGGAAAAATCATCGTGTCGTTGCCGTCTCTCAGTCTTGACGAAATCCGCAGCGCAGCCGAACGGCTGCACGGTCGGATCAACGTGACGCCTGTGGTGCCATGGCAAGGCAGGGAGTTGCAGAGCCTCCTGGGCCCGGAAACGCGAGTCTCCGTGAAGCTCGAGCAATTGCAGCGCAGTGGCACATTCAAGGCGCGTGGCGCGCTGACCGCCATGATGAGTGCCGGCACTGATGCCCTCAGCGCCGGTGTCACCGCGTTCAGCGCAGGCAATCATGCAGTGGCGACGGCTTATGCGGCAGCATGTCTTGGCACCCATGCTCACGTGGTGATGCAACAGAGCGCGAACTGGCTGCGTGTTGCAAAAGCGCGTGCCTACGGTGCCGAGATCGAGACCGCCGTCGACGGCGCCGCGGCCAGGCGGCGGGCGGAGGAACTTGTGGCACAGGAGGGGCGCTTCTTTGTGCACCCCTTCGAGAACCGCGACACGGTGCGCGGCACGGCTACGCTGGGCCTGGAATGGATCGAACAGGACGATCCGCTGGACGCGGTCATTGTCTCCGTCGGTGGTGGTGGCCTGATCTCCGGCATCGCCTCGGCCTTCCGGCTGCTGTCACCGGACACGCGCATCATCGGCGTGGAACCCGAAGGCGCGGATGTCCTGCAGCGCAGCCTCGAAGCCGGCACGCCGCAAACCATGCCGACCGTCACCACCATAGCTGACAGCCTCGGCCCGCCGGCCGCATACGTGCACGAATTCGTGCGCGTAAGTGATCAGCAGATTCGCGAGGCGATGGCGCTGCTGTTCTATGACCTGAACCAGGCCGTGGAGCCGGCGGGGGCGGCAGCGACAGCAGCGCTCATGGGGCCGTTGCGGGAGCGCCTGCGTGGCCAGCGGGTCGGGGTGCTGATCTGCGGTTCGATCATTGATGCGGAGAGCTTCGCAGAACACATTCGCAACAGCGGCAAATCCATACCCTTTGACAAGTGAGACACTAATGGGCAAGACAATCAGTGCAATTGTCGCGAACGAAACGGCAGACGGTGTGCGCGGTCAGCTGCAGGAACTGGATATAGACGAGCTTCCCGACAATGATGTGCTGGTGGAAGTGGCCTATAGCACCATAAATTACAAAGATGCGCTTGCGGTGACCGGCAAGGGGAAAATTTGCCGAAGCCTGCCGATGGTCTGTGGTATCGACCTTGCGGGTACCGTGGCGGAATCCCGCGCGCCGGCATTCAAGCCGGGGGACCAGGTACTGGTAAACGGCTGGGGCCTGTCGGAGAAGCACTGGGGCGGTTATGCGCAGCAGCAGCGACTGAAACCCGACTGGTTGGTCCGGGTGCCCGAATCGCTGTCGCTCGAGCAGTGCATGGCCATCGGTACCGCGGGCTATACCGCAATGCTGTGCGTGCAGGCGATCCAGGATCATGGAGTTGGACCCGAGTCGGGCCCCGTGGTCGTGACGGGCGCGACGGGCGGCGTTGGCTCCATCGCCGTGACTCTGCTCGCGCGTCTCGGATTCCAGGTGTCGGCGGTCAGCGGCAAGGCCGATGCCGCAGATTTCCTGACGCAGCTCGGTGCGTCGGAGGTCTTGCCGCGGGACGAACTGGATCGAAAGGCGCGGCCCCTCGAGTCCGAGCGCTGGGCGGCAGCTGTCGACAGCGTCGGCAGCCAGACCCTTGCTACGGTGCTGGCCCAGACAGCTTACGGTGGTTGCGTGGCCGCGTGCGGCCTGGCCGGCGGTATCGATCTGCCAAGCACCGTCATGCCCTTCATCCTGCGGGGCGTGACCCTGGCCGGCATCGATTCGGTGATGGCCCCCGCGGCGAAACGCCGGCGCGCCTGGGACGCACTGGCCGAACTGATCGACACGGAAAAGTTGCGCCAGGTTTACACGGTAGAGCCCCTGGCCCGCGTGCCGGAACTCGCCGGCAACCTGCTTGCGGGGCACATCAAGGGCCGTGTCGTGATCGACGTGAATGCCTGAATGGATTCAGGTGCAGGAGACCCGGCTATGAGTAACGACAACGTCTTCACCGTCGCCGCCGTTCAACACGTGCCGGTACTGCACGATGTCGCCGCGGGCCTGGAAAAGGCCACCGGCCTGATTGCAGATGCGGCGGGCCGCGGCGCAAAGCTGGTCGTATTCCCGGAGGTCTGGCTGCAGGGCTATCCGTACTGGGCCAGTATCTCCACGCGCAATCCTGCCTTTGGTGAATACCTGGGCCTGCTCAGCGCGAGTGCCTGCAAGATTCCGGGGCCCGCCATCGACCGACTGGCCGCTGCAGCGCGAGAGAATCAGACCAACGTCGTGATCAGCCTGCACGAGCGCGCCGGCGGGACTCTCTACAACACGCAGGTTTACCTGTCAGAGGAGGGCAATTTACTCGGCGCCCATCGCAAGCTGATGCCGACGGTCACCGAGCGACTCGTCTGGGGCATGGGTGACGGCTCGGACCTGGCTGCCTATCCGACCAGTGTGGGCAAGCTCAGCGGCTTGTTGTGTTTCGAGCACCAAATGGCGACGGCGCGGTACTTCCTGGCAGGGCAGGGCGTGCAGGTCCACGCGTCGGCCTGGCCCGGCATGCCGATGCTGGATGCCTGGATCGATGCGAGTACGCGCCAGCTGGCGCTGGAGAACGGCTGCTTCGTCATCGTAGCGCGCGAAATAATGAGTGAAGAGCGATTGCCTAACGGCTTTCCAAAGGACCCGACAGGCGAAGCAGATCGCTGGGTCGGGCACGGCGGCAGCGCAATCATCGGTCCGAGCGGTCAGTACCTGGTCCCGCCGGTGTTCGGCACGGAAACCATTGTCACGGCAGAGATCGACCTGCGGCAGATCGTGCCGGCCAAGGCGTTTTTTGACACGGTGGGCCACTACGCTCGGCCGGATGTCTTTCCAGTTTATCGGCACATGCATTCCGCTGATCGGTTCGCTGCGTACCAGCGATGCCACTTGCTCACTTGAGAAGTCCCAGCGGCCGATCCGCGCCTCAGCAGGATCTCGAAGCGGATCT
>CAMYJV010000179.1 GCA_947258805.1 uncultured Gammaproteobacteria bacterium | reverse complement strand
GACGATACCAACGATGCGCGGGCCGACCCGGTCGACGATAGTGCCGACGGTCGGTGCAGTGAGCAGCCCAAGCAGCTGCATGATCGTGAAGCCGAGAAAAAAATCGCCGCGCGACCAGCCGAATTCCGCGGTCACGGGACCGGCGAAGATTCCCTGCGTGTAGAAGGTAATCGACAGGATGCCGCAAGCCGTTCCCAGAACACATGCGAGCAGCGGGCCCCAGCCGGCCTTGAACTCGTCGATGGCTACGCCCCGATCCGTCAACAGCGGCGCAGCGTACCATCAATCTTGCGCACGACCGGCCTGCAGGGGCTTCGCCCAATCGGCCAAGCCCTCTGCCCACTGGGGCATCGCTGCCCGCGGTTAAAGCGCCTACATTCAGATGATTAGGCCGCCGGTCGACTTGCGCCCAGGGTCGACGTTACTGGAGTCGCGATGAAACCCGTTGAATTTCACCTTGGTATCGTGCCGAATCGCAGCCTGCCGGACTGCGTGAAGCTGGGGCAGCTCGCCGAAGAGGCAGGTTACACAGGTTTCTGGGTCGCCGATTCGCATTCGGTGTTTCGGGACGCCTATATGGTGTTGAGCAACACCGCCGTCGCCACGAAGAGCATCCAGCTCGCTGCCGGCGTTACGCCAACGCCCACGCGCCATCCGGCCGCCATCGCCAATGCGTGGGCGACGTTGCAGGAATTGTCCGGAGGTCGAGCGATACTCGGTCTCGGCGTCGGTGACAGCGCGGTGCGCAACCTCGGTCTGAAGCCGGAGCGGCTGGCGGCGTTCGAGCAAAAGCTCACCACCATCCGCGCACTGATCCGCGGCGACACGGTCGTATACGAGGGCCACGAGCTGCGCATGCCGTGGGCGGAGTTCGAGCTGCCGATCGTCATGGCCTGCACCGGGCCGAAGTCCCTGCAGATGGGTGGGCGCATCGCCGACGGCATCCTGTTCCAGGTCGGTTCAGACCCGGCCTTCGTCCGCTATGCGCTGGACAACATCGGCCGGGGTGCGGAAGCCGCCGGCCGCAAACTCGAAGATCTGAAGCTGATCATGCGGGTCGCATGCTCGGTGGGTGAGGACCGGGACGCCGCCCGCGAAGCGGTAAAAGGTTACGCGTCGGTGGCGGCCGGCACGACCTACATGGCTGTGCCGCGGGAGTATTTCGACGATGACCTGTACGAGGAGCTCACCGCCTTCAAGGCGGGCTACGACTACCAGGAACATGCCAGCAGCGAAGCGGGGCATGCAAAGCTGCTCACGGACCGGATTCTCGACGCAATCGCCATCGCCGGCACGCCGGAAGAAGCGGCACCGCGCTTCCGGGAAATTGCCGATATGGGTGTAGACGGTTTCTGCTGGACCGCGGGCATGCCGGAACCCGAACCCTTTATCCGCGACTTTGCCGAGTCCGTGATGCCGGCGGTGAACGGCGGCTAGGCCGCCGGTCCCGATCCGGGCGGCTACGATGGAAGTCCTGCTGGCCTTCAAGGCATATGACGTCCACGAGCTGGGCTGTCACTTCGTCGCCCGTCACGCCGGACTCTACGAGCGTCATCGCCTGGAGCCGCGCCTGCTCGACGCGACTTTCACCGCTGACGATGCACTGCCGGCAAATAGCTTTCAGGCCGCCTGCGGCGCGGCCCTCGCCGGCTGGCTGAACGGTGCCGACACGCGGGTGGTTTTCGTGGCCGCAGACCGGCCGATGTTCTGGCTCTACGCACAGCCGGGCGTTCGCCGGCTTGCTGAATTACAAGGCTGCGCCATTGCCGGATACCCGCCCGGCGCCCCTCCAGCCGCGTTCCTGCGTGAAATCTGGTCTGCCGCAGGTTTAAGTCTCGAGGTGCTGCACGCCGAGCCCGCGCGCGACGATGTTGCACGACTGGGGCTGCTTCGTGACGGCAGTGCCGCAGCGGCCTTGATCAGTTCGGCGGTGCCACCCGCCGCGATGGCGAGTCTCGGGTTCCTGCCCCTGGTATTCATCGGCGACGAACTGCGGATTGCGACCACGGGCCTGGCGGTGGCACCGGCGCTCTGCGCGCAGCAGCCAGAGCTGGTGACCGCGATGTGCGCCTGCTATCGGGACGCGCTCGCGTTGATTCACGAGGATGCGGCCATCGTGGAAGACGCACTGGTCGGCGCCGTGGTGCCCATCGCGGGACATGGCGCATCGCTGGCCGGGGCACTGAAAGCCTGTTACAGCCAGGACGGGCGCAGCACGCCCGAGCTGCTGCAGCAGGGCGCTGAGCGCCTGGCCCGGGTCCTGGATATTCAGAACCCGAGACCGGCGACCGGGCTTTACGACTTTTCATTTCTGGGCTGAATCTGCCGACCATGCCAACCGTGCGTGGCCCGGTGGGCGTAAGCCGCAGGGCTGCCGATGGCGGGCGATCGTGCTAGTGTGCGGCGCGCCTTGGTCGGCATCGCCGCCCCGGGCCCTGGTTGGACAAAGAGACGATTGATATGGACACCGAACAGCGGGTGCTGCGTGATGCGCTGGGCCAGTTCGCCACCGGCGTCACCGTGGTGACCACGCTGACCGGGGCCGGCGACAGGGTGGGCGTGACGGTGAACAGCTTTACTTCGCTGTCACTGGATCCGCCGCTGGTGCTGTGGAACCTGGCGCGGCATTCGGCGAAGTACCAGGCCTTTGACGACACCGACTACTTCGCGGTGAACGTGCTCGCTGCCGACCAGGAGACACTGGCACTGAAATTCGCCAAACCCGGTGGCGAGCCCTTTGCCAACGTGAAGACCACGGCGGGCGCCGGCAAGGTGCCGCTGCTGCCTGGCTGTATCGCGTACTTCGAATGCCGCGTGACACATCGCTACCCCGGCGGCGACCACGACATGCTGATCGGCGAGGTGCTCAGCTTCCACAGCGGTACCGGCGAGCCGCTCTTGTTCTACTGCGGTCAGTTCGGGCATTTCAACCCGAGTGCATAGCACCAGCCGCTTGCCCCCGCCGGGGGAGGGCCGCGTGACGGGTCGTCAACGCCTGGGTGGTATCGGCGAGAAATTCGGTCTCACCGCGCCGACCTCAGGGTTCCAGTTCAGGAAACAGTCTTCGAACACTTTATAGGCGTGGCTGCGAATCACCTCTGACTGCGGGATTTGCTGCCACTGCGGATAGACCTTCGCTGCCATGATCTCCGCAGACTGGTCTACGTAGTTGCCCCAGAACACGCCGGCAGTCAGGCCGGGGCCGTTGGTCTCCACCGCTGCCTGGATTGCACTGCCGGTGGCCCAGGTTGGCGCGATCTCGGTCATGTACGCGTCGTACAGGTCACCGAGGTATTCAAAGGTTCTTTCAATATCTTTCTTGTAGCCCACGTTGGCGTGGCCGAGATTGGCAAATTGCCAGTCTTCACCGAGCACGTGGCGCAGAAAATCGATCCAGCCAGTGATGTTGATGGACGAGCTGATGTAGGCCAGCGGCACGCGACCGGGATAGTTGAAGTCGACGTACATGATTACGCCGTCCGGCGTCAGCACATAACTGTCGGCCGCGCTGTGGGCGGCGACAATGGGTGTTCCCAGCACGAAGTCCCACTTCTCGAAACGGAAGGTCGACCGGCCGTCGCGCAGGATCTCCGTTGGCGTGGCCACGTTGTTCTGGTGCGCGATGATTTCCCGGGCCGCGCTCTGGCTGGCAATGATGCGCAGTTCTATGCCCCGGGCCTTCAGGGCCTGCTGCAGGCGGATGCCGCCGCCGTTGTGATCCGTGTGCGTGTGGCTGTACACCAGGGCGCGGACCGGCAGCTCCGTGAAGCTGCGAATCGCCGCGAACATGTCTTCCGGCACCACGGTGTTGGATGCGTCGACAACCAGCACGCCTTCGTCGCCGACAAAAACCGTGGACGCAAACGCGTTGCAGATCATCCAGTACGTGCGGTCGGTCAGGCGTTGCACGTACCAGCGACCGGGTTCGCCGAAGTCCGGCGCCCTGACCCGTTCGCCGACGGCCAGCTTTTTCGCAACGGATGGCTCGACATAGGTCTCGCCCTCGGCTTCCCAGCCCTTCAGCAGTGGCGCAGGGTCAATGTGCTGGAACGGGAAGCTCCGCTCGCCCTCGGCCACTGCCGCGCTGGCTACGCCGATACCCAGCAGCGCGGTTAGCAAAAATTGCACTCTCGTAAAGTGTTTGCGAGGCATGTCGTTGTTCGCCACTAGTCCCCCTGTTGCGGCGATCAAGAGTCTTTCGCCGGCCGACGCTTCAGTCATGGAAGCATGAACGAGCGGCGCTCGGGACTGCTTTGCAATCCGGGTAGGCTCGTGTGCCGATCCGGCGTGCCGGGGGCAGGTCTCGCTGCGCGGCCGCGCTGAACGGACGCTATTAGAATGGGTCCAAACCAGAAAGCCAGCGCGCGATTTGCAATTCGGGCACTCTGTGTGCCCAAGCAAACAAACTTGTCGGATTGCCATTGACTCTGGCGGTGCGCTGGTTGATAACAGCAGCAATTAGAAGGGTCGGCGTGACAGACCGGCCGTCGGTAATAAAAGTCGCATTTCTGCGACAGTAGCATCCGGCTGTTTCCCACGGGGTCGGTAAGCAGGCCGGAGAAGATTCGAGGGGGCCGTGAAGGGCACAGCATTAAATTGCCTCGCAGGCGTCGTCGTCGTATTACTGCTGCATGGCTGTGAAGCGCCGTTGGTGCTCGACCGGGTAAAGGCGCAGGCTGCTCTGCCCACGCAACGCTCGGACCTGTTGCAGGCCGTCGCCAGCAATGACCAGGTGATCGTTGCTGTCGGCAATCGCGGCGTCGTACTGACATCCACCGATGCCGGTCAGAACTGGCAGCGCAAGATGCTGGACGGTCAACCTTTCCTGATGGATATCGAGGTCTGTCCGGACGGCCGCTT
>CAMYJV010000178.1:1716-8693 GCA_947258805.1 uncultured Gammaproteobacteria bacterium | reverse complement strand
TGACCGCTGGCGCCCGACCCATACAGACCCAACCCCTCCTCTCAGCCCACCCCACGGCGGTCGATGGCTCTCACCGCAACGCCGGGGCCTCCCCACCGACCTACGGCACCCTTGACATCGGACCGCCCGGTCCCTAAACAGATAGGCGGAGAATCAAAATACAGGGGAGACAATCATGAACGCGCTCAACCGAGTCGGCGCAGCGCTCGCTGCCGTCCTGTTCAGCACAACTTTCTTCACCATCGCCTTCGTCCCGACCGCCACCGCGGCAGAGGGTGACCGAAGCAGCGCGATCGAAGAAATCATCGTCACCACCAAACGCGGCGAGCTGATGAACGTTCAGGACATGTCCGAGGCCGTCAGCGTATTCACCGGACCGGCGCTGGAACGGGAATTCGCCGTCACTCTGGAAGACCTGAACCATTCCATTCCCAACACCCAGCTGGAGCACGTGGGGCTGTTCCAGGCTGCCTCCGCGTTCAGCATGCGAGGCATCGGCGGTTCTGGCATCGAGAGTTTTCAGGACCCCAGCGTGGCGGTCTTCGTAGACGATGCCTATTACTCCCGGCAGGCAGTCGCCCTGCTCGACCTGTTCGACATCGAGTCCGTCCAGGCTTTTCGTGGTCCCCAGGGCACCCTGTACGGCCGGAATGCCTTTGGCGGCGCCATCGCCGTGCGTACCAAGCGGCCGGACCTGGACAGCCAGGAAGTCCAGCTGCACCTGGACATGGGCAACCACGGCCGCGCCAACGCGGGGATAGTGGTCAACACGCCCCTGATCGACGACACCCTGGCCTTCCGCCTGGCCGCCAACTACCACGAGTTGGACGGCTTCTTCCGCAACGACGGCGTGGTGGTGGAGAGCTACGACCCGGCGACGGCTACCCTGGTCACGACCCAGAACAAGCAGCTGCGGGGCAAAAAGGTAAACGGCGAGCGGTCCACCTACCTGCGGCCCAGCTTCCGCTGGCAGGCCAGCGAGGATCTGCGCATCGACCTCATCGGCGAGTACTGGGAGGACAAGGGAGACGGCACCAGGCAACGGGCCCAGCGGCGTGCCGGATCTGCACACCATTTTCGGATTTTCCTGCGTGGATCCCTACGGGGACCAGCGCTTCGGCATCGATGGTGACGGCAGCGACCCCTTCAAGGTCAATTTCAACCTCCGGCCTAACAAAACCGACCAGGACATCTGGGGCGTGACCCTGGATGCCAACTACGATACGGATTACGGCACCTTCACCTTGATCCTCAACCACCGAGACGTGGACGAGGACATCACCACCGATACGGACGGTTTCAACTGGGACCTGTTCTCCAGCACCCGTACCCAGGACTTCAAGTCCACCCAGGCGGAGGTGCGCTGGGCCACCACGTTCAATGACAACATCGATTTCCTCGCCGGCGCCTTCTACCTGCAGGACGAGTACGACGTGCAGCAGTTCCTGTGGATCTTCCTGGACAGCGAGCTGTTCGGCGGGGGCGGCTTCACCCGGGACAATCCCTTCGTCGCGTGGGGCAGCAACGGTCAGGAGCGCTGGGCGGCGGCCGGTTATGCCCAGGTGGACTGGCACATCACCGATCAGTGGACGCTGAACTTCGGCGGCCGCTACACCTACGAGAAAAAGCACGACGTCTACGGCATGGCCATCAACGACAGCAACTGCCCGCCTGGGGAGACGCCGGCCACGGCCAACTGCAACGGCGTGCCCTTCTCCGGCACCGACATCACCGACGTCGAGGACATCGACCCCTCGGTGCGGTTCGGCCCCGTGGACGACAACTGGAACGACTTCTCGCCGCGGGTGGGCGTCGACTATCAGATGAACGACAACGTCCTGCTGTTCGCGTTCTGGCAGCGGGCCTTCAAATCCGGTGGCTTCGTCAACAACGCCAGCACCATCGGTGGCTTTGAAACACCTTACGACGACGAGCAGGTGGACACCTACGAGATCGGCATGCGCAGCGACCTGTGGGAAGGCCGACTGCGCCTGAACCTCAACGCTTTCTACGCCAAATACCAGGACCTGCAGCGCAGCGTGATCCGGGAGGCCGAGACGTCCACAGGCCAGGAAACGTTCACCGACAACGCGGCCGATGCAGAATCCTACGGGGTTGTCGTTCACCACCAGCATGAGCTACACGGACGACATGGTGCTGACCACGCCCAACGACGTGGGCTTCTACCGGGACGAGCTCACCACCTACAACGCTTCCGCAACCTGGGAATCGGCTGAAGGCCAGTATCGCTTTTCGATCTGGGGCAAGAACCTGTCGGACAATACCGAGCGACTGGGTGGCACGCCGGTGGGCGGGCTGTTCGCCTTTGCCTCACCGACCCAGCCCCGGCAATACGGGGCCACTTTCGTGGTTACGTTCCTGCGCTGAAACCACCGCGTCCGCGGCAGGCAGAACCCTTCCGGGTTTAGCCTGCCGAAGGGCCGGCGGTTGGCGGGAAGCCGCCCAGCGCCTCCGCAGCCGCGGCGCGAAGCAGCGGCCGGGGATCTTCCCGGTCGTCGCTGGTGATCCTCTTGCTGGCGGTGCCGTGGTACGCGGGTCTGCGAGTCGCCACATCAAAGATGTCCACCGCCAGCTGACCCTGGGTGTACTGGCGCACTACGGTCTCGGTTCCGTAGACGCCACCGTAACCCCGAGTCCCGTAAAAGCCGCCGCCACCGTAGAAGCCGCTCCGATAGGAGGTGGGATAACTGTCAACCCGGATCTGGTCGCGGGCGCCGACGGTAAATGCAATCGCCATGTCCGCCTGCTCGGGATCACCCACCTCGCGGAAGCCCTTGGCGTCCAGATCATCGCGTATCGCCTGCATCAGCCGGCCTTCCGTCAGCGGGTTCGGGGCCACGTCACTGGCGACGATCATCGGACGTTCAGAGATGAACGCATAGGTCTGATAGCCGGTGAAGTTAATCGTGGGATCGTAGTCGTGGGTGCTCTTGATGGGCGAGCTTGCGCAGCCCCACACCAGGAAGAGCGCCGCGGGTACCAGTAACAATCGTCTCAGCATCATATCCTCATTATCAACGGTCGGCCGGAAGGCTCGGCCGGAAGGCTCGGCCGGAAGGCCGCCATCATACTGTCTTTGCCCAAACCGGAGAAATCCCGGGTTCAGCGGCCTGCCTGACGCGAAACGCCGGACGGAAGCGACTCGGGGCCAACTTTCCTTTTCCGCGATCAGCCCATATTATCCCGCGTCCCCGCACCTGCTGCGGCCCGTGGACGACTGAGGCGGACCCGACGATGAGCGACTACACCAAGATTCTGCTCGAGGAGCACGAGATGCCGAGGCGCTGGTACAACATCGTGCCGGACCTCCCGGAGCCGCCGCCACCGCCGCTGCATCCCGGCACCCGGCAACCCGCCACGGCGGACGATTTCGCGGCCCTGTTCCCGAAGGCGCTCATCGAGCAGGAGATGACCCGGGAACGCTACGTGGACATTCCCGAGGAAGTGCTGGACGTCTACACGCTGTGGCGGCCGAGCCCGCTGTTCCGCGCGCGGCGGCTGGAAAAGCTGCTGGATACCCCGGCAAAGATCTTCTACAAGTACGAGGGCGTGAGCCCGGCAGGGTCCCACAAGCCCAACACGGCGGTGCCCCAGGTCTTCTACAACGCCCAGGAGGGCATCCGCAAGCTCACCACCGAGACCGGCGCCGGCCAGTGGGGCAGCTCGCTGGCGCTGGCCTGCGTCCAGTTCGGCCTGGAGTGCGAAGTCTGGCAGGTGGCCGCCTCCTATTACAGCAAACCCCAGCGCCGGACCATGATGGAGATCTGGGGCGGCAAGGTACACCCGAGCCCGTCCGACGTCACCGAGTTCGGTCGCTCGCTGCTGAAGCAGAATCCCGATCACCCGGGCTCGCTGGGCATTGCCATATCAGAAGCCGTCAGCGAAGCCGTGGCCGACCCGAAAACCCGCTACGCCCTGGGCAGCGTGCTCAACCACGTGCTGCTGCACCAGACCATCATCGGCGAGGAAGCCCTGCTGCAGCTGGCCAAGGTGGGCGAGACGCCGGACGTGCTGGTGGGCTGCACCGGCGGCGGTTCCAACTTCGGCGGCCTGGCGTTCCCGTTCCTGCGGGAAAAGCTGGCGGGCAACATGAACCCCACCATCCGCTGCGTGGAACCCACCGCCTGCCCCACGCTCACCAAGGGCCAGTACCGCTACGACTTCGGCGACACCGCCGGCCTGACGCCGCTGATGAAGATGCATACCCTGGGCCACTCGTTCATACCGGAGCCCATTCACGCCGGCGGCCTGCGCTATCACGGCATGGCGCCGCTGGTGTCCCACGTCTACCAGCTGGGCCTGGTGGAGGCCATCGCCATCCCGCAGACGGAATGCTTCGCCGGCGCGCTGCAGTTCGCCCGTACGGAGGGCATCGTGCCGGCGCCGGAGCCCACTCACGCCATCGCGGCGGCCGTGCGCGAAGCCCTGGCCTGCAAGGCGAGCGGCGAGGAAAAGGTCATCCTCACGGCGCTGTGTGGCCACGGTCACCTGGATCTCGCGTCCTACGACAAGTACCTGCGCGGCGAGATGGTGGACCTGGATCTGTCGGACGAAGCCATCGCGGACGCCATGAAGGACGTGCCGGAGATCGCCTGACCGGTATCCATTCAAACGATCAGAACCAGCGGCCGGCCAGAGCCCGGCTGGAGCCCGCAAAGAAAAACAGTCAGGGGAAAACCGCCTCATGCACGATTCGGCCCATCAACAACCCATCCGCCTGCTCACCGCAGCCCTCGCGCTGTCGCTCGCATCACTCCCGGCCGACGCGGCGGAGGCGCCGCAGCGAAAGGAACAGCCGGAGCGAAGGGACGGCGCGTCCCAGGTGCTGGAAGAGATCGTGGTGACCGCCCGCATGCGGGAAGAGGGGCTGCAGAACGCACCCATCGCCATCTCCGCCTACACCGGTGAGTCTCTCGACTACCGGGGCGTCACCCGCCTGGATGAGATCGCCAAGTTCGTGCCCAGCATGACCCTGGAAAACAACCCCAGCTTCGGCGGCGCCTCCAACTCCGCGGCTATCTATCTGCGCGGGGTGGGTCAGAAGGAGTTCCTGCCCACCACCGAGCCCGGCGTGGGTCTGTACGTGGATGGCGTCTACATCGCCCGCTCCGTGGGGGCCATCCTGGACATCGTCGACGTCGAGCAGCTGGAGGTGCTGCGCGGTCCCCAGGGCACGCTGTTCGGCCGCAACACCATCGGCGGCGCCATAACGGTCACCACGGTGAAGCCGGAACCCGGCGGCGAGTTCGGCGGTACGGTGGCCGTGGCGGGAGGCACGGACGACCTGCTGCACGCCAAAGGCACGCTGGATCTGCCTATCAGCGACACCATGGCCGCGCGGCTGTCGGTGGCTTCGCTGAACCAGGACGGCTACGTGAAGCGCACCGACGGCAAGGATCTCGGCGACGACGATACCCTGACCGGTCGCCTGGCCTTCGCCTGGGTGCCCAACGATCGGTTTCGTGCCGACGTGAGCGTCGAGGCCACCCGGGATCGCGAGAACGGCCCGGCCATGCGACTGCTGGGCATCGACTTCACCGATCTCAGCCAGCTGCAGGGCGTGGTGCTGGCACCGCCGCCGCCCATGGCGTTCATCCACAACGTAACCACCGCGGCCGTAGCGCCCGGCGTGCCCTGCGCGGCCACGGATACCCAGGGCAACGGGGTGACCTTCAATCCCGCGGTACCCAACTGCTACGACAACCGCTACGTGGGTGAGGACGGCAAGAATCAGGGCACCGCGCCGGCGGAATCCGAGACCGACCTGTACGGCGCATCCGCCACCCTTACCTATGACCTCTCGGATACCCTGACGCTGAAATCCATCACCGGCTGGCGGGACCTGGATTCGAACTTCGCCCGGGACGGTGATCACTCGCCACAACGTATTTCCCAGTTCTACGACGATCTCGACCAGACACAGGTGACCCAGGAGCTGCAGCTGCTGGGCAGCCACGATCGTCTGAACTGGATCCTCGGTGGCTATTACTTCCACGAGGACGGCAAGAACACGAATATTCTCGACTTCACGGTCTCCAACTTCCGTTCCGGCGGAAAATTCGACAACGAAGCCTGGGCCGCCTTCGCCCAGGCCACCTACGACCTCACGGATCGGCTGCACCTGACCGTCGGCGGCCGCTACACCGACGAGGAGAAATCCTTCAAGCCCGACCAGATCATCTTCCAGAACTACTACGCCGGCATCAGCAATGTGGTCCCCCCCGGCAATCCGCTGGCGGCCCTGGACGCGCCCTTCCTGCAGGCAGGCGAGCGCATCCTGCCGCTGCTGAAGAAGAAGATCGACATCGACGAGTTCACCCCCATGGCGAGCCTGTCGTTCGACGTCACCGACACGCTCCTGACCTACTTCAGCTATTCCGAGGGTTTCAAATCCGGCGGCTTCACCCAGCGGGTTTTTCCGCCCATCGTCGCCGGCTTCACCGCCCCGCCGGGCACGCCGGACATCGATCTCATCCCCACTTACGAGCCCGAGAAGGTGAAGGTCTACGAGCTCGGCTTCAAGGCCGCCATGCTGGACGAGCGTCTGCGCTTCAACGGCGCCATCTTCCACACCAAGTATGACGACCTGCAGGTGCAGGTATTCAACAGCGTCGCGCCGGTGACTGAGAACATCGGCGAGGCCACCATCAACGGCCTGGAGCTGGAGCTGCAGGCCGCGCCCGGCGACGGCTGGCTGGTGGAAGCGAGCTTTACCTATCTCGACCCGGAGTACGACGACATCGACACCGCCGTCACCCTGATCGACGAAGACTTCGATTTCGAGCGGGTACCCGAGTACGCGGGCAGCCTTGGCGTTTCCAAAGAGTTCGCGCTGGACGATCTGGGTTTTCTGGTGGTCCGCGCCGACTGGAGCTATCGCGACGACACCTACAACGATGCCTTCAACACCGAGATCCTGAAGACCGATTCCTACAACCTGGTGGACGCCAGCATCC
>CAMYJV010000178.1:0-1640 GCA_947258805.1 uncultured Gammaproteobacteria bacterium | reverse complement strand
CCAGCATCCGCTGGATGAACCCCGGCGAGGACTGGACCGTCACCCTCTACGGCCGCAATCTGAGCGATGAGAATTACCTGGTGACGGGCGTTTACGGCACCGCGTTTCAGGCCTACGAAGGCAGTCTGAGCCGCGGCCGCGAATGGCGCCTGGAAATCCGCAAGGATTTCTGAACAAGGAGGTCCTCATGGCCCGAGTAAAAATCGCCAAGCCCGACAGCGTCGATGATCCTGCGGTACAGGGTATTTTCGAGTGGGTAACCGAGATGGAAGGCAGCGTGCCCAACCATTTCTATGTGGAGCTGAATTTTCCCGAGTTCTTTACCGCCAAGCTGGGGGCAACCAAAGTGCTGTGGGAGGCCGGCGAGCTGACCATGGCGGAAATTCAGCACATCGGCATTCTGGTTTCCAAGGCCAACGGCTGCTCCTACTGCACGGCCGCCTTCTGCACCATCCTCAATCACGGCCTCGGCACCGGCGAGGATTACGTGGCCGAGCTTGTCAAAACCGGGGCTGCTGCCGCAGACAGCGCGCGGATGCGCACCCTGCTCGACTACGCGCTGAAGGTCAACGACAACGCCGCCGGCATTACCGACGAGGACGTCGACGGGCTGCGGGACGCGGGCCTGACGGATCGGGGCATCGTCCAGATCACCCATGTCGTCAGCGATTTCGCGTCCTACAACCGTCTCAATCTGGCGCTGCAGACCGACTATGACTATCGCGATTTCTGGAAGCAGCTGGCCTTCGGCGCCTGAACGACGCTTGCCCGTCCGACGGCCGGCCCTCGCTGAGCCCTGCCGCTGTCCGATGCCGAACTCGCCAGGCTGGCCAAGCGGCTGAAGTCCGCCTGCGGCGTCGGCGGAACGGTCAGCAACGGCATGATAGAGCTGCAGGGCGATCAGCGGCAGAAGGTCCAGCCGCTGCTGGAAGCCGACGGCTACACCGTTAAGAGCGCCGGCGGCTAAACAACAGCCGGCGGCTAAACAACAGCCGGCGGCTAACCTGGGGCGATCTGCGCGTCGGCCTCGCTGCCCTCGTCGGCTTCCGCAACCACCGGCACACCGGCGGTCAGCATCTTTCTTACCGCGATGCGGTAGAACACGGGCACCGCAACCAGGGTCAGCAGCGTGGCAAACGCCAGACCGCCCATGATGCATACGGCCATCTCCGCAAAGAACGGGTCGGCCAGCAACGGCGACATTCCGGCAATGGTCGTGCCGGCGGCCAGCATCACCGGGCGCAGCCGGCTGACGCTGGCCTCGGCAATGACCTCCAGCGAGGGCGTCCCCTCCGCCAGCCGTTTATCGATCTCGTCGATGAGCACGATGCAGTTCTTGATGAGCATGCCGGAGAGGCTGAGAAAACCGAGAAAAGCCGGGAACGTGAAGGACATGTCCGTAGCCAGCAGGCTGATCACGACGCCGCAGACGATCATGGGCACCGTCAGCCAGATGACCAAGGGCTGGCGTATGCGACCGAACATCAGCACGGTGATGAAGAGCATGATGCCGAAGGTTATCGGTATCTTCATGAGCAGCATCTTCTGGGCGTCCTGGCTGGCCTCGTATTCCCCTCCCCACTCCAGGCGATACCCCGGCGGCAGCTCGATGGCTTCCACGTCCGGGCGGATCCGGTTGA
>CAMYJV010000177.1:4929-7570 GCA_947258805.1 uncultured Gammaproteobacteria bacterium | reverse complement strand
GTCAGCGTGGGACAGGCCCACGGTAGCCAGCGCAGGGTCCTCCATGTAGGGGCCGAAGTAGGCGACCATCTTGCGCATATTGTCCGCCGCGGCCTGCCGGGTCTCCGACAGAGACAGCCAGCCGCAACCGGAAATCACGAAATCCGCAGCGGCGGGATTCTGCTCCAGGCCGCGCCGGATGGCCGGCACCATGTAGCTGGCGGATTCGGGGGGCGTGATCATCGGCAGGCTGCCGTCGCCGATGGCACCGCTCATGGCCAGGTAGTCCTCGCCAAAGGCGGAGGTGTAGATGGGCAGGTCTGCGCGCCAGGGTTTGAAGCGCAAATAGCACTGTTCTGACCACTGGAAGGCCTCGCCTTTATAGGCCACCACTTCCCCACGCAGCAGGCGGCGGATAATGTCCGTGGCTTCCCGGGTCCGCAGCTGATAGTCCCCGGCGTCCCGGCCCGTCCATTCCACCATCTTTTCCGTGTGCAGGCCGAGGCCCAGGATGAAGCGGCCTTTGGACAATTCATCCAGTGTCGCTGCATAGGTGGCAATTTCACTGGGATCCGTGGTGTAGGGGTTCGTCCCGACCGAGCCAATGTCGATTCGGGACGTGGCCATCGCGGTGCCGGTGGTCAGCACCCGGGTGGTGGTCAGCACCCAGGTGTTGCGCATGAACGGGTCATGGGGGAACCAGACGGAATCGAAACCCGCGGCCTCGGCCAGCACGGCCAGGCGAATGAGCTCGTGACTGTCGCCCACGTACTCGATGAAACGAATGCCGAATCTCATAGTCTTGTATCGCCCCGGTGGATTAACGGATGCGCAGGATTTTCATCGGGAACAGGTCGCCCACCGGTCCGGTGGACTCGCCGGCACTGCGGCCGGGCACCGGAAACAGGCGGGCGGTCAGCGGCTTGTCGAGCTTCACGGCCAGGCTGGCCACGTCCAGGAGGATGCGCCGCAGTTCCGCGATGCTCGCATCGCCCGGCAGCGCGACGGTGTCCAGGCCCGTGCCGCACACGGACGAATACGCGAGCAACGCGTCCAGGCTGAAATAGTCGTGGGCGCGAAGCGCCAGCGTGGCGTCTTCCATCGGCGGCAGGAACAGGCCCCGGTAGCCGGTCTGGCGCACCGGCACCGAGCGGATCACGCCGGTTAGCGTCCGGCACGCGGCGAGGGTCCCTGGTGCGCCGAACGGTGCGCCGGTGAGCTGTTCCACGGCCGCGCCGATGCTGTTGGTGCCCCACTGGGCCGGCGTGGGATCGATGCCGCCGAATTTCCAGCCCGTGTCGCGTTCGATGTCTGCGCACAAGGCGGCGACGCTGCGGAGGACTTGCGCATAGGCAGCAGCCAGTGCCGGTCCCGCGGTCGCCGGGTCCTTCAGTTCCCGGCACACGGACAAGAACAGCCCGGCGGCTTCCAGCCCGACGGCGAAACGGTCGACGCCGCCGTCGTGATAGCCCGCGGGAAAAAACGGGATGCCGGGCGCTACGTTGGCGATGGCAGCAAAATTGAAATTGGCCGCCGCATCGCTGTCCGCAATCCGCCGAATGACCCTGGCGGCCGCGTCTACGGCCGGGCGCTGGATGTCCGTCGCGGCGCTGCCGATGACCATCGTCGAACTGATGCCCAGGGTTGCCGCCATCACCGCCGGCTCGATGGTCAGCTCGGCGTCGTTGTCGATCCAGCGGGGGCCGATGGCCAGGGAATGCGGTTGCGCGGCAGTCTGCAGGACCTGCAAGAGTTCGCCAAATGCCGCCACCGGCACGTCGCGCGCATAGTCGGCCTGTGGCTGGGTCACGATTCGCGTGGTCTGCACCGTGAGTCCAGCCGCCTCCAGTCGGCGCCGGGCGGCACCGAGCAGCGCGCCGGCGCGTTTCACCGCCGCCTCGGGGTTGGCCGGATCTACCGTCACGCCGGCCGTAATCGTGCGAACCGGCACCGCAACGTCGCTGGATCTGGATTCGCCAGCGCTGGCCAGCCGCTGGTAGGTGGCCGGCAGCGCGGCGGCCAAAAGCGCAGCGCCGGAGCCGAGCATGAATTCGCGTCGCGGCACCGGCGGGTTCAGGTCGTCTTTCATGGGCGGGGCCGTCATCGAGAGGTTAACGCCGCCATTATCAACCCTTTTACCTGGCGCAGGCACGGCCGGGGCACACCAGAAAGCACGCAGGCGGGTAGTATGCGCTCGTGACCTTCGGCGAAGAATTCTATCTGACCACCCCCAACCCGTGGCACCGTCTCCGGCGCAACCTGCGCCTGCTCGCGTACATCGCCTTCCTGGCCTGGACCTGGCTCACCGTGGGCGGGCGCGTGCGGCGGTCTTGCCGGAAAGCGCGCCGCAGCGGCCGGCCCTATTACGTCGACGAACTGGCCAGTGGCGAGATAGTCGGCAAGTACGACGGCTGACCATGCGCCCGGTCAATCCGCCACCGCCGGTTTACGAATTTCAGTATCGCGACCCGCCGCTGTCCGGGAACACGATCAATGGCCTCGGCGAGGCCGCACCGAGACGCGCGACACCGGTGTTTCACTCCACCGGGCGCGGCGGTGGTCGCCAGCCCCTCGCCTGGGAGGCCCTGGATACGTTTTTCAACCTCGTCGCATCGGCGGGGTGCATGTGGCAGATGATGCGCACGCTGTGGCAGCGGCGCCG
>CAMYJV010000177.1:0-4900 GCA_947258805.1 uncultured Gammaproteobacteria bacterium | reverse complement strand
CTCGGCTGGCCGGCGCAAGCCTATGCAGACGGTGAAGATGTGCTGCAGATCCCGATGGCGTTGAAGGCCGGCCTGGGGCAGCTCGGCAAGCACGGATCCATGATCAGCGTGGACTACGGTTCCAATTTCAGGCTCGCCGCGGTCATGACCGACCTGCCGCTGGCGGTAGATTCGCCGGTGGACATCGGGGTGGACGACCTGTGCCTCACCTGCCAGCGCTGCACGAAAGACTGTCCGGCGGATGCGATCCTCGACACCAAGCAGCTCGTTCGCGGCGTCGAGAAATGGTACGTAGACTTCGACAAATGCATCCCGTACTTCAGCAAGACCGAGGGCTGCGGTATCTGCATCGAGGTCTGTCCGTGGTCGGAGCCGGGCCGCGGCCGGCGCTTGTTGCAGAAACTGATGGTACGGCGAATACCGACAACTAATGGGTAACAGAACAACACCGGCCGGTTTTAATCATGGGATAACCCGGCGCGATTTCCTGAACGGGGCCGCGATGGGTGCCGGCGGCGCACTGCTGGGTATGCCGGCCCCCGGCTTCGGCCAGCCGCGGGTCCCGCGCCCGTCACTGGATCCCGACTGGTATGGCTTCGGCGGCGTGGGGGATTACCGGCTGTCCCACGGCAATACCCCGGACGTCGTCGCGGCCGCGCACCGGCTGCGCGACGGCGAGTTCCCGACCAGCTTCCGGCAATTCAGCGAGGTGGAAGAATACGATCTCGTGATCGTCGGCGGCGGCATGGCCGGTCTCGGCGCGGCGCTGGAGTTCGCCAAGACCCGCAAGCCCGGTCAGACTTGCCTGCTGCTGGACAACCACCCGATCTTCGGTGGCGAAGCGAAGGAAAACGAGTTCAACGTCAACGGCACTCGCCTGATCGGGCCGCAGGGTGCGAACGGGTTCTTCGTTCCCGCAGCGGTGGACAACCCGGAGCGGGCAGCGGGCGACGCGCGTTACTACGCCGAACTGGGTGTGCCCAGGGAGTTCAGGCTGCAGGACTGGCCGGCGGACGCGGAACCCCTGCGCTTTTGTGCCGACAATTACGGCTACCTGGTGCGGGGTTTGCAGGCCAATACGAGCGTCGGCCACTACTTTAAGGATGGCGATTCTGCGCGGGGCACTTGGGCGGTTGACATGTGGCGGCAGCGCCTGGCCAACACGCCGCTGTCGCCGGCCAGTCGCAAGACGCTGCTGCAGTGGCACCGGGAAGGCGCCACCCGGAAATTTGCGTCGAACGCCGACGCGATGCGCGCCCTCGATACGATGTCTTACAAGGATTTCCTTGAGAACGAACTGCAGTTGGGTTCGGCGGCGGCGGCGAACGCGGACCTCTTCCTGGCCTCGGCCGCCGGCCTGGGCAGTGATGCGGTGTCGGCCTACGCCGCCTACCAGCTGCCGATGCCCGGCCTCGCGGATGTCCCACCCGCGGGACTGAAACGGTTTTCGTTTCCCGGCGGCAACTCGGGCTTTGTGCGCTATTTCCTGAAGCGCCTGATCCCGGAAGCCATCGCCGGGCGCCCCGACTTCGACGACATCATCACCGGGCGCATCAACTTCGGCGCGCTGGACCGGGTCGGGCAGCCGCTGCGTATCCGCCTGAGTTCGACGGTGCTCAGCGTCGCCCACGAAGGCGATCCCGATTCAGCGGGCAGCGTGAGCCTCGTGTATACGCGTGACGGCGAGTTGCGCGGCATCCGGGCCAAGGCCGTGGTGATGGCCACCGGTGGCTGGATGAATCGCTACGTGGTCCGGGATCTGCCCGATGACTACCGGCAAGCCTACGAGCAGTTTCAGCACGCGCCGTTCCTGGTGGCGAATGTGGCGCTGACGAATTGGCAGTTTCTCTACAAGCTGGGTATTACCGCGGCCATCTGGAACAAGGGCGAAGATGATTTCGGCTACACCTGCAATATTCGCAACCCGATGCAGGTGGGCAGCTATCAGCCGCCGCTGGATCCGGCGCAGCCCACCGTGCTGTCTTTCTACACGCCGTTTTATTACCCCGGTCTGCCGGTTGATGCGCAGTGCCGGGTGGGGCGGGCGGAACTGCTGTCCACTCCGTACCCGGTGTACGAAAAACAGATTCTCGCGCAGATGCGGAAGCTGTTCGGGCCGGCGGGCTTCGACCCGGGCAGGGACGTCGCCGGGATTATCCTGAATCGGTGGGGTCACGCTTACTCGGTGCCGTTTCCCGGCTTCTACGGCGGCGCCAGCGGTGAGGCGCCACGGGACGTGATCCGCCAGAACTACGGGCGCATCGCCTTCGGTCACTCGGAACTGGACGGCTTGCAGCACTGGGGCCCGGCCGCCGACGAGGGCCGGCGCGCATTCAACCAGCTGCGCGACGCGATCTAGCGCGGTTCAACGCGCGTCTGTTGGCCCGACGCCCGCGTTTCGTGCCTCGCTAACAAAGCGCGCTTCAGTCGCTTGCGATGCTGGCCTCCAGCGAATGGGCGTAGCCGTCGTCGCGGATGCGGGGGCCGGCGCCGAGCAGGTAGGCCTCGTCCGCCTCAATGCCCGTGGTGGAGACCAGCCGATTCATGAAATTGAACAGGCAGGTCACCAGGATTGCATCCTCGATCGCATCGTCGTCCCAGCCCGCTGCGTAGGCCGCTTCGAAGTCGGCGTCGGTGACCTTGTAGGCGGCTTCCGTGGTCTTGCGGCACAGGGCAAACAGCGGTTTGAGCTGGTCATCGATATCTGCACTGGCCAGGTCCCGCTGACAGTCTTTCGCCAGTTCACCGCCAATGCCGTAGGCTTTCACCGCCTCGTTATGCACGTCGTGGCAGTAGGGGCACGCATTCAGCGCGGAGACGAAAGAGCCGAGCAGTTCCCGTTGCGCCGCGCTCAGCGCCGACGGGCCGCGCATGATCTGGTCACAGAAATCCACGAACGGCTGAAAGGTTTGGGGGCGCCGGGCGAACAGCTCATACACCTTGGCGTCTTTCGGCAGAGACTTCAGTCGCATCATTGTTGTACTCCCGGTCGGTTGTGTCGCAAATTATCACACACCGAGATTTTCCCGGATCGTAGATACCAGCACGATCAGGATGGCCACCGGTGCGATGTAGCGCGCTGCCAGCCGCCACAGGCGAAAAGTCGGTGTATTGCCGAAGCCGAGTTCGGTCATCACTGCATGACGACTCATCATCCAGGCGACAAATATCGCCATCAGCAGCGCGTTGGTTGGCAGCAGCAGGTTGGCAAGCAGGAAGTCGAGGAGATCGAAGATGCCCTTCTCAGCGAGCAAGGGCACCATGGCCAGCGGCCGCACGTCGCGCCACAGGTTGAAAGACAGGGCGACTACGATGCCGGCGGACCAGGCCACCAGGCCTGCCACCGGCGCCATCCAGCGCCGTTGCCAGCCGCGATGCTCCGACAGCCACGCGACCGTGGGTTCGAGCATGCTCACGGTGCTGGTGAACGCGGCGAAGGCGAGCAGCAGGAAAAACAGCGCGCCGATGAACCGGCCGCCGGGCATTTCGCCAAAGGCCACGGGCAGTGACTGGAACATCAGCCCGGGGCCGCCGTCGGCCGGAAACCCGTAGGCAAACACGATGGGGAAGATCGCCAGCCCGGCCAGCAGCGCCACGCCGGAATCGGCCAGGCAGATGGTGACGCAGGCGCGGGGAATGGAAATGGAGCCCGGCAGGTACGCGCCATAGGTGATCAGGTAGCCGCCGCCCACGCTCAGGGAGAAAAAGGCCTGCCCCAGGGCCATCAGCACCGTCGCCACGCCGACCTGGGAAAAATCGGGCCAGAACAGGAACTCCACGGCCCGGCCAAAATCGGCGGCTACGATGCCGTAGCCCACCATGATTAACAGGATCACGAACAGGCCGGGCGTCAGCACCTTGGCCACCACCTCCAGGCCACCGCGCACGCCGCGGGCGACGACCACCGTGGTCAGGCCGATAAAGATGGTGTGCCACAAAATCAGCCGCGCCGGCGAAGCCATCAGACCGGCGAACACGGCACGCGAGCGGTCGGCGTCCAGCGATTCGAACAGCCCCAGCAGCGCGCGACCGATGTACTCCAGCGACCAGCTGGCGACGACGCTGTAGAAGGACAATGCGAGCAGCGGCATGATCAGCGACAGCCAGCCGATGATGACCCAGCCGCCGGAGCGATTTTCCTGGCGCGTGACTTTGCGCAGCGTATTCACCGGGCTGGCGTTGCCGCGGCGACCGAGCAGGAGTTCGGCCATCGCAATGGGGACGCCGACGGCAATGACAAAGCCGAGGTAGATCAGCACGAAGGCACCGCCGCCGTTCTGTCCGGCGACGAACGGAAAGCGCCAGATGTTGCCGAGCCCTACGGCCGCGCCGATGGTGGCCAGCAGAAAAGCGGTGCGCGAAGACCACAGCTGGCGACCCGGTTCAGGCATGTCTCACCTGTGGCTCGGACGCGTTGCGCACCACGTTCGGCGACCGCGCGGTCCTAAAGATAATCATCCGGGTCGATGTCCTGCTCGCCGGGGATGGTTTTCTTTTCGAATTCACCCGCGCGACCGAAAGGCCGCGTCGCGTCGATGCCGAAGCGGCCCCAGTGATCCCGGTGCGGGTCCCGGTAGAAGCCCGGCACGTCGTCGATCACCATCACGCGCCGGTCCAGGCGGCCCCGGCTGACAATGGCGCGAACGACCTCGGCGACGTCGTTCGGATCATCGTCTTCGTCCACCACGATGCACAGCTTGTTGTAGTCCATGTCGGCGCTGAAAGCCGCCAGCAGCACCTGGCGGGCGTGGCCTTCATAAGCCTGGCGGATCCGGATCGTGGTATTCATGAATCCGGGTGCGCAGCTCACGTCGAGGATCCCGGGCAGGCGGGCATCGAGATGCGCGAAAGTCTTGGCGGCATTGACCGCCTGCATCGGCACGTGGTCTTCCGTCGAGCC
>CAMYJV010000176.1 GCA_947258805.1 uncultured Gammaproteobacteria bacterium | reverse complement strand
GTCGGCCCCGGGGATATCCCCACGACGCTGATCGACGACCTGGAGCTGAAAGTCCTCGACTTCATCAAGCTCGACGTCGAAGGCTACGAACTCCGGGCCCTGCGCGGCGCCGAGGCGACCCTGAAGCGCTGCCGGCCGATGGTGATGTTCGAGGACAAGGACAAATATGGCGAGGAGAATATTCGTCTCGCGCACGAGTACATCCAGTCCCTCGGCGCCCACCTGATCGTCCGGCTCGGTCGCCGCCAGAACGACTGCCTGTACGGCTTCTGACCGGCTGCATCAGCCCGCTTTGACCCAGTTGTCTACCGGGCCGCCAGTGTCTGTCGGCCGCGCAGCCCAGACTTCGTTGTTAAACACCAGGTCGTGGTGCGGCACGTCAGTCGTCTCGATCGGGATGTAAACGAACTCTTGCTCGCATTCCAGTCCGGGCGGCGCAAAGCGCACGTTCAGCCCGGCGCGCCGGCGCGCCGATGCGTTCGGGCTGCTCCCGTGCAGCAGCCAGCCGTGGTAGATAATGAATTCTCCCGGCTGCAACAGCACCGGCACCGCACGGTCGAGGTCGGCCTGGGTGAGGGCGCCGCTGTCGAGCAGGCCAGACTTGATCTGCTTATTGTAGTCGCCAAGCAAGCGCCGGTGGCTGCCGGGAATCACCTCCAGGCCGCCGTTGTCCGGGGCGATGGAATCAATGCCCATCCAGACCGCCAGCGTCGGTACCGCTTTGCCGTCGGGCGTGAAACCACCGTTCCGGTCCCCCACGTCCTGATGCCATGCCACCTCGGCATGGCTGCGCGGCATCTTGACGACGAAGCGCGACTTGAACAGTGAAAAGCGTGAGCGCCCCATGACCTGGGCAACTCTTTGAATGACTGACGGGTGCGTGCAGACCGCGAAGACATCCGCTTCGTCGAGATGTCGATTGCGGCCCTTCTTGACGGGCACAAGAAGCTGCTGCCAGTCAGCCTCGCAGCGAAACGGCCCGATATAACCCTGCGACTCGAAAGCCTGCAGCTGCGCGGGCGAGAGGCGATATTCCGGCGGCAGCGACGCCTGGCTCCGCCGCGATACCCCCGCCTGCAGGCTCTGCCACGTGGACGGCCGCGTCCAGAACGCATCGTCACGCCCCCCGTAATACGGTGCCAGCACCCGATCCACGAGCTGCGCGGTGCGCAGCCCCGCGTCGCCTGAATCCTGAAACTCCTGACCTGCTGCCAGCCGTTCAGTGATGTCGGCAATCAGCGGCAGATGGGGCCGGGCAACTTTGTCGAATCGATATTTATCGCCGGCGGGCAAACCCAAACGATGACGCAACTTCTGATAGGCACGTTCTCCCCGTGTCTTGCACAGTCGAATGCGCGCATGGTGTTCGAATTCCACCCGGACCGGTTTATCCACCGACGTGCCGCGCATCGTAATGCGACCTCGCACGCCGTCGATAACCAGCTGATCACCACTGCCGCTGGCTGCGAAATTCCACAAGGCCGAGCCCACGGCGCCACCGGCAGTGCGGAATGAGAGAGCGACTGAGTCTTCCGTGGTGTGTCGGGGTATCGTGTTGGTGACGGATGAACCGGTGTACTCCAGCGCGCCAAACCAATCGTCGAAAAGGTCAAGTATGTGGCCGGCCAAGCCGTAGAAATGCCCGCCGCCGCTGCGCGCAACGTCCAGCGCCCAACCCTTCTCGCGCGCCGGCTTGGTCATCCGATAGTCGATGGAAACAATCGCGCCAAGGGCACCGGAGTCGATGAGTTCCTTGACCTTGCGAAACCTCGGCAAGTGGCGACGATAGTAAGATACGAACAGCGGCAGCCCGGCGGCGCGGAAACCGCTGTAGATCTGCTGAAACTCGGCCAGGGAGCGCCCAGCGGGTTTTTCCAACAGGCAGGCTTTGCCGGCGGCCGCCACAGCCATCGCATACTCGAGATGGTGAGCGGGCGGCGTGGCTACGTAAACCGCATGAATATCCGGGTGCTGGATGACCGCCTGAGCATCGGTAGTCCAGTGCGCCGCGCCGTGCCGGCGGGCAAAGGCCTCGGCCGCTGCGCCATTCCGCCGCATCACGGACACCAGCCGGCTGCCCGGCACGAGATTAAAGGCGGCGCCCGATTTACGGTCTGCGACGTCGCCGCAACCGACAATCCCCCAGCCTATGACTCCGTGCACGCCGCCGCTCCTGTACCGCGGTGAATTATAACCGGGCCCCTGACCACACCGATGCGCGCAGCATCAGGCCTCGAGTACGTTGATCGTCACGGTCCGGCGCATCTGCGGCGAGCCGGGTGCCGTCATGGGCTGCACGGAGTGCCAGGAATTATACGTGCGCAGAAAGACGACGGCCTGGTTGGGCAGAAAGGGCAGGCTATGAACCACATCGACCTCGTCGAAGCCCGCCTTGTCGTTCATGCGGTTGAACATCAAGCGCGCGTGCTTCGGTACGTTCACGTCCGTTGCCCCGCCGACTGCAGGGTCCCACTCGCCGTCTGCAACCATGGTCAGGACCAGGGTGACCACCTTGCCAGGAGCGTCGGTATGAGGGATCACTTCACCACCGTCAGCGGGCAGCATCGAGAACTCGAAACGACTCCTCAGGCTGCCGCGGTGGTCCGGCCGCCCGCGCAGACCGAAGGCGAGGTGCCGCAGGTAGCGTTGCACGGGAGAACGCTGGCAGTACGGCAGCTGCAGTTCGTGCTCTTTGAGGGCGTCAAGCAAATGCCTGATGAACGCATCGCTGCGGACCCAGCGATAGAACTCGTTCCACACGGGCGTGCGCTCAAGGAAGCGAAAATACTGGCGGCGGCGGACACGATCAGACAACACGTACTTCACGCCGATGCGACTCCGCTCAAAGTGGTCCGCCGGCGGATAGGCTGCGACGAGCTCCCGGTAATGATCTGCCGGGAACAACGGCGTCGCCAGGCCGACGGGATAGGGCTGGTAGCGGAAAGTCAAATGGTCGAGAGAAAACATATGAGCGCACTCCCCCGTCTCGAACGGCGACCTGGTTCGCCAGGCACGAGCCAGTGCCGCGCGTCGCTAGGCCAAGTTCTCGCGCAGCGCCTCCAGCCCCTGTTTCAGTTGAATGGCGGGTTGCCACCCCGTCTGCGCGGAAAAACGCTGGTCGTCACAAACCCAGTCGGGAAACCGGAGTTGCCGCAACTTGTCCGGCGTCAATGCCGGACTGGTGCCCCAGCACCGGCCCCACAACTGGGACACCGCTGCAGGCACGTCCAGCAGTATCGCGGGCGGTTGCAGCAGCCTGATGCGCCTGGAGAAAACCTCTTCCGCGATCTCTGAGAATTCTTTCCAGCTGTAGCCATCGGGGCGATGATCATCCACATCAAAGGGCCCGCTGAACTCCGGGTGGGCCAGCCAGGCGGCCACCGCGGCCGCGACATCATCCTCGTGAATCAGCGAGAAGCGCGCCTCAGCATCGCCGGGCACAAACAGAAAACCGCGGGTCACCCAGCGCAACAGCGCGAGGATCTCGTCACCGCCGGGACCATAGACAGCCGGCGGCCGCATCGCCGCCCATTGCAAGCCGGGGGTGCGCTTCAACAGGTCTTCGGCGCTGCGCTTGCTCTGCGCATAGGCAGACACCTGCGGGACACGCGCCGCCAGCGACGATATCAGCAGGAAGGGCGCATTACCCCGCGCCACCACCCGGTGCGCCAGCCTGAGGGTACCGGTGACATTGACCGCATCGAACTGCTGGGGTGTTGCGCCCCGGGTGACTCCGGCACAGTGCACCACCGCGTCGACACCAGCCACCAGAGCATCCAGCACCCCGGCATCCAGCAGGTCGCCGGTTACCACGTCTGCATCCAGTTTCGGCGGCAGCCGGTCGGGTGACCGGACCAACACCCTGAGCCTGTAGCCGCGCTGGACGAGTCCGCGGGCAATGGCGCCGCCCACGTGGCCCGTGGCCCCGGTCAGGGCCACCAGTTGCGCAGGTTCAGACCCGCTGGTCATGGGTTGGCTGGCAGGGAACCTGCCCCCAGAAGATCAGGCCGCAGATGTTCTGAGCTGCTCCCAGCTGTCAGACTCGAGGAACTCGAGCCGGGCGCGGGAACGCGACAGTTTGCCCGACGACGTGCGCGGCAGCGTATGTGGCGCTACCAGCACCACGTGGCAATCCATAGCGAACTCCGCGCGCACGCTGTTACGAATGCTCTGGATGAGTTCGGCACGAAGTGCTTGATCGCTCTCGCGACACTGCACGATGAGCACAATGGTGTGCTGATCGGCGTGTTCGGTCGTCAGCTCGAAAGCGAGGGCGTCATTGGTCCGGATGCCGGGCTGCTGCTCGGCGATGTACTCGAGATCCTGTGGCCAGATGTTGCGGCCATTGACGATCATCAGGTCCTTGCTGCGACCGGTAATCACCAACCGGTCGCCGACACGGTAACCGACGTCGCCCGTATTGAACCAGCCGTCTGCGGACAAGTGATGATTGGTCAGATCGGGCTCGTTGAAGTAGCCGGACATCATGCTGGGGCCGCGCACGTAGATCGTGCCGCTGTGACGCTCCGGCAATTCTTCGCCCTTCTCGTCCCGAACCTGCAACTCGTGTCCCGGCAGCGCAATACCGCAGTCGACGAAGGCCCTCGCACTGGCATCAGTGGTTGCCGGCTCTGCCTGTTTGTCATGCGACAACTTGTCGCGGTCAATCACATCGCAGTGCACACCTTTGCCGAGAGGCGAGAAGGTAATGGCCAGTGAATGCTCCGCCATGCCATAGCAAGGCATGAAGACCGACGCGTCGAAACGGGCGGGCTTCATGACAGCGGCGAAATGTTCGAGCGTCTCCGCACGAATCATCTCCGCGCCAACGCCAGCCACGCGCCACGCGGACAGGTCGTAATTGCTGACATCCAGTGAACCCACGCGGCGAGCGACGAGTTCGTAGCCAAACGGCGGCGCGAAGGAAATCGTACCTC
>CAMYJV010000175.1 GCA_947258805.1 uncultured Gammaproteobacteria bacterium | reverse complement strand
AACCCGATATGCCGCGTCCATTTCGCATCCGCTGGGGTCGGCCGGTCGGCTGGATCGCGCTGCTGCTGTCTTGCGGTCTGTTTACACTCTACCTGCCGGTCAGCCCGTCGGCGCTCATCTGGCCGTACGAATGGGCGATGGTACTGGGCTGGGCAGTGCTGGGCGCTCTGTTCTTTCGCCGGCGCAGTGAAACGGATTCCTGACGCAACGAATTCCGGGAATTCTGTCCCGACCCTGACTTGTCTGCGACCCCCTTCCGCCCTTAAATTAATCGCACATGCGACGCTGGAGTGGCCAAATGCGGGCCACTCGTTCGCGTCGATCTGACCTCGTAATCAGGCAGAGGAATCGCGATGCTTCGTAAACTTCACCACAACGCCTATCAGTGTCGCGACTCGGAGGAGACGCGTCAGTTCTACGAGGACTTTCTTGGCCTGCGACTGGCCGGTTCCCTAGAAATCGATGAGACCAAGACCGGTCGCAAGACTTCGGTGCTGCACACTTTCTACGAAATGGAGGATGGCTCGTACCTCGCCTTCTTCGAAGCCCCCGAGGCCCCCTTCGATTTCAAGCCGCAGCGCGACTACGACCTGCATATTGCGCTGGAGGTGGATGCGTCGGTCCTCGAGCCGATGCTCGAGAAAGGGCGCGCCGCCGGGATCGAGAGTCGGGGAATTGCGGACCACGAGTTCATCCATTCCATCTACTTCCGTGATCCCAACGGTTACGTGATCGAGTTGACGGCGCGGCTGCCAGAGCATGACCGGGCCATGAATCCGGACACGAACCGGGCGCGGGCCATTCTCGATCGTTGGCAGGCCGGCAAGGGCGCGCAGCCCTGACCAGCAACCGGGTGCGCGTGGATCGCACCGGCGAGTGAGCTGAAGAGCAGCAGCCGGGTCGGGCCCGGCGTGCCTTCAGTACCCTCGCTCTGGATCTACAACCGACAGCATCGCTTCGCCGGCCACGTAACGGCGCAAGTTTTCGCCCACGGCCCCGAGCACGCGCTCGAAAATCCGGTCGGACTGCGCGGCCACGTGCGGGGTGATGATCACGTTCGGCATTAACCACAGCGGGTGGTCGGGCGGCAGCGGTTCGGGGTCGGTTACATCGAGGCCCGCGCCGGCGATGTCGCCACTGCGCAATGCGGCGACCAGGTCGTCGGTGACAACACTCTGGCCGCGCCCGACGTTGATGAAGTAGGCGCCGGGGCGCATCGCGAAAAAAAATGCTGCATCGAACAGCCCGCGGGTTGCGGGCGTCAGCGGCACGCTCGCGACGACCACATCGGCCTGCGCCACGTATGTCAGCAATTCGTCCGGCGTGCCTATGTCGACGACGAAGTCCGGGCCGGCACGGCCGCTGGCACGAATCGCGATCACCCGCATGCCCAGCGCGTTCGCCCTGCGGGCCACCTCCGTGCCGATGCCGCCGAGGCCCACGACCAGCATCGTGCGTCCGCCAAGCTCCACGCGGCTTTGCATCGGCACGAGTCCGGAATTCCACTCGCCGCGGCTCTGCGCCGAAATGTGTGGCGCCAGCCCGCGAGTCAGCACCAGCGTCATGCCCAATGCGTGTTCCGCGATGGTCGGGCTCGACACGCGCTGCAGATTGGTGAGCAGGATCTGGCCGCCGCGGATCTGCGGCAGGGCAACGCAGTTCTCGGCGCCGGCAGCGTAGAGCTGCAGCCAGCGCAGCCGCGGCGCGGCGTCGAGTAACGTCGCGGAACAAAAGCCCAGCAGCGCCGTTGCATCGCCGATGGCGGCCAGGGCTTCGGCTTCCGTGCTCACACCGATCAGCCGCACTTCGCCGGCGGCCCGCTGCAGGGCTGTGAGTTGCTGTGCCGACAGCACGCGGACAACGAAAGGTCCGTTCGGTGCCCACCGCGGATCCTCCCGCACCGGGTCGGGCGCGGCGCGCAGGTCCAGTTCGGCGACGATGTCCTGTGCCCACGTAGTGGTGCCCAGGGTAGCTAACAGAGCAGCCGCAAGGGTGCAGACAACGGTTCTCATCGACACAGTTCCCCAATGACTCCGGTCGCCGCGGGCGACGGCGGCCGATCATCGCACGGCCGGCCGCCCCGGGCGACCGCGCGGCGTTTGCGTCGGCCACGCTGGCCGTGTTGAATCGGCGTCAACCAGGAGCAGCAGCATGTCCAGACCCCGCATCGCAGATACTCGCCCGGCCGCCGTCGAAGTGGAGGCCGGCAAGACCTATTACTGGTGCACCTGCGGGGGGTCGAAGAACCAGCCTTTCTGCGACGGCTCGCACGCCGGCACGGAATTCGAGCCACTGGCCTTTACGCCCGACAAGGGTGGCAAGCAGTTTCTGTGCCAGTGCAAGCGAACGAACAAGCCGCCGCTGTGCGACGGCTCCCACAAGGCCATCACGCAGGACGAACTGGACGAGCAGGATGGCCTGCGCACGGTCTGGTACCGGGTGGCGGCCAGCGATGACATGCAGGACGGCGAAGTGCGCCCGGCCCAGGCCGGCACGCTGACGCTGGCCCTGACGCGCATGGGCGGTCGCTATGCAGCGCTGGACAACGCATGCCCCCATCAAGGCGGGCCGCTGGCGGAAGGCTCCATCGAACCGGGCGAGGGCGGGCAGTGCTGGCTGCGCTGCCCGTGGCACGGCTGGGACTTCGACCCGGTTACGGGGAAGTCTCCGGGCAGCCACGACGACGGTGTGGACGTCTACCCGGTGGAGGAGCGGGACGACGGCATCTATGTCGCGGTCAAAGAAAGCACGGTGCGCACACGCACGGTCAGTGACGTGATGGTCGAGACCATGGTGAACTGGGGCGTAACGGACGTGTTCGGCATGGTGGGTCACTCGAACCTTGGCCTGGCAGATGCGATCCGCGTGCAGGCAGAGCAGGGAGGGCTCAACTATTTCGGGATTCGCCACGAGGGCGCCGCGGCCTTTGCCGCTTCGGGCTACGCGAAGCTCACCGGCACGCCGGCCGCGTGCCTGACCATTGCCGGGCCGGGGGCAACCAACCTGATGACCGGGCTGTGGGACGCGAAGGTCGATCGCGCACCGGTGCTGGCCCTGACCGGCCAGGTGCAGACGCAGGTGCTTGGCCCGGGCGCCTTCCAGGAACTGGATCTCGCCGCCGCCTTCGCGCCCGTCGCGGTCTTCAGCCAGACGGTGCTGCGGGATTCGCGGCACGCGGAACTGATGAACCTGGCCTGCAAGAATGCATTAGTGCAGCGTGATGTGGCGCACCTGGTCTTTCCCGACGAAGTGCAGACGGTGCCGGCGGCGAACGACGCTGCAGCTGGCACGCCCGCCGGCCGCACCGGCGACCAAGGCATTGCGCCGCCGGCCGACGTGGTGGCCGCAGCGGCGGCGCGCATTGCCGCAGCACGACGGCCCACTGTGATCGTCGGTTACGGCGCCCGGCAGTCAATGCCGGCCATCATGGCGCTGGCCGAAAGGCTGAACGCGCCGGTGCTGACCACCTTCAAGGCGAAGGGCCAGGTGCCCGACGACCACCCGCTCGCCGCCGGCGTGCTCGGCCGCAGCGGCACGCCGGTGGCGAGCTGGTTCATGAACGAGAGTGACCTGCTGGTGGTTCTCGGCGCGTCCTTCTCCGACCACACCGGTATAGAAAAGAAAAAGCCGGTCATCCAGGTGGACTTCGAGCCCATGGCGCTCGGCAAGTTTCACTCGGTGGAACTGCCGGTGCTCGGCGAGATTGGCATCACCGCGACACAGATCTCGGCCGCGTTGCCGGTAAGCACCGCGGCGGAAGATCAGCGCGAGGACATCGCTGCGCGCTGGCGTATCTGGCGCGACGAGAAAGCCCGGCGCCGGACGCGCGATCGCGGCAAGGGGCTGAATGCTGCACTGCTGTTCGACGCGCTGTCATCGCTGGTGCCGGCCGACGCGGTGATAGCCGTGGATGTCGGCAACACCACCTATTCGTTTGGCCGCTACTTCGAATGCCGAGACCAGCGGGTGCTGATGTCTGGGTACCTCGGGTCTATCGGTTTCGCGTTCCCGGCGGCCATGGGCGCCTGGGCCGCGACCCGTTCGGTGTCGGCCTTTGCCGGGCGCAAGGTGGTGTCGGTCAGCGGCGACGGTGGCTTTGGTCAGTACCTCGGCGAGTTCAATACGGCTGTGAAATACGGGATGAACATCACGCACGTGCTGATGAACAACAGCGAACTCGGCAAGATCAGCAAGGAACAACGCAGCGGTCACTGGCCCGTGTGGGAAACGGAGCTGTCGAATCCGAACTTCGCCGACTACGCCACCCTGTGTGGTGGTCTGGGGCTGCGGGTGACGCGCGCGGATGAACTCGACGCAGCGCTTCGCCAGGGCCTCGCCGCGCCGGGCCCGGCGCTGGTGGAGGTGCTGACGGACGCCGAGCTGGTCTGAAGCTCAGCGGACGACGGGCAGCACGCGCTCGCCGATCAGTTTCAGGCCGTCCATCGGGTCGTCGAAGAGCCGCAGCGCCAATTCCGTTAACCCACTGTCGGCGAATTGCCGCACGCGTTCCAGTTCTGCGTCCAGGCTGTCCAGACCACCGGCCGACGACAGGCCGGCGATCAGCCGGTTGACGAGATCTTCCGGCACGTCGTCGATCTGCCCGCTGCGGGTCCAGAAGGCCTTTGCGAAATTCATCCAGTTGTCTACTACGAGCTTCACTTCGGCATCATCGTGGCAGAAGGGCGCGATCTCGTGTTCGTACTTGGCGACAATTGAGCCCCGCCAGATCAGTTCGCGCCGCGCTTCGTACATCGACACCTCCGGGTCAGCCTTGATGTGCCAGGCCCAGAAGTTTCCCACACGGAAGTCATTGGCGGGCTGCTCGCGTTTCGCCAGCCCCGCGCGCACGTTCTCCATTGCCCCTGGCATCATCGCAACCGTGAAATCACTGACCTGGATGCCCTCGGCGCAGCGCGCGCCCATGCGGATCATCTGCGGACCGCTGCAGCAGCCGTAGATCA
>CAMYJV010000174.1 GCA_947258805.1 uncultured Gammaproteobacteria bacterium | reverse complement strand
AAAAGCGGATGCGATCCGCAGAGAAGGCCAATGAGCACTCGGTGGCGCACGACAACCGGCGTGTCTACCGGCGCTGGTCGAAACGCCGGCCGACCATCGCACTCGCAATGTTGACCTTCTGGATATCGATGGCGCCGCCGGCGATGCCCCAGCCCCACGCGTCGCGCAGCCGCCGTTCCATCGGGTAGTCCTTCGAGTAACCGTAGCCGCCCATCAACTGCACCGCGTGGCCGGTGACGTTACGGGCAATTTCGTTCGCGTAGCACTTGGCCAGCGACGAATCCAGGATGCTGGGCAGACCTTCCTGGGCATTGGCAGCGGCCCGGTAGATCAGCAGCCGCGCACTCTCGACCTGCATTTTCATTTCCGCCAGCCGCAGCTGCACAGCCTGGAAATCAACGATCGGCTTGCCGAACTGCTCGCGCTCCTGCACGTAGACCGTGACCTCCTCCAGCGCGCCGGAGGCCTGGGCGAGCGCCATGGTGGCGTTACCGCAACGCTCCAGGTCGAAGGCTTCCATCAGCTTGCCGAAGCCGCCGGCGGGCACGATCACGTGGTGAGCCGGCACGGTCACGTTGTCGAGGAACACGTCGGACGACGGAATGCCGCGAAAGCCCATCAGGTCTTCGGCGCTGCCAAAACTTAATCCCGGCGTATCTTTTTCGACATACACGGCGCCGATACCGCGGGCGCCGGCGTCTTCCGACATACGGCAGTAAACCACGTAACCGTCGGCGTGCCCGCCGCCCGAACACCAGCGCTTGGTGCCGTTGATCACGACCTGGTCGCCGTTCACCTCGGCCCGGGTCTTCAGGTCCGTCAGCGCGGTACCCGCCTGCGGTTCCGACATGGACACGGCCACCAGTTTTTCGCCGCGGCACACGGCGGGCACCACGTCGGCGACCAGCTTCGGGTTACCAAAGCGCTCGATCGCGCGCACCGGCCCCACGCAGGATTCGAAGATCGGAAAGGCCACCGCGGAGGAAATCTGCCCGAACTCTTCGAGCACGATCAGGGCTTCGAGATTACCCAGCCCCAGGCCGCCGAACTCCTGCGGAATGTTGATGCCCAGGAAGCCAAGTTCCGCGTACTCTTTTATGAGTTCGCGACTGGGCGCTTCGTTTGCAGTCTCGAGGTGTTCGGCAACTTCGGGTAGCCGTTCACGCGCAAAGCGCCGGGCGGCTTCCTGCAGCTGCTGCTGTTCTTCGTCTAATTGGAAATCCATGGGTTCCTATTCTAGCGGCATCACCCGGTAACCCAGGCGGGGAAAATGCACGACCAGGTCACCGAAGTCGTCGGTGCGGCGATGCACTGCGATTTCAAGTGCCGACGCGACAACCAGCTCGCCCTCCACGGCACCCCGGTCGGAAAAATCGTCGGCCGCTACCGCGACAGGAAGGCCGGCCGCCAGGTTCTGCGGATCATCCAGATCGAGCATGACGGTCAAGTCCGGTTGACCGTCGCGGGCCTCTGCATGGGCCGTTGCCACATCGATGTCGGCACGTTCGCCCTGGCCCAATGCTGCAACCCGGGCTTCCCAGTCCGGCAAATGCTTGAATCGGGCCAGCAGCTCGTTCGCGACCGGCAGGGCGGCCCGTGTAAACCACGGCACGCCGAATGCCTGGATGTCCGCCAGACCTGGTTGATCACCGGTGAGAAACGCGCGCCCGTCAGTGAGCTGCGCGTCGAGCAGCGCCGCATGGGCGCGCAGCTGGGCCATTGCGTGCTCAGCGTCTGCATCGAGCCGATCGAAGTCGAGGTTCGTGAAGATTGCTTTTCGGTCGTTGAGAAAAGCCGGGTCCCAGTCTGGCCCCAGCATCGCCAGCGCCATGGTCAGGCCCGCCTGGAAAAACGCATCACTCCATTTCACCAGCGCGTAGGCAAGCCCGGGGTCTTTACCCGGAAACAGGGTTGGCGACGGGTAGCGGCGCTGCAGTTCCCGCGCGATGCACTGGGTATCGATGTAGACGTCCGCGCCGATCTGCATCACGGGCGTGCCGCGATAGCCACCGGTCAGGCAAACCAGGTCGGGCTTCGGCATGATCATCGGCGTTTCGACGGAACGCCAGGCCAGGCCTTTCAGCCCCAGCATTCGCTGGGCTTTCTGGGTGAACGGTGACGCGTCGTAGTGGTGCAGAATGATGTCGGTCATGACCCGCCCTCGCCGTTGCGCCCCGCCTGCGCGTCGGCCTGCTCGTCTACCATCGCGGCCGTCTGGCCGTAGAGAAAGCGGTAACCTTCGCGATCCATCATCTTTTCCTGGCCCAGTTTAAGGGCACGCTGCACCGCCGGGCGCTCGCGTAGCGTTTCGAACCAGCGCTGCACGTGCACAAAGTCACCGAGGTCCTGACCCTGGCGCTCGTGGGGCGCAACCCAGGGCCAGCAGGCCATGTCGGCAATGGAATATTCACCGGCGAGGCACTCGTGCGTCGCCAGCTGCCGATCCAATACGCCGTACAGACGATTGCACTCATCCGTGTAGCGCTTGATGCCATAGGGTACTTCTTCGCTCGCAAAGGCCCGGAAATGATGCGCCTGGCCGGCCATCGGGCCCAGCCCGCCGACCTGCCAGAACAGCCAGCTCAGGCAATGCATTCGTTCGGCGGGCGTCGTCGGCAAAAAGCGACCGGCTTTCTCCGCCAGGTACAAAAGGATCGCACCGCTTTCGAACACCGGTATCCCGGTGTCGCGGTCGACAATGGCCGGGATCTTGTTGTTCGGGTTGATCGCCAGATAGTCCGGGTGGAACTGCTCGCCCCGGCCAATGTTGACCGGCTTCACCTCGTACGGCAGGCCGCACTCCTCCAGCATGATGGCGATCTTCAGCCCGTTCGGCGACGGGAAAAAGTACAGCTCGATCATCGTGAGGCCCTGGGTCCGCTCAGGCCGCTGCGACCCTGTAACCACGACGCGGAAAGTTCACGACGACCTCACCGGCCCGCGGATCCTCGCGCCGCACCGCGATGTCGTCGACCGTCAGTCGCACCAGTTCGCCCGCGACCGGCACGATGCCGTAGTCGTCCGGCGACACGGTGACGCGGTCGCCGGCCCGCAGTTGCAGCGGATCGTCAGCGTCGATCTCGCTGGCGGTCTCGGGGGGTGTGTCACGGGCGATTTGCAGCGCTTCTTCCGCGTCCATCTCAGAGCGTTCGCCGTGGCCGAACGCCGCCACCCGGCCCTCCCAGGCGGCCATTGATTTGAACCGCGCGAGCAGGCTTTCGATGCCGGCGATGTTGCCCCGGCACATCCACACCGGGAAGTACCCGAGTATGTCGGCCCAGCCCGGCCGTTCTCCCAGCAGGTAGGTCCGGCCGTCGGCGAGCTGCCGATCCACCAGGGCCACCTGGCTGCGCAGCTGGCCGTAGAGATGCGGCAGGCTGTCGGCCAGGGTGTCGAAATCCATGAAATTGAAAAACGCCTTGCGGTCTGCCAGCAGCGGTTCCGGGATTTCCGCGTTCGTGCCCATGGACAAACCCGCGCCGGGTTCGAAGAAGGCCTTGTCGCTCCACGCCGACAGCGCGAATGCGAGCCCTTCGTTGCCGTTCGGGAACAAGGTGGGCTCCGGATAGCGGCCCTCAAGTTCTGCTGCAATGCGCTGGGTGTCGCAGTAGATGTCGGCACCGATCTGCATAACCGGGGTCTTGCGGTAACCGCCGGTCAGCGCCTCGAGGTCGGGCTTCGGCATGATCAGCGGGATCTGCACGGACCGCCAGGCCAGGCCCTTGAAACCCAGGGCCAGCCGCGCCTTTTCGGCAAAGGGCGACAGGTCGAAATGGTGCAGGATGATGTCGGCCATCGGGCGGCAGCCTGTGGTTAGGGATCGCGCTTAATCCTACGCGCGCCCTCCCAAAAAAAACAGTCAAGCCTGTTTCTTATCGCCGAGACGCTCCCTTATACTGAATTCATGGGCCCCGAAGTCATTGCAAAACTGGCCTCGCGCATCGACTCGGAGCGCGCCCGACGGGAACCGCCCGCGGGTTTCCCGGAGTTGCCGGACATTCCGCCGGGCCGCTACACCGATCGCGACTTCCTGGCCCTGGAAGGCGAGCACCTGTGGCAAAACGCCTGGCTGTACGCGGCCCATGTCGACGAACTGCAGGAGGCCGGCAGCTATAAACTCTGGCAACGCAACGGTTCGCCCATTGTGATCCTGCGCGACCACGACGATGCAGTCCGGGCCTTCTACAACATCTGCCGACACCGGGGCGGGCCGCTGGTCACAGAAGACTCGGGACAACTCGAAGGTGGCCTGGTCTGCAACTACCACGGCTGGACTTACGACCTGGGCGGCCAGCTGGTGAACCTGCGGGACCGCCGCGATTTCATCGGCCTGGACACCAGTTGCCGCAACCTGGTGCCGGTGCGCTGCGAACATCTGGGCAACTGGATCTTTATCAGCGAAGACCCCGAGGCGCCGCCGCTGGCGGAATACCTCGGACCGGTCCACGACTTCTTCACCTCGCTGCCGCTGGACAGCCTGCGCCTGGTCAGCCAGGAAACTTTCACGGTGAACTGCAACGTGAAGCTGCTGCTGGAAGGTTTCCTCGAGGTCTACCACCTGAAGAGCGTGCACGGCGGGACCGTCGACCGCTTTCTCGACTACCGCGGCACGATCATCACGCTGTTACCACAGGGTCACTCCCTGATGCTGAGCCCTAACCGCCGGCCCGACTGGGAGGACCCCGGCACCCGCGGCCTGCCGGAGATGGCGAGCACGACTGACTTCGACCGCCAGAACAGCCCGAGCTTCAACATCTTTCCCAACCTGGTGACGCCGCTGGCACCGACCGGCCTGCCCTTCAACCTCGTCTGGCCGCAGACGGCCGACACCGCGCTGCTGGAAGTCACCTGGTTTGCGCCGGACGATCCGGCGGGCAGAGACGAATCCGTCTGGACGACCCGGCGTTCAAACTACAATCGGATCCTTGGCGAAGATCTGCCGCTGGTAGAGAAGATCCAGGTCGCAATGAAC